>NZ_JBIBEB010000004.1:0-334496 GCF_042902325.1 Pseudomonas sp. NPDC012596 | reverse complement strand
TCAAATACCTCCTGATCATGCGTATTAGCCTGTAAACCATGTTCCCGGTTTGAAATGTAAACGATGTCTTCGGTTTGTACCCGGGGCAAGCCCGCCCCCACAGGTTCTCCATTGCATTTGAAGTTGCTGGAGACCTGTGGGAGTAGGCTTGCCCCGCGAATGCCAACAATGAGATCTACCTGACCTGCCCCAGGTTGGCCTCACTCATATCCAGCTCACCCAACACCTGCCGCACCACCTCATCGCCCACCAGGTGCTGGCGATGCAGGTTATAGAGCTCCAGCCGCTGCGCCCGTAGCGCACGCAAACGCAAACGCCGCTCGAGCAAATCCATCTGCTCTGCCAAAGCTCTCGCCTCAGCCGTGTCGTTGTAACTGTTCAGCTCGTCCCGATACTCGGCCATCAACCTTGCCTTGAGCTCGGTGGCCAGTGTCGCCTGCGCGGCATCCTGCGGCGCGCTGGCGTCGATCACTTCCTCAGCTTCCAACGCATGGATCGCCGCCTCGGCGGTACGGCGCCAGGCTTCCTGCACCTCTTGATGCAGGCGCTCGTCCGGGCTCTTGGTGATGCCACGCAGCAGGATCGGCAACGCGATACAGGCACTGATCAGCGACAATAGAATGACCCCGGCGGCAATGAAGATCAGCAAGTCTCGTTCAGGGAACGCCTGGCCCGCCCCCATCAGCAACGGTATCGACATCACACCCGCCAGGGTTACCGCACCCCGTACCCCGCCCAAGGTCAGCAGCCAGCAGGAGCGTGCGGTTGGCATCAGCACCAGCGCCGGCTTGCCGCGCCAGCGCCGCACCACACCAATCGCCCGCCAGATGCTCTGTACCCAGATAAACCGCAGCAGGATCAACGCTGCGAAGATCGCCAGCACGTCCAGGCAACGCCAGGCCAGGGTTGGCCAGACCGTCGCCTCGTGGCTGACCACCGCCTTGATGATGTCGGGCAACTGCAGGCCCAGCAGCAAGAAGATCAAGCCGTTGAACGCGAACTCCAGCAGCGACCAGACGCTGCGGTTGAGCAAGCGGGTGCTGGTCTGGCGCGGCAGCAGGTCGAGCCAGCTCTGCATCATGCCGGCCGCCACCGCCGAGAGAATGCCCGACACACCAAGGCGCTCGGCCAGCACATAAGCGGCAAACGGTAGCAGCAGCATGAACACCACATGGGTAGCCGGGTCATCCCAGCCACGGGCGATCATCCAGGCGCGCAGGCGACCGATCAGCCAGCTCAGGGCCACACCCACCGCCAGGCCTCCCAATGCGACCAGCACGAAGCTGAAGCTGGCATCGGCCAACGAGAACACGCCGGTGATCGCCGCTGCCAGCGCGAACTTGAAGGTCACCAGGCCCGACGCGTCGTTCATCAACGCCTCGCCCTGGAGCATGTGCATCAGCGGGGTGGGTAGGCGGTCCTGGGTTATCGCCGAAACCGCCACGGCGTCGGTCGGCGACAACACGGCTGCCAAGGCGAATGCCACGGGCAGCGGGATGCTCGGCAGCAACCAGTGGATGAAGTAGCCGGCACCGACCACGGTGAACAGCACCAGCCCCACGGCCAATGCCACCACCGGCCCGCGAATGCGCCACAGCTCACGCTTGGGGATGCGCCAGCCGTCGGCAAACAGCAGCGGGGGCAGGAACAGGAAGAGGAATAGCTCAGGGTCCAGCGCCACGTGCAGGCCCAGGGTCGGCCAGGCCAACAGTGCGCCGGCGGCGATCTGCACCAGCGGCAGGGGTAGCGGGACCATACGCCCGACCAGTTTCGACACGCTTACCAGCGTCAGCAGGATGAGGACGGTATAGGCTGACTGCATCCGTAAAAGCTTCCTTTATGAATCAAGAACTACAGCGGGGCGAAACATCGCCATTGAAACAATATGTTAGCGGGGATGGCTAAATCGAGACCGCTGCACGATAGTCGCAGGTGACAGATGAATATGTAACACGATGATACTAGAGAGCTGCGACCTCGATGCGCTTGGCTCACACGGCCCCCCATTCGCCCCACACCCGTGGCGCTCAAAGAATCGTTCCCGCATAATCCCGCGACTGACATTCGGAAATGGAGAGATTGGGGCAGCCTGTGGCCTCAATGCACACAATGACCTACACGCTCTACGGCATCAAAGCCTGCGATACCATGAAAAAGGCGCGCACCTGGCTCGAAGACAAAGCCATCGCCTACGAATTCCATGACTACAAAGCTCAAGGCATCGACCGTGACAGCCTGAACCGCTGGTGCGACGAACACGGCTGGGAAGTCATCCTCAACCGTGCCGGCACCACCTTCCGCAAGCTCGACGACGCCAGCAAGGCCGATCTCGACCAGGCCAAGGCCGTTGAACTGATGCTGGCCCAGCCGTCGATGATCAAGCGCCCGGTGCTCGACCTGGGCGCGCGCACACTGGTGGGCTTCAAGCCTGACCTGTACGCCGCCGCGCTGGCCTGAGCCCGCTAGCGCTTCACACCCTATTTCGCACGAGGTAATCACATGTCCAATACCCTGTTCAGCCTGGCCTTCGGTGTCGGCTCCCAGAACCGCCAGGGCACCTGGCTGGAAGTGTTCTACGCACAACCGCTGCTCAAGCCGAGCGCCGAGCTGGTCGCCGCCGTAGCGCCGATCCTCGGTTACGAAGGCGGCAACCAGGCCATCACCTTCAGCAACGGCCAGGCCGCGCAGCTGGCCGAAGCCCTGAAAGGCGTCGATGCCGCCCAGGCCGCGCTGTTGACCCGCCTGGCCGAAAGCCACAAGCCGCTGGTTGCCACCCTGCTGGCCGAAGACGCTGCGCTGACCTCGACCCCAGAGGCCTACCTCAAGCTGCACCTGCTGTCGCACCGCCTGGTCAAGCCGCACGGCCTGAGCCTGGCCGGTATCTTCCCGCTGCTGCCGAACGTGGCCTGGACCAACCAGGGCGCCGTCGACCTGGCGGAGCTTGCCGAACTGCAACTGGAAGCACGCCTGAAGGGCGAGCTGCTGGAAGTATTCTCGGTGGACAAGTTCCCGAAGATGACCGACTACGTGGTCCCGGCCGGCGTGCGCATTGCCGACACCGCCCGTGTGCGCCTGGGCGCCTACATCGGCGAAGGCACCACCATCATGCACGAAGGCTTCGTCAACTTTAACGCTGGCACCGAAGGCCCAGGCATGATCGAAGGCCGTGTCTCGGCGGGCGTCTTCGTCGGCAAGGGCTCGGACCTGGGCGGCGGCTGCTCGACCATGGGCACCCTGTCCGGCGGCGGTAACATCATCATCAAAGTCGGCGAAGGCTGCCTGATCGGCGCCAACGCCGGTATCGGCATCCCGCTGGGCGACCGCAACACCGTCGAAGCTGGCCTGTACATCACTGCCGGTACCAAGGTGAACCTGCTCGACGAGAACAACGAGCTGGTCAAAGTGGTCAAGGCCCGTGACCTGGCCGGCCAGACCGACCTGCTGTTCCGCCGCAACTCGCTCAATGGCGCCGTCGAGTGCAAGACGCACAAGTCGGCGATCGAGCTGAACGAGGCGCTGCACGCGCACAACTGAGAATCCTTCAGTACCTGCAGGAGCGGGCTTGCCCGCGAACAGCGCACGCTCAGCGTATGAAATGTTAAGATCGGGTCTGGCACCACGCCAGACCCGATTTTCATTCCAGGCCCCGTGATCATGTTCCAGCCCTCCCCCTGGCGTGCCGATTTCCCCGCTATCGACGCCCTGCAACGGCAGCACCAGACCTACCTGGACAGCGCCGCCACCACCCAGAAGCCCCAGGCCCTGCTCGATGCCCTGAGCCACTATTACGGCCACGGCGCGGCCAATGTGCACCGTGCCCAGCACCTGCCCGGCGCGCTGGCGACCCAAGCGTTCGAAACCAGCCGCGACAAGGTGGCCGCCTGGCTCAATGCCGCCGAATCGCGGCAAATCATCTTCACCCACGGCGCCACGTCGGCGCTGAACCTGCTGGCCTATGGCCTGGAACACCGCTTTGAGGCGGGCGAAGAGATCGCCGTCAGCGCCCTGGAACACCACGCCAACCTGCTGCCCTGGCAGCAACTGGCGCAGCGGCGCAACATGCGCCTGGTAGTGCTGCCGGTGGACGCGCATGGCCGCATCGACCTCGACCAGGCCTTGCAACTGATTGGCCCACGCACACGGGTGCTGGCCGTCAGCCAGTTGTCCAACGTGCTCGGCACCTGGCAGCCGCTGCCAAGCTTGCTCGCCCACGCACGCGCCCAAGGGGCGTTGACCGTGGTGGATGGTGCACAGGGCGTGGTGCATGGGCGTCACGATGTGCAGCAACTGGGCTGTGACTTCTACGTGTTCTCCAGCCACAAGTTGTACGGCCCTGAAGGCGTCGGCGTGCTCTATGGTCGCCCACAGGCGCTGGAGTTGCTGCGCCACTGGCAGTTCGGCGGAGAGATGGTGCAGCTGGCCGATTACCACAGCGCCAGCTTCCGCCCCGCCCCGCTGGGCTTTGAGGCCGGCACACCGCCCATCGCCGGTGTGATCGGGCTGGGCGCGACCCTCGATTACCTGGCCAGCCTGGATGCCATGGCGGTCAGCAACCATGAATCCAGCCTCCATCAGCACCTGTTGCGCGGGCTGGCCGACCGTGACGGCGTGCGCGTACTGGGCTCACCGCAGGCGGCCCTGGCCAGCTTCGTCATCGACGGCGTGCACAATGCCGACATCGCTCACCTGCTGACCGAACAGGGCATTGCCGTACGCGCTGGCCATCACTGCGCCATGCCTTTGCTCAAAGGGCTGGGGCTGGACGGGGCGATTCGGGTGTCGCTGGGGCTGTACAACGACAGCGACGACCTGCAGCGGTTTTTCGACGCCCTCGACCAAGGCCTGGAGTTGCTGCGATGAGCCTGCCTGTAGACGCCCAAGCGGCGCTGGACAGCTTCGAACAAGCCCGTGGCTGGGAGCAGCGTGCGCGGTTGCTGATGCAAATGGGTGACCGCCTGGCTCCGCTGGAGGATGCGCAAAAGTGCGAAGGCAACCGGGTGCATGGCTGCGAAAGCCTGGTGTGGCTGGTGGTTGAACAGCGCGATGGCCAGTGGCTGTTCAAGGCAGGCAGCGACGCGCGGTTGTTACGCGGTTTGCTGGCGTTGCTGCTGGTCCGGGTGCAGGGCCTGAACAGTGCTGAACTGGCTGCACTGGATTTACGCGAGTGGTTCACCCGGCTGGGGCTGGAGCGGCAATTGTCGCCGTCGCGCAGCAATGGGTTGCATGCGGTGTTGCAGCGGATGGCGGAGCTGGTTTCGGTCAGTTGAACCGGCGGTGGGTTCATCGCGGGCAAGCCCGCGCCTGCAGGGGCCTGCGAAGAAGCCCGCAGAGGTCCAGCGCCTTACTCCGGTTTAACCCGTTCAGAAGGCCGCCGCGCACCCGCCACCAGTTTTTCCACCGCCTTGCTGGCAGCCACCATGCCGAAGGTCGCGGTGACCATCATCACTGCGCCAAAGCCCCCTGAGCAGTCCAGGCGCACGCCTTCACCGACGAAGCTTTTCTGCAGGCAAACGCTGCCATCCCCCTTGGGATAGCGCAGCTGCTCGCTGGAGAACACGCACGGCACACCGTAATTGCGGCTGACGTTGCGCGAGAAGTTGTAGTCCCGGCGCAAGGTGGAACGCACGCGCGATGCCAGCGGGTCGTTGAAGGTCTTGTTGAGGTCGCCGATCTGGATCTGCGTCGGGTCGATCTGCCCGCCCGCGCCACCGGTGGTCACCACGGCGATTTTGCGCCGCCGGCACCAGGCAATCAGCGCGGCTTTGGCCATCACGCTGTCGATGCAGTCGATAACGCAATCGAGGTTTTCGGTAATGTATTCGGCCATGGTCTCGCGGGTGACGAAGTCGGCCACCGCATGCACCGTGCACGCCGGGTTGATCGCGCGCAGGCGCTCGGCCATCACCTCGACCTTGGGCCGCCCCACCTGCCCTTCCAGGGCATGGGCCTGGCGGTTGGTATTGCTGACGCAGACGTCGTCGAGGTCGAACAGGGTGATCTCCCCCACGCCACTGCGCGCCAGCGCCTCAGCCGCCCACGAACCAACCCCGCCGATTCCGACGACCCCCACATGGGCCTGGCTCAAGCGGTGCAGCCCGTCGTCGCCGTAAAGCCGGGCAACGCCGGCGAAGCGTGGATCTTCTGTGCTCATGGTGCTACCCGAAACCTATACCTCGAAAACCGGCGCGCATTATAGGCCAGCAGCCGCTTTCAGCTCCATCGTTAGGAAAGACACTACCAATGCTGCTTTAATGTCCTACCACCTCGATAGAAATGGACCACAATGTCATCACGCAAATTCGGCCTCAACCTGGTGGTGGTCCTGGCCATCGCCGCGCTGTTCACCGGGTTCTGGGCGCTGATCAACCGCCCGGTTTCCGCACCTGCCTGGCCCGAGCAGATCTCCGGCTTCTCGTACTCGCCATTCCGCCTTGGGGAAAGCCCGCAAAAGGGTCAATACCCCAGCGATGACGAGATGCGCCAGGACCTGGAGCAGATGAGCAAGCTGACCGACAGCATTCGTATCTACACCGTGGAGGGTACCCAGGCTGATATCCCGCGCCTGGCAGAAGAGTTCGGCTTGCGGGTAACGCTGGGCATCTGGATCAGCCCGGACCTGGAACGCAACGAGCGCGAAATCGCCACCGCCATCGAGCTGGCCAACACTTCGCGCAGCGTGGTGAGGGTTGTGGTGGGCAACGAGGCACTGTTCCGTGAAGAAGTCACACCGGAAAACCTGATCAAATACCTAGACCGGGTACGCGCTGCGGTCAAAGTGCCCGTCACCACCAGTGAACAGTGGCATATCTGGAAGGAACACCCAGAGTTGGCCAAGCACGTCGACCTGATTGCCGCGCACATCCTGCCCTATTGGGAGTTCGTGCCGATGAAGGATTCGGTCGAGTTCGTGCTGGACCGCGCACGTGAACTGAAGCAACAGTTCGCCCGTAAACCGCTGCTGCTATCGGAAGTCGGCTGGCCGAGCAACGGCCGCATGCGCGGGGGTGCCGATGCCACTCAGGCCGACCAGGCCATCTACCTGCGCACCTTGGTCAACACCCTCAACCGCCGTGGCTACAACTACTTTGTCATCGAAGCCTATGACCAACCGTGGAAGGCCAGCGACGAAGGCTCCGTGGGTGCTTACTGGGGCGTGTACAACGCTGAGCGCCAGCAGAAGTTCAACTTTGAAGGGCCTGTGGTAGCGATCCCTCAATGGCGTGCCCTGGCGGTAGCCTCGGTGGTGCTGGCGGTGATCGCCCTGATGGTGTTGTTCATCGACGGCTCGGCCCTGCGCCAGCGCGGGCGAACCTTCCTGACATTCATCACCTTCCTGTGCGGGTCGGTACTGGTGTGGATCGCTTACGACTACAGCCAGCAGTACAGCACCTGGTTCAGCCTGACCGTGGGCGTGTTGCTGGCGCTGGGCGCGCTGGGGGTGTTCATCGTGCTGCTGACCGAGGCCCACGAACTGGCCGAGGCCGTGTGGATCCACAAGCGGCGCCGGGAGTTCCTGCCGGTACAGGGCGACAGCGCCTACCGGCCGAAGGTCTCGGTGCATGTGCCGTGCTACAACGAGCCACCGGAGATGGTCAAACAGACCCTCGACGCGCTCGCCGCGCTGGACTACCCGGATTACGAAGTACTGGTGATCGACAACAACACCAAGGACCCTGCCGTGTGGGAGCCGCTCAAGGCCCACTGCGAAAAGCTCGGCGAGCGCTTCAAGTTCTTCCATGTCGCACCGTTGGCCGGTTTCAAAGGTGGCGCCCTGAACTACCTGCTGCCACACACCGCCAAGGATGCCGAAGTGATTGCAGTGATCGACTCGGATTACTGCGTCGATCGCAACTGGCTCAAGCACATGGTGCCGCACTTCGCCGACCCGAAAATCGCCGTGGTGCAATCGCCGCAGGACTACCGCGACCAGCACGAGAGCGCCTTCAAGAAGCTCTGCTACAGCGAGTACAAAGGCTTCTTCCATATCGGCATGGTGACCCGCAACGACCGTGACGCCATCATCCAGCACGGCACCATGACCATGACCCGGCGCAGCGTGCTCGAGGAGCTAGGCTGGGCCGAATGGTGCATCTGCGAGGACGCAGAGCTGGGCCTGAGGGTGTTCGAGAAAGGCTTGTCGGCCGCCTACGCCCACAATAGTTACGGCAAGGGCCTGATGCCCGACACCTTCATCGACTTCAAGAAGCAGCGCTTTCGCTGGGCCTACGGTGCCATCCAGATCATCAAGCACCACGCCGCCGCCCTGCTGCGCGGCAAGGGCAGCGAGCTGACCCGTGGCCAGCGTTATCACTTCCTGGCCGGCTGGCTGCCGTGGGTCGCCGATGGCATGAACATCTTCTTCACCGTCGGTGCGTTGCTGTGGTCGGCGGCGATGATCATCGTGCCGCACCGGGTGGACCCGCCACTGATGATCTTCGCCATCCCGCCGCTGGCGCTGTTCTTCTTCAAGGTCGGCAAGATCATCTTCCTGTACCGTCGGGCAGTAGGGGTCAACCTCAAGGATGCCTTCGCCGCGGCGCTGGCGGGGCTGGCGCTGTCGCACACCATCGCCAAGGCGGTGCTGTACGGGTTCTTCACCAGCAGCATGCCGTTCTTCCGCACGCCGAAGAATGCCGACAGCCATGGGCTGCTGGTGGCCATTTCCGAAGCGCGGGAAGAGCTGTTCATCATGTTGCTGCTGTGGGGGGCTGCGCTTGGCATCTACCTGGTGCAGGGGCTGCCGAGCTCCGACATGCGCTTCTGGGTGGCGATGCTGCTGGTGCAGTCGTTGCCGTACCTGGCGGCGTTGGTGATGGCGTTTCTGTCTTCGCTGCCCAAGCCGCAGGAAAAGGCCGCCGAACCGCAACAGGCTTGAGATTGCCGGGGGGCGCTTTGCGCCCCTATCGCGACGCTATTTGATATAAGATAACGCCCCTCAGATTTCCCCGCCTTGCCTTGCCCCGGAGTTCCCCCATGACGGCCCCAGCCGAGCTCTCGCCTACCCTTCAACTGGCCTGCGACCTGATCCGTCGCCCCTCGGTCACCCCCGTCGACGCCGATTGCCAGGCGCAGATGATGAACCGCCTGGGCGCCGTGGGCTTCCAGCTCGAACCGATGCGCATCGAGGACGTCGACAACTTCTGGGCTACCCACGGCAACCAGCAAGGCCCGGTGTTGTGCTTTGCCGGCCACACCGACGTGGTTCCAACCGGCCCGGTGCAGCAGTGGCAGCATGAGCCGTTCGAGGCGCTGATCGATGCCGATGGCATGCTCTGTGGCCGTGGCGCGGCCGACATGAAGGGCAGCCTGGCGTGCATGGTAGTGGCCAGCGAGCGCTTTGTGCGTGACTACCCAAACCACCGTGGCCAGGTCGCGTTCCTGATCACCAGTGACGAGGAAGGCCCGGCCCATCACGGCACCAAGGCAGTGGTAGAGCGCCTGAAAGCACGCAACCAGCGGCTGGACTGGTGCATCGTCGGCGAACCGTCGAGCACCAGCCTGCTCGGTGACATGGTCAAGAACGGCCGCCGTGGCTCGTTGGGTGCCAAGCTGACCGTACGTGGCAAACAGGGCCATGTGGCCTACCCGCACCTGGCGCGCAACCCGATCCACCTGGCCGCGCCAGCACTGGCAGAGCTGGCCGCCGAGCACTGGGACGAAGGCAACGCGTTCTTCCCGCCGACCAGCTTCCAGATCTCCAACCTCAACTCAGGCACCGGCGCCACCAACGTGGTCCCGGGCGAGCTGACCGCGCTGTTCAACTTCCGTTTCTCTACCGAGTCGACGGTCGACGGTTTGCAGGCACGGGTATCGGCAATCCTCGACAAGCACGGGCTGGACTGGTCGATCGACTGGGCGCTGTCGGGCCTGCCGTTCCTCACCGAACCGGGTGAGCTGCTCGATGCCGTCTCGGCCAGCATCAAGGGCGTCACCGGCCGCGACACCCAACCGTCCACCAGCGGTGGAACCTCCGATGGCCGCTTCATCGCCACCATGGGCACCCAGGTGGTCGAGCTGGGCCCGGTCAACGCCACCATCCACCAGGTGGACGAGCGCATCCTGGCCAGCGACCTCGACCTGCTGACCGAGATCTACTACCAGACCCTGGTCCGGTTGCTCGCCTGATGCTTGCCTGCCCAATTTGCCAGGCGGCCCTGACGCGGCTCGACAACGGTGTGGTGTGCCCGGCCGGCCACCGCTTCGACCGTGCCCGCCAGGGTTACCTGAACCTGCTGCCGGTGCAGCACAAGAACAGCCGTGACCCGGGCGACAACCAGGCCATGGTCGAAGCACGCCGTGACTTCCTCGACGCCGGCCACTACGCCCCGGTAGCCCGCCGCCTGGCGCAGCTTGCCGCCGAGCGCAAGCCCGGCGCCTGGCTCGACATCGGTTGCGGCGAAGGGTATTACACCGCGCAGCTCGCCCAGGCCCTGCCACAGGCTGAAGGCTACGCCCTGGATATCTCGCGCGAAGCCGTCAAGCGCGCGTGCCGCCGCGACGCTTCGGTTACCTGGATGGTCGCCAGCATGGCCCGTGTGCCCCTGGCCGATGCCAGCTGCCAGTTCCTCGCCAGCGTGTTCAGCCCGTTGGACTGGGCCGAGGCCAAACGCCTGCTCAGCCCGGGCGGCGGCCTGATGCGCGTGGGCCCGACCAGCGGCCACCTGATGGAACTGCGCGAGGTGCTCTACGATGAAGTACGCCCCTACGCCGACGACAAGCACCTGGCCCTGGTACCTGAAGGCATGGCCCACGCCCACAGCGAAACCCTCGAGTTCCACCTGAGCCTGGCCGCGCCGAAGGCCCGCGCCGACCTGCTGGCCATGACCCCGCACGGCTGGCGCGCAAGCGCCGAGAAGCGCGCCCAGGTCATCGACCAGGCCGAGCCGTTCGAAGTCACGGTTTCCATGCGTTATGACTATTTCGTGCGCCAAGACTGAGCACACCCGGAGCCCTTATGCGCCAACCTGATATAGAGATCTACCTGAAGGACGCCGACGTCGACCACAAGCAGATTGCCCAGTGGCTGGGCGAAGCGATTGGCCCCTGCAGCGAATGGCAACAGAAAGGCCAGACCTTCAAATGCAAGGCCGGTAACATTTCGGTGACTTGGTTACCCAAAGCTGTAGGGAAATGGAACAGCCTGTACCTGGAAAGTGACCAGACCCCGTGGGCCGATGACGTCGCCTGTGCACGCGCCGCGTTCGCCGCACTGGGCGTGGAAGTACGCTGCGCACCGGGTGGCTGGGTAGAAGAGGATGGCGAGGAAGATGCCGACCGCTGGGTCCGCATCAGCGCCGACGGTGAAGAGGAAATCACCTGGCGCACATGAATACTCGGCATTTTTTGTAGGCGCTGGCTTGCCGGCGATGCAGCCACCGCGGTGTATGGCACCGGCTTTGCCGGTGACCGCCGGCAAGCCAGCTCCTACAGCTTGAGCGTTGCCTCAGGAGGCTCAGAGCCCGACTACATCCTCGGCTTGCAGGCCTTTCTGGCCCTGCACGCAGGAGTACTCGACCCGCTGCCCTTCGACCAGGGTACGATGCCCCTCACCGCGGATCGCCCGATAATGGACGAACACATCCGCACTACCTTCGCGCTGAATGAAGCCAAAGCCTTTGGCATCGTTGAACCACTTTACATTCCCAGTCTCACGAGACGACATCTGAACTACTCCGGATTTTTATTGTGAAGATCGCCTTGCAGACACAGGTATCGCTCCCCGTGTCGACGCCGCTTGCCGAAATATCCTGCAAGGGGCAGGCCGAGTATATGACACAGAACAAAGAATTTTCATGACCGCCGCGCCATTTGCAGGTTTTTGCTGAACTTACGCAGATACGGCAGACTAACTGCTTGCACACTCACTAAAAATCACACCCAGGGCACACACCCCATGACCCGTTCCCCCCTGCGCCGCCTGATCTTCGGCGCGCTGCGTCGCCTGTTGTACCTGTGGGTGCGCTCCGAGACCATCAACCAGTCCGCCACCAGCCTGCAACTAGACCGCAGCCGCCCGGTGTTCTACGCCCTGCCCTCGCCATCGCTCACCGACCTGGCCGTGCTCGACCACGAGTGCACCAAAGCGGGGCTACCGCGCCCGGTACTGCCGGTGGCTGTGGGCACCCTGCATGAGCCAGCCGGTTTCTTCTACCTCACGCCCGACCCGGACTGGCTCGGCCGCCACGATAAGCGCGGTGCACCACCGACCCTCGAGCGGGTGATTGCGGCTGTCAGCCAGCATGCCGAAGAAGACGCACAGATCATCCCGGTCAGTGTGTTCTGGGGCCAGACACCGGCCAGCGAGTCCAGCCCCTGGAAGCTGCTGTTCGCCGACAGCTGGGCAGTCACCGGGCGCCTGCGCCGGCTGCTGACCATCGTGATTCTGGGGCGCAAGACCCGCGTGCAGTTCTCCGCGCCCATCCACGTGCGCGAGCTGGTGCAGCACAACAAAGGCCATGAACGCACGGTGCGCATGGCCCAGCGCTTGATGCGCGTGCATTTCCGCAACCTCAAGACCGCCGTGATCGGCCCGGACATCTCGCACCGGCGCAACCTGGTCAAAGGCCTGGTGCATGCGCCGATGGTGCGCCAGGCGATCAGCGACGAAGCGCAACGGGAAAACATCCCGGTGGCCAAGGCTGAAGCGCTGGCCCTGCGCTACGGCAACGAAATCGCCTCGGACTACACCTACACCGCCATCCGCTTCCTCGAAGTGGTGCTCAGCTGGTTCTGGAACAAGATCTACGACGGCATCAAGGTCAACCACATCGAGCAGGTGCAAGGCATCGCGCCGGGCCACGAAGTCATCTACGTACCCTGCCACCGCAGCCACATCGACTACCTGCTGCTGTCCTACCTGCTATTTCGCAACGGCCTGACGCCGCCACACATCGCCGCCGGCATCAACCTCAACATGCCGGTGGTCGGCAGCCTGCTGCGCCGCGGTGGCGCTTTCTTCATGCGCCGCACGTTCAAGGGCAACCCGCTGTACACCGCCGTGTTCAACGAATACCTGCACACTCTGTTCACCAAAGGCTTCCCGGTCGAGTACTTCGTCGAGGGCGGGCGCTCGCGCACGGGGCGCATGCTGCAACCACGTACCGGAATGCTGGCGATCACACTGCGCAGCTTCCTGCGCTCATCGCGCACGCCGATCGTCTTCGTACCGGTGTACATCGGCTACGAGCGCGTGCTCGAAGGCCGCACCTACCTGGGTGAGCTGCGCGGGGCGAGCAAGAAGAAAGAGTCGATCTTCGATATTTTCAAGGTCATCGGCGCGCTGAAGCAGCGTTTTGGCCAGGTCTACGTGAACTTCGGTGAGCCGATCCGCCTGGCGGGCTTTCTCGACCAGCAGCAACCCGGCTGGCGCGAGCAGGACCTGGGCCCGCAGTTCCGCCCGGCCTGGCTCAACGAGACCACCACCCGCTTGGGCGAAACCGTGGCCCGTCACCTCAACGAGGCGGCTGCAGTCAACCCGGTCAACCTGGTGGCCCTGGCGCTGCTCTCCACCAGCCGCCTGGCACTGGACGAAAGTGCGCTGACGCGCGTGCTGGACCTGTACCTCGCCTTGCTGCGCAAGGTGCCCTACTCCGAGCACACCACCTTGCCGGAAGGCGACGGCCAGGCGCTGATAGAGCACGTCAGGGGGATGGACCTGCTGTCCGAGCAGAAAGACGCCCTCGGCCGCATCCTCTACCTGGATGAAGCCAACGCGGTGCTGATGACCTATTACCGCAACAACGTCCTGCACATCTTTGCCTTGCCGGCGCTGCTGGCAAGTTTCTTCCACAGCAGCTCGCGGATGAGCCGCGAACTGCTCGGCCAATACGTACACGCGCTGTACCCGTACCTGCAGGCCGAGCTGTTCTTGCGCTGGTCACCCGATCAGCTCGACGCGGTGATCGACCAATGGCTGTCGGCGCTGGTTGAACATGGCCTGCTGCGCCAGGAGAACGACAGCTATGTGCGCCCACCACCAAGTTCACGTCAGTTCGTCCTGCTGACCCTGCTTGCGCGCACCATCACCCAGACCCTGCAACGCTTCTACATGGCCACGTCGCTGCTGCTCAACAGCGGCCAGCACACCCTTACCGCCGAAGAGCTGGAAGACCTCTGCGTGATGATGGCCCAGCGCCTGTCGATCCTGCATGGGCTCAATGCCCCGGAGTTCTTCGACAAGGCCCTGTTCCGACATTTTATCCAGACCTTGATCGAGCAAGGCGTGCTGCGCCCGGATGGCAATGGCAAGCTGGGTTATCACGACAAGCTCGGCGAACTGGCCGAAGGGGTGGCCAAGCGCGTGCTGTCGGCCGAGCTGCGCCTGTCGATCCGCCAGGTGGCACTGCACCGCGATTATTCACCGGAAACTTCGGGTCTCTGAAGCTTTATCAGCCGGGAAAATCCGCTAAAGTCCCTGGGGTTGGCCACAAGCCAGCCCCAAGGACAACGGAGATTCCATGAAAAAGCTCGTAATGCTGTGTTGCGCATCCCTGCTCGCGGCCTGTTCCAGCCACACCCCGACCACCCAGGCCAGCCTGGATGGCGAAGTCTTCTACCTGCAGCGCATTGCCCTGCCACCTGCCGCCACCTTGAGTGTGGAGCTGCAGGACGTGTCGCTGATGGACGCCCCTGCCGTCACCCTGGCGCGCCAGGCCGGCCCTGTGAAAGGCAACGTGCCGCTGCCGTTTCACCTCACCTATGACCCGGCCCAGGTCAAGCCTGGCCACCGTTATGCGCTGAGCGCCCGCATCGAGCTGGACGGCAAGCTGCTGTTCATCAACACCGAGCACCACGGCGTCACGCTGGATGGCAGCGACGCGCAGCCCGTACGGATCAAAGTTGATCCGGTGCGCTGATATCCGCCTACTTCTGTTGAAAAGGAATGCTTCATGATTCGCTCCTCCCTGCGCTTCACCGCCCTGTGCACCGGCTTGCTGCTGTCGGCCAGCGCCCTGGCCCTGTCGCTGGGCGACCTGACCCAGAAAGACGCCACCGGCGGCCTGAAGGACGCCCTCACCCAAGGTGCACAGGTTGCCGTCAAGCAGCTGAGCACCCCCGGCGGTTTCAGCAACAACCCCGACGTGCGCATCGAGCTACCCGGCAACCTCGGCAAGGCCGCCAAGGCCATGAAAATGTTCGGCAAGGGTGACCAGGTCACGGCCCTGGAAGACAGCATGAACAAAGCCGCTGAAGCAGCGGTACCGCAAGCCCAGGCGATCCTGGTGGATGCGGTCAAGAACATGAGCGTGACCGATGCCAAGGGCATCCTCAGCGGTGGCGATGACTCGGCTACCCAATACCTGAACAAAAGCAGCCGCGAGCAGATCCGCGCCAAGTTCCTGCCGATCGTCAAGGCGGCAACCGACAAGGTTGGCGTGGTTCAGCAGTACAACAGCTTTGCTGGCCAGGCTTCGGCCCTTGGCCTGGGTAACGCCAAGAGCGCCAACGTCGAGAGCTATGTGACCGAAAAGGCCCTCGATGGCCTGTTCGAAATGATCGCCAAACAGGAGCAGAGCATTCGCCAGAACCCGGCGCAGGCGGCTACCAGCCTGGCGAAGAAGGTCTTCGGCGCCCTGTAGAGGCCAAGGGCTGCGTTGCAGCCCATCGCCGGCAAGCCGGCTCCCACAGGTACAGCACAGCTTTCACCAGCGGCGCCGACACTGTAGGAGCCGGCTTGCCGGCGAATGGAGGGCAACGCCCTCCCCTGCGGCCTTCAGCCCTTCTTCACCCTGAACCACGCCGCATACAACGCCGGCAGGAACAGCAGCGTCAACGCCGTCGCAACGATCAACCCGCCCATGATCGCCACCGCCATCGGCCCGTAGAACACACTGCGCGACAGCGGGATCATGGCCAGCACCGCCGCCAGCGCCGTCAGCACGATCGGCCGGAAGCGCCGCACCGTGGCCTCGATGATCGCCTGCCAACGGTCCATCCCCGAAGCGATGTCCTGTTCGATCTGGTCCACCAGGATCACCGAGTTGCGCATGATCATACCCGCCAGGGCAATGGTGCCGAGCATCGCGACGAACCCGAACGGCTGCCGGAACACCAGCAGGAACAGGGTCACGCCGATCAGCCCCAAGGGCGCGGTGAGGAACACCATCACCGTGCGCGAGAAGCTGCGCAGCTGGATCATCAACAAGCTCAACACGACCACGATGAACAACGGCATGCCCGCATTGACCGAGTTCTGCCCACGCTCCGAATCCTCCACGGTACCGCCCACTTCCAGCAAGTAGCCATCCGGCAGCTTGGCCTTGATTTCACTCAAGGTCGGCTCGATCTGCCGTACCAGGGTCGCCGGCTGCTCCTTGTCGTAGATGTCGGCACGCACGGTCACCGTCGGCAAGCGGTTGCGGTGCCAGATGATGCCCTCCTCGAACCCGTACTCCAGGGTCGCCACCTGCGACAGCGCGACGCTCTGGCCGTTGTCGGTGGGCAGCGCCAGGCTACCGAGGTTGCCCAGCTCGCCGCGCTCCTTCTGGGTGCCGCGCAGCAGGATCTCGATCAGCTCATTGTCCTCGCGGTACTGGCTGACCGTGGTACCGGTCAGCGAGCTTTGCAGGAAGCTCGAGAGGTGCGCAGTGCTGACGCCGAGGGCACGCGCACGGTCCTGGTCAATCGACAGGAACACGGCCTTGCTCGGCTCCTCCCAATCAAGGTGCACGTTCACCACATGCGGGTTTTCGCGCACCTTGGCTGCGACCTCACGGGCCAGGGCGCGTGCTTTTTCGATATGCTCGCCGGTGACACGGAACTGCACCGGGTAACCCACGGGCGGGCCGTTTTCCAGGCGGGTGACGCGAGCGCGCAGGTCGGGGAACTGCTGGTCTACGGTATCGATCAGCCAGCTGCGCAGGCGTTCGCGCTGTTCCATCGACTTGGCCAGCACGACGAACTGGGCAAAGCTTGCCGCCGGCAGTTGCTGGTCCAAGGGCAGGTAGAAACGTGGCGAGCCGGTGCCCACGTAGGCCACATAGTTATCGATGCCGTCCTGCTGCTTGAGCAGCGCTTCCAGTTGCTTGACTCGCTCGGCGGTATTGGCCAGCGAAGCGCCCTCGGCCAGCTTCAGGTCGACCATCAGCTCCGGGCGCCCCGAGGCGGGGAAGAACTGCTGGGGCACGAAGCGGAACAACAGGATGCTACCGACAAAGGCGGCGATGGTAAGCAGGATCACCGTCTTGCGCCGCCGCACGCACCACTCCACCACGCGCCGTACGCGCTGGTAGAACGGGGTGGCGTAAGGGTCTGGTGCATGGCCGTCGCTGCCATGACGGGCGGCATGCATTTTGGCCAGGTCCGGCAACAGCCGTTCGCCCAGGTAGGGAACGAACACCACCGCGGCGACCCACGAGGTCAACAGCGCGATGGTCACCACCTGGAAAATCGAGCGGGTGTATTCACCCGTGCTCGACGCCGCCGTGGCAATCGGCAGGAAACCGGCAGCGGTGATCAAGGTACCGGTGAGCATCGGGAAGGCCGTGCTGGTCCAGGCATAGCTGGCCGCCTTGAGCCGATCGAAGCCCTGCTCCATCTTGATCGCCATCATTTCCACGGCAATGATCGCGTCGTCCACCAGCAGGCCCAGTGCCAGCACCAACGCACCGAGCGAGATCTTGTGCAGGCCGATGCCAAAGTAGTGCATGGCCGCAAACGTCATGGCCAGCACCAACGGGATGGCCAGTGCCACCACCAGGCCGGTGCGCAGGCCCAGCGAGAAGAAACTCACCAGCAACACGATTATCAGGGCCTCGACCAGCACCTGGACGAACTCGCCGACACCCGCCTTGACCGCCGCCGGCTGGTCGGACACTTTGCGCAGCTCCATGCCGGCAGGCAGGTTGTGCGACAGGCGTTCGAACTCGCCTTCCAGCGCTTTGCCCAGCACCAGGATGTCGCCGCCATCCTTCATCGAAACGGCCAGGCCAATTGCGTCCTCGCCCATGAAGCGCATGCGCGGCGCGGGTGGGTCGTTGAAACCCCGGTGCACGTCCGCGACGTCACCGATGCGGAAGGTGCGGTCCCCCACCCGGATGGGGAACTGGCGAATCTGCTCGACACTGTCGAACTGCCCGCTCACCCGCAACTGCAGGCGCTCGCTGGGGGTTTCGAAGAACCCGGCGGTACTCACCGCGTTCTGTTCGCGCAGGGCTTGCTGCACGGCCTCGAGCGGCACACCCAGGGTGGCCAGCTTGAGGTTGGACAGTTCGATCCAGATCTTCTCGTCCTGCAGCCCGACCAGCTCGACCTTGCCCACGTCCTTGACCCGCTGCAGCTGGATCTGGATACGGTCGGCGTAGTCCTTGAGCACCGCATAATCGAAGCCGGCACCGGTCAGCGCGTAGATGTTACCGAAGGTGGTGCCGAACTCGTCGTTGAAGAACGGCCCCTGGATTTCCGGTGGCAAGGTATGGCGGATGTCCGCGACCTTCTTGCGGATCTGGTACCACAGCTCGGGGATGTCCTTGGAGTGCAGCGAGTCGCGGGCCATGAAGGTCACCTGCGATTCGCCGGGGCGCGAGAACGAGACGATCTTCTCGTACTCGCCGGTTTCCATCAGCTTCTTCTCGATCCGTTCGGTTACCTGGCGCGACACTTCCTCGGCCGTAGCACCCGGCCACAGGGTACGGATCACCATGGCTTTGAAAGTGAACGGCGGGTCTTCGCTCTGGCCAAGCTTGGTGTAGGACATGGCGCCAATGGCAGCCAGCAGGATCATCAGGAACAGTACGATCTGGCGATTGCGCAGCGCCCAGGCGGAAAGGTTGAAACCCATCGGGACTTACTCCTTGGCCGTCAGGTTCACCACGCGGTTGGTGCGGTCCACAGGCCGCACCTCCTGCCCTTCGCGCAGCACATGGCCGCCAGCGGCGACCACCCAGTCGCCAGGGTTCAAACCTTCGAGCACCGGCACACTGTCGGTGCCATACACCCCGAGGCGCACCGCCGCCCGCTCCAGGCGACGGTCCTGGTTGACCCGCCAGACATAGGCCTGGCCGTTTTCCGCGGTAACCGCCGCCAGCGGCACAGCCAACGGGATCAGCCCATCATGGGCAATGAACACGCGTGCGCTCTGGCCGATGTCTGCGGGTACCTTGGCCGAGGTGAAGGCGATGCGCGCGGCGAAGGTGCGCGAGCGCGGGTCGGCTGCCGGCGACAGCTCACGGATGCGCCCCGGGAAGCGTTCGGTGCCATGCGACCACAACTCTACGCTGACCGCCTGGCCAACGGCGAAGCGGGCGAACTGCTGCTCGGGCAGCCCGATCACCACCTCCCGCTCACCGTCGGCAGCCAAGGTGAACACGGTTTGCCCGGCAGCAACCACCTGGCCGACCTCGACCTGGCGCTTGGCGATGACGCCGGCCTGCGGCGCACGCAGCACAGCGTACTCAGCCTGGTTGCCGGCCACGTCGAACTCGGCCTTGGCCTGCTTGAGGCGCGCCAGCCCGGCACGGTACAGGTTCTCGGCATTGTCGTAGAGGGAATGGCTGACCATCTGCCGGTCGAGCAATTTCTGGTAGCGGTCACGCTCGGCGCGCACCAGTGCCAGGTTGGCTTCGGCGGCCGCCAGTTGCGCGCGGTTGGCCTCCAGTTGCAGGCGTACGTCCTGGGGGTCGAGCTCGGCCAAAGGCTGGTCTGCCTTGACCCGTTGCCCCTCCTCCACCAGGCGTTTGCTGACTTTGCCCGCGATGCGGAACGCCAGCTCCGGTTCCAGGCGCGCGCGCACCTCGCCAGGGTAACTGTCGGCAGCGGCTTCGGCTGGCTGCGGCTGCACCACCAGCGCGGGGCGAGGCGCGGCCGGGGCGGCGGCTTCCTGGCCGCAGGCCGCCAGGAACAGCACGGCGGCGGCAGGCAGGGCGAGGGACAAGGCATGACGCAACATGATGAATCCTTCCGCGACGAGCGCATCGAATATTTATACTGGCGAGTATATTAAGTCAGGGAACCGAAGCCGGGAAGCCAGCGTCGGAAAGAAAATCAACATTAACGCTAGGGCATTCCTTCAAGCCGGATGGCAGCCGAGCCGGTAAGATGGGCGCTCCTTCAACCAGATGCGGATTCCAATGCCCAACGACGCACCCATCGGCCCAGGTCGCCCCAAGGACCTGGCCAAGCGCGAGGCGATCCTCGAAGCGGCCAAGACGCTGTTCCTCAGCCTTGGCTATGCCAACACCAGCATGGATGCGGTCGCTGCGGCGGCAGGTGTTTCAAAACTCACGGTGTACAGCCACTTCACCGACAAGCAGACCCTGTTCGGCTCGGCGGTCATGGCCACCTGCCAGATCCAGCTGCCTGACCTGCTGTTCGAGTACCCCGAGGGGGCACCCGTGGAGGAGGTACTGCTGACCATTGCCCGAGGCTTCCAGGCACTGATCAGCAGCGACGAAGCGGTCAAGCTCAGCCGCCTGATCATGGCCCAGGGCAGCCTGGACCCAAGCTTTGGCGAATACTTCTACGAAGCTGGGCCCAAGCGCGTGCTGGCGGGGATGGAAGCGCTGCTGCGCGGGGCGGACGAACGCGGACTGCTGCGCATCGACAACCCGCTGCGTGCGGCGGAGCACTTCTTCTGCCTGGTCAAAGGGGCACCGGATTACCGCTTGCTGCTGGGGTGCGCGGGGCCGCTGGAGGGGAACGAGGCCGAGGCGCATGTGCGCGAGGTGGTGGAGGTGTTTATGCGGGCGTACCAACCCTGAGGCAGATACAGACCTTTGTGGGCCGCTCCCACACGGACCGTGCCCACCAATCAGAGTGCGCCGCAACCGGCACACCTACCTGACATTTTTGCCAGTATTCAACCAGGCACCATCCAGACAGACTCTCATGTACTACCTGTACATGAGAGCACCACCATGCCATCGCAAGCACTCAAGCTCTTTTACAAGGGCAACAAACTCTCGACCGTGCATACGACCGGTGCTCATCACAGCGTGATCAGCGCCAACAACCAGAACCTGTACGAAACGAACAGCCAGACTGCGCAAACACGATTGCTGGCCACCGACATACAAGAATCAACAATAATCATAAAGTCAGAATACCAGAGCATGATTGCCTACAGCCCCTATGGAAATGACAGTTTTCCAGCTGACAGCCTGTTACTATCCCGGTTCACAGGACAAATTTTATTACCTTTATTAACCAAGAGTTACCTGCTGGGTAACGGCCACCGCCTATTCAACACAGGATTGATGCGCTTTCACAGTCCGGATAGCTTGTCGCCATTCGATGAAGGGGGGCTCAATGGTTATGCGTACTGCGGCAATGACTCGATTAATCGAAGCGATCCGACTGGACAGAGCTTTATATTCAACTTTAAAAGATTGAGAGGCGGTTACTCATACGCAAAACTCTCCAAGCGACTGGCGTTAGATGAGCCCAACCTCTCCACGCGAGAATATAAGGCCCTCAAGAAATCCATAAAAAAACGCTTTGACATGAACCCCACAAATAAGGAATATGCCGCGCAACAGCGAAAGATCAATTCGTTACGTCTATTGGAAGTCTCCGGTAAAAAAGACCGTTACCACAATCCTGAAGCATATAAGTCGCTACTGCACCCTTCCGACCCACCCAGCGCTACTGGCACGCTCAGTCCTACTGGCACGCTCGGAGATCGCCGAGGGTCGAGCGACAGTATGACCTCAGAACAATGGGCTGACATTAAGCGACGATTTGTAGCCATCCAAATTCGCCACATGCCTGCGGATGGACGTCCGTGGACGTTACCCAGAACGGGCTCAGCAGCGGACCACATATACATCTACTCTGGCAACGCTGTTAACCATGAAATATACAAAATTCGAGGATCATTTGAACGACCATTAAGCCAAGGTTAATGAAATTGTACAAGACAACGTATATCTGATAGGAGATTAGACTTTCAATGTCTTCTTTGGATAAATGTCATACCTGCTCGACTTGCCTTCCAGGCTATGGCTCGGCTTCGGCCCCTCGATAATCGGCGCCTTGCGCGGCCGCTTCACCACCACCCGGTGGCTGGCCAGCGCAAGGGCGGCTTCGAGTAGCGCCGGCGCATCCATATCATCACCGACCAACGGCCGGAACACGCGCATTTCCTTCTTCACCAACGCGCTCTTGTCGCGATGCGGGAACATCGGGTCGAGGTAGATCACCTGCGGCGGTTCACCCTCCCAGGCGCGCATGCGCTCGATGGCGTTGCCGGTCAGCAGGCGCATGCGCCCGACGATCGGCCCGACCTCAGCGTCGGCCCTGGCCCGTGCCAAGCCATCTTCGAGCAACGCCGCGATCAACGGCTGGCGCTCGATCAGGGTCATCTGGCAACCCAAGCTGGCCAGCACGAATGCGTCCTTGCCCAGGCCTGCCGTGGCATCCAGCACTTGTGGCCGCACGCCTTGGGCAATGCCCACGGCCTTGGCGATCATCTGCCCGTTGCCGCCGCCAAACTGGCGCCGATGTGCGGCCTGGCCTTCGACGAAATCGACCCGCACCGGCCCCGGAGCCTGCGGCCCCAGTTGCTGGATCTGCAAGCCTTCGGCGCCTACCTGCACGGCGAAGCCTGCCGCATCGTCCTGCAGCGGCAGGCCCAGGCGCTCGGCCCATGCCCTGGCCTGTTCCGCATACTCGGCCGCCATCGACTCGACCCTGATACCCGTGCCTTGCTCTTGCATCGTCCACACCTAAAAAATCAAACCAAGCCCTTAATGAATCGGCAAAACGGCCGATACAGGCAATATCCCGCTATTCTGCCAGAGCACAACGCGCGCGACTGCCATGACAGAGACTCTTCCCATCGGTTTGACCTACTTGTCGCCTGTCGGCAACTACGGTCGGCAGAATACCCAGGCACTCGGGGGCGTCAGCCACCTGTGGCAGGATTTCTTTGCTCGCGCGCTGGCCGAGCAGCAAGCGCAAGAGCCCGACAGCGTCAGCCAGGCGCTGGTGCAATACGATCAGCACAGCGGTGAGCCGATTGGCGGGGCCAAGGCCCTGGCGTTGATCGACGCCCAGCGGGCCTGCCCAGTGCACGACACCATCGTCGCACCGCCCGAGCCACTATTCCTGCCCAAAGCCGAACTGGAAGCCAACCTGCTGGAGCCGGCCCCCGAGCCTTTCAGCACCGCCGAGATGATCCAGCAGCAACGTCAGCTCGACATCAGCAACACCTGGCTGCGCCCGGTGGTCATGAGCCAGGGCCAGCCGCTCGGCGAGCCCGGCCCGGCCCCTTCCCCGCGCCCGCTGCACCTGCCCATCGCCGAGTTTGAAATGAACCTGCTCGACCCCGCGCCGGAGCCATTCGACGAAGCGACCATGGCCAAGCAGCAGAACGACCTGGAATTCGACATGCACTGGGCGCGCCCGGTGGTGCTGAACAACGTCCGCGCCCACGCCTGAAGTCAGCGGCAGATCTGCCAGCGCCCCATGTCCAGGTGAAAGTGGTTGTGGTGCGCCGCGTTGTAATCCGGGCCCAGCACCGTACTGAAACTTTCGCAGGCGGCCTGCTGCACTTCGCGCAGAAAGGTCGCCTTCTGCCCATCCGCCTGCCAGTCCCGCGCCAGCACGATGCGCTGGCCGCCCTCCAGGCGGAAGCCGCTGATGTCCAGCGCATTGGCCGTGGCGTGCTGGCTGAGCCGGCCCTGCTTGCGGTTATACACATTGCGGCAAGCGAAACTGCCCAGGTGATCCACCTGCACGACGCGCTGGCCGAACACCCGCTGCGCAGCCGGTTGCAGGCCATGGTTCTCGAACAGCGCGTAAGCCACGGCCAGCGGGCAACTGGCCAGGAAGCTGCTGCTCAAGCGCGCATCGCCTTGCTCGATGCGCCATACGTTCTGCAACGGGCACTTGGCCGAGGCCGGGCTGTCGGCTTGTGCCCTGAAGCGCAGCTGGCTGGCCTCGAGCGCTTGTTTACACAAGCCCGGGTCATCACGCAGCCGCGACAACTTGTAAGGGGTCAGCAGGTTCGCAGGCTCGCGCACGTCCAGCGGCGCCCATGGGTTCCAGGCATCCGGCAGGCGCCAACCCAGCAGCCAGGGCAGGCCCGCCACAAGCAGCAGGCCGCACAGCAGCACCAGTGCGCGCACTGCGCCTCAGCGGCGGAACAGGTCGTTGAGCTGGGCGAACGGCAAGGCCTGCTCACCGTAGCTGAACGTGCCCTGGTCACGAATCTCCAGCGCCGCGCGCTGGAACGCCCCCAGCGCCGCCCGGGCCAGCGATGACCCAACGCTGATGCGGCGTACGCCCAGGTCCTGCAGCTGGTTGACGCTCAGCGGCACGCCGGCCAGGCCCATCAATACATTGACCGGTTTCGGTGCCACGGCCTGCACGACTGCGCGAATTTCGTCGACACTGCGCAAGCCCGGCGCATAGAGCACATCGGCGCCTGCCTCGGCGTAAGCCTGCAGGCGCAGGATGGTGTCGTCCAGGTCCATGCGCCCGTGCAGCAGGTTTTCTGCGCGGGCACAGAGCATGAAGGGGAAGGGCAGGCTGCGAGCTGCCTGCACCGCAGCGCGCACGCGCTCCACGGCCAGCCCGAAGTCATAGATCGGGGCGTCGCTCCGGCCGCTGGC
Organism: Pseudomonas sp. NPDC012596; assembly: GCF_042902325.1. NCBI lineage: Bacteria > Pseudomonadati > Pseudomonadota > Gammaproteobacteria > Pseudomonadales > Pseudomonadaceae > Pseudomonas > Pseudomonas sp. NPDC012596. Next base: position 309,945 of record NZ_JBIBEB010000004.1, on the reverse strand, counting down.
ATCTTCGATCGAGCCGCCGACCAGCCCGGCCTCGGCAGCCCGCAGGATGGTCTGCGCACAGTCATCGGGCAGGTCGCCGAAGCCGTTTTCCAAGTCGGCGGCGACGGGCAAGGCCGTGGCGTCGACGATCAGCGCGGCGTTGTCCAGGGTCTCGTCCAGGCTCAAGGCCGCTTCCGCATCCGGTCGGCCCAGGCTGAAAGCCAGCCCCGCACTGGTGGTGGCCAGCGCTTCGAAGCCCAGGCTGGCCAGCAGCTTGGCGGAGCCGGCATCCCAGGGGTTGGGGATGACGAAGGCGCCATCGCGCTCGTGCAGCGCCTTGAAGGCTTCGGCACGCAGGGTTTGTACATCCATGGTCACAACCTCCGGGTGGTCGGGGAATGGTCAGAGTAGTCCCAGTTGTTCGACCTCAGGGGCGCGCGGCAATTCCGGCAGAGCTGCCAGGCCGGGCAAGCGGGTCATCAGGCGCTGGTGAAAACGCTGGGCCAGTGCGGCAGCCAGGCGGTTGTCGGAGGTATGCAGGAAAATGTAAGGGCTACGGCCTTCCTCGATCCAACTGGCGACCTTCTCAACCCAGGGCAAGAGGAAGGGTTCGTTGGCATCCAGCACGGGGTGGCCGATGAAGCGCACCTGCGGGTGCTGGCTGAACGCTGCCGGGCGCGGCGGCACCTTGGGTTTCTTGGCTTGAGCGTCGAGCACAGCGGTGTCGCGTGACGTGCAGCTGAACAGCGCGCGCGGGTCCAGGCAGATACGTTCCACGCCGCGCTCATGCAGCAGGCGGTTGAGCAGGCGTTCTTCCTCACCCTTGGCGAAGAAAGCCTGGTTGCGTACCTCAACGGCCACCGGCACACCGATCTCATCGAGAAACTGCCCCAGTTCCATCAGACGCTCCGGGCCGAACTGCGCCGGCAATTGCAGCCAGTAGGGCGACACTCGCTGGCCAAGCGGCGCCAGCAGCCGGGTGAAATCGCAGGCGGCTTCGAAACGCTCGCGCAGGTCGCCTTCATGGCTGATATCGCGGGGGAATTTGGCGGTGAAGCGAAAGTGCGCCGGCATCACCTGCGCCCAGCGCGCGACGGTGCCGGGCGCGGGGCGCGCGTAGAAGGTGGTATTGCCCTCGACCGCGTTGAACACCTGGCTGTACAGGCCCAGGTATTCGCGGGTTGTGGCATCAGCGGGGTACAGGTAATCGCGCCAGGCGTTTTCGCTCCATGACGGACAACCGAGAAAATATGGCAGGGGTGATGGAATCATCCATCAAATGTACAGGTCGAGCCCCAGCACTTCCATGTCCCAATCGGTAAAACCGGCGGTACTGAGGTAGCTTGCAAGCGCGGTTGCAGTACGGCGGTCACGGGCGCGGGGGAAAACCATGTCTTGCTGGCGAGCCGGCAGGCCACCGGGGCGGCGGCGCTGCGCGGCCTCCTGCGCGACTTCGGCGTCTTCGACCAGTTCGGCATCGTCGATGCTTTCATCGCGCACCGCCGCTTTGCGCGGTGTGCGCTTGACCGGGTAGGACTGCGATGAAAAACCGTCGATACGCATGATGAGCACTCAGGACCAATGATGGCAATTTAGCAGCATCAGTGTTCCGTCGCTAATGCTCGAGTGATAACTGGACCACAGTTTGTACCAAAGGTTTTATCGACAACCGCGATAACCGACGAACAGCACTCAGCGGGCTTTGGGCGTAGCTACATTATCGCGCAGGTAAACCGGTTGCGCCTGGTCGGCGGCGATTGCCTCGCCACGTGCCCAGGCAAAGCGTGCCAGGCTGAGGATATCCAACGCATTCGGCAGCGCCGCCGGGTTGCTGGCGCTGGCCTGCACAGCGAGGCGCTCGGCGTAGCCCCAGCCGGTGCCGGCGCCGTACCAGTTGCCGCTGCTGCCGTCAGGCAACGCCACGCGCTCGGGCGGCAGCACTGCTTCCTGGCCTTGCAGGCGCATCTCGCCGGCCACCGCCTTGTAGCAACCCCAGTACACTTCGTCCATGCGCGCGTCGATGGCAGCTGCCACCTGCTCGGCACCGTGCTCGCGCAGCGCGCCCTGGGCCAGCGCGGCCAGGTTGGACACCGGCAGCACCGGGCGCTCCAGGGCAAAAGCCAAGCCCTGCACCACGCCGATGGCAATACGCACACCGGTGAACGCGCCCGGGCCACGGCCGAAGGCGATGGCATCGAGGGCGTTGAGCGCCACACCGGAATCACCCAGCAGCTGCTTGATCATCGGCAGCAGCTTCTGCGCGTGCATGCGCGGGATCACCTCGTAATGGCTGGTTACCTTGCCATCATGCAGCAGCGCGACGGAACAGGCTTCGGTGGCGGTATCCAGGGCCAGCAGGGTGGTCATCGAACGGGTATCCAGGTGCGAATGAAAAGAGCGGCAGTATAGGGCACCAGCGGCTCATGTGGGAGCGGCCATGCGTCGCGAAAGGGCCGCAAGGGGCCCCAGGGTTTCAGCGACGCTACAGAATTCGATGGGGCTGCTTTGCAGCCCTTTCGCGACACAAGGCCGCTGCCACATAAGCGGGCCGTTGTGATGTGCGGCAGGTGATGGATCAGCTCAGGGCTGCCAGGACCTTGGCAGTGATGGCGTCGACCGAACCAACACCTTCGATGTGGCTGTACTTAGGCTTGCCAGCGTTGGCAGCCGACAGCTTCTGGTAGAACTCCACCAGCGGCTTGGTCTGGGTGTGGTAGACCGACAGGCGATGACGCACGGTTTCTTCCTTGTCGTCGTCGCGCTGGATCAGGTCTTCGCCGGTGACGTCGTCCTTGCCTTCCACTTTCGGCGGGTTGTACTGAATGTGGTAGGTGCGGCCCGAGGCCAGGTGAACGCGGCGGCCAGCCATACGGCCAACGATCTCTTCGTCGTCGACAGCGATTTCGACCACGGCGTCGATGTCGACACCGGCAGTGACCATGGCTTCAGCTTGCGGGATGGTGCGTGGGAAACCGTCGAACAGGCAGCCGTTGGCGCAGTCTGGCTGGGCGATGCGCTCCTTGACCAGGCTGATGATCAGCTCGTCGGAAACCAGTTGGCCGGCATCCATGACTTTCTTCAGTTCCAGGCCCAGCGGGGTGCCAGCCTTGACGGCAGCACGCAGCATGTCACCGGTGGAAATCTGTGGAATACCGAACTTTTCGGTGATGAACTTTGCCTGAGTACCTTTACCGGCCCCGGGAGCTCCCAGCAGAATTACGCGCATCTCGTGCTCCTCAAATTTTTTTATGAAATTCAATGGATTCGGCAACCAGGGCCAAGTCCGGAATATCGGGTATGACCATAAATCGGTCAGAAGGCTGCTCAAGATACACAGCGCCCGTCAGCCAGACAAGCGCCCCAAAGTTACAAGAATGTGCCATGCGTGGCTGCGGTTGCAGGCGGTTGCGCCCGGCGCAACCACCCTCGCTACCCTACCCTGGGTCACACGGCGCCCAGGGTGACGGGCAGAGCACGATGGCCTCAGCCGGTATTGCGCAGGCCTGCGGCAATCCCCGCCACGGTGACCAGCAAGGCCTGCTCCAATGGGCTGTCCAGAGCGGCTTCACGGCTGCGCGAACGCGCCAGCAGCTCGGCCTGAAGGCGGTGCAGCGGGTCCAGGTAGGTGTTGCGCAGGCTGATGAATTCCAGGGTCTCGGGGCTGTGCGCCAGTAGCACCGGCTGCCCGGTCAGGCCCAGGACCACTTGGCAGGACTGCGACAATAGGTCGCGCAGATGTGCACCTAAAGGAAGCAGGCCGGGTTGCACCAGACGTTCGTCGTAGGCCTCGGCGATTTGTGCGTCGGCTTTGGCCAGGACCATCTCCAGCATGTCGATGCGGGTACGGAAGAACGGCCACTGCTCGCGCATCTGCGCCAGTAACGCGCCCTGGCCACGTGCCAGCGCGTTGCTCAGGGCGGTTTCCCAACCCAGCCAGGCGGGCAGCATCAGGCGTGTCTGGGTCCAGCCGAAGATCCACGGGATGGCCCGCAGGCTTTCGATACCCCCGGCGCGGCGCTTGGCCGGGCGGCTGCCCAGTGGCAGGCGCCCCAGTTCCTGTTCCGGCGTGGACTGGCGGAAGTACTCGACGAAGTCTGGGTTCTCCCGCACTACGCTGCGGTAGGCGTCGACGCCGTCGGCCGCCAACTGGTCCATCAACGCACGCCAGGCCGGTTCAGGGGGTGGCGGCGGCAACAAGGTGGCCTCCAGCACCGCCGCTAGGTAAAGGTTGAGATTCTGTTCGGCAATGCCCGGCAAACCGAACTTGAAGCGGATCATCTCGCCCTGCTCGGTGGTGCGAAAACGCCCCGCCACCGAACCCGGTGGCTGCGACAGGATCGCCGCGTGGGCCGGGCCACCGCCACGCCCGACAGTGCCGCCACGGCCGTGGAACAACAGCAGCTCGACCTGATGTTCACGGCAGATGCGCACCAGGTTTTCCTGCGCACGGTACTGCGCCCAGGCTGCAGCCGTGGTGCCGGCGTCCTTGGCCGAATCGGAGTAACCGATCATCACTTCCTGCGGCCCGCGCAGGCCCGCACGGTAGCCCGGCAGGCCCAGCAGCCGCTCCATCACCGGCCCGGCGTTGTCCAGGTCGGCCAGGGTTTCGAACAGTGGCACCACACGCATGGGCCGGGTCAAGCCGGCCTCCTTGAGCAGCAACTGCACGGCCAGCACATCGGACGCCGCGCCGGCCATGGAGATGACGTACGACCCCAGCGATGCGCCAGGTGCTGCGGCTACTTCACGGCAGGTGGCGAGCACTTCGGCGGTGTCGGCCTGGGGCGTGAAGTGGGCAGGGAGCAATGGCCGGCGGTTTTTCAGTTCGGCCTGCAGGAACGCGATGCGCTTGTCTTCATCCCAGTCGGCATAGTTGCCCAGGCCAAGGTAATCGGTGATCTCCGACAGCGCGTCGCGGTGCCGGGCAGCATCCTGGCGCACGTCCAGGCGACCGAGGAACAGGCCGAAGGTCACTGCACGGCGCAAGGTGTCGAGCAACGGGCCATCGGCAATAACGCCCATGCCGCATTCGTACAGCGACTGGTAGCAGAGCTCCAGCGGCGCGATCAGGTCACGGTTGTCCACCAGCACGTCGGCGCTGGCCGGTTGGTTGCTGGCCAGCGACGCATGGGCCCAGGCACGTGTCGCCCGCAGGCGGTCGCGCAACTGCTTGAGGACGGCGCGGTAAGGCTCCGCACTCTCCCCCACCCGCTCGCGTACGGCACTGCTGGCCTGCTGCATGGACAACTCGGCGGCCAGCGCATCGATGTCACGCAGGAACAGGTCAGCGGCCATCCAGCGCGCCAGCAGCAGCACCTCGCGGGTGACGGCGGCAGTGACATTGGGGTTGCCGTCGCGGTCGCCGCCCATCCACGAGGCGAAGCGAATGGGTGCAGCTTCCAGCGGCAGGTGCAGGCCGGTGGCGTCGAACAATGATTTGTCGACCTTGCGAAGGTGGCTGGGGATTGCATGCCAGAGCGAGTGTTCGATCACCGCGAAGCCCCATTTGGCTTCGTCTACAGGGGTTGGCCGGGTACGGCGGATTTCTTCGGTGTGCCAGGCCTCGGCGATCAGCCGACGCAGGCGTTCGCGCACCTGCTCGCGCTCGGCGGGGGTCAGGTCGCGGTGGTCCTGGGCGGCCAGCTGGCCGGCGATGGCGTCGTATTTCTGGATCAGAGTGCGGCGTGCCACTTCGGTAGGGTGGGCCGTGAGCACCAGCTGGATGTCGAGCTTGGCCAACTGCCTGGCCAAGGCATCGTCCTTGTGCCCGGCCTGCTTGAGGCGTGCCAGCAGCTCGGGCAACACCCGCGCTTCAAAGGGCTCGGGCTGGTCGGCATCACGGCGGCGGATCAACTGATACTGCTCAGCCATGTTGGCGAGGTTAAGAAACTGGTTGAATGCCCGCGCCACTGGCAGCAGGTCTTCCTCGGCGAGGTCCGCCAGGGTCGAACTCAACTGCTCGCCGGCACTGCGCCGGTCGGCCTTGGCGCTGTGGCGGATGGCCTCGATCTTTTGCAGAAACGCCTCACCGTGCTGCTGGCGAATGGTATCGCCGAGCAATTCGCCCAACACATGCACATCTTCACGCAAGCGCACATCGATATCGGTCATTGGCCCTCTCTTCGGCGCGGCTCGCCCGCGCTCTGCTCCGGAAACAGCACTGGCCCAAGAGTGCCCATAGCCGGGGCGTGATGGCAAGCCGCGATCGGGCAAAGCAAACTAAAGTAAAGGCACAACAGTCCGATGCGATGCAGCCTTTGAAGGCGTTTACCGAGGTCATCATGAAAATCCGCGAACTCGCCCAGCACTGGGAACAGAATGCCGCCGGCACCCTGAGCCCGACCGGCCATAGCTTGCACCTGGACCTGGAGTCCGAAGCACGCCTGGCGGCCCTGATCGACATGTACCCCAAGCGCACCGCCGAGGAACTGCTCGGCGAACTGGTCGCCGCCGCACTCGAAGAGCTCGAGGCCAGCTTCCCTTACGTGCAGGGCCGCAAGGTCATTTCGACCGATGAGGAAGGCGACCCGCTTTATGAAGACATCGGCTCTACGCCGCGCTTCCTGGCCCTTTCACGGCGCCACCTGCAGAGCCTCAGCAACACCGGCGACGACAGCGGCAACTGACGCGCCTCCCTGATGTTCCGGGCCGCCCATCGGCCCGGAATACCGCTGCTGTCAGTGGAAGTTCCATGGGAAAACCGCTGACCAATCAGTCAGAAATACTTGGTATTTTTTTCTGAACTATTCAAAAAACGCCTCAGTCAGAGCCAATAGCCATCACGCTAAAACCCTGCACACCTGCCGTTGTGCACCGTTCAGCCGACACGCGAGGCGATGCCAGGGATTGAGCGATGGACTGCTACGGACATCGTCGTTATCAGGAGTGATCCAATGGAGCTGACCACCATGAAGACCCGCACTTCGAAATTTACATCCACTCACCTGCGCGGGTTCAAGCTGGCCGCGCTGGCCCTGGGCAGTAGCCTGGTCCTGGCCGGCTGTGCAGGCAACCCGCCAACCGAGCAGTATGCCGTCACCCAGTCCGCCGTGAACTCCGCCGTCAGCGCTGGCGGTACCGAGTTTGCCGCCGTTGAAATGAAAGCGGCGCAGGACAAGTTCAAGCAGGCCGAAATTGCCATGCATGACAAGAAGTATGACGACGCCCGACGCCTGGCCCAGCAGGCCGAATGGGATGCTCGCCTCGCCGAACGCAAAGCCCAGGCTGCCAAAGCCCAGAAGGCCGTGCAGGATGCCCGCCAGGGCGTTCAGGACGTACGTGAGGAAGGCCTGCGCAGCGCTCAGTGAGCCCTGCCCTGCCCGCCTTAGCCTTCGCACTCGATCAAAGGATGAACACTATGCGCAACTACGTCATGATTCCCGCCCTGCTGGCCCTGAGCGTCGGTCTCGCTGCTTGCTCGCACGACCCGAACGCCAACCTGGAGTCGGCCCGCACCAACTTCTCTTCGCTGCAGAGCGACCCGCAGTCGAGCAAGGTCGCGGCCCTTGAAACCAAGGACGCCCAGGACTGGCTGAACAAGGCCGACAAGGCCTACATGGACCGTGAGGACACCCAGAAGGTCGACCAGCTGGCTTACCTGACCAACCAGCGTGTCGAAGTGGCCAAGCAGACCATCGCCCTGCGCACCGCCGAAGGCGAGCTGAAAAACGCCTCCGCCCAGCGTGCCCAGGCCAAGCTGGATGCCCGCGACGCACAGATCGCCAAGCTGCAGGACAGCCTCAACGCCAAGCAGACCGACCGCGGTACGCTGGTCACGTTCGGCGATGTGCTGTTCGATTTCAACAAGGCCGAGCTCAAGAGCAGCGCCTTGCCTAACGTCACCAAGCTGGCGCAGTTCCTTCAGGAAAACCCTGAGCGCAAGGTGATCGTCGAGGGCTACACCGACAGCGTCGGCTCGGCCAACTACAACCAGACCCTGTCCGAGCGCCGCGCCGCTGCCGTGCGCATGGCCCTGGTACGTGCAGGCGTAGACCCGGCGCGCATCGTCGCCCAAGGCTACGGCAAGGAGTACCCGGTGGCTGAAAACTCCAGCAACGCGGGCCGTGCGCAGAACCGCCGCGTGGAGGTGACCATCTCCAACGACAACCAGCCGGTGGCACCGCGTTCGGTGAGCCAGGCGCAGTAAGCTGGCTAGCTGAAACAAGAACCCCGCCGTGATGGCGGGGTTTTTGTTTGTCAGTTCTGGCCTCTTCGCGGGGCAAGCCCGCTCCCACAAGTGAGGTACCTGTGGGAGCGGGTTTACCCTGCGACAGCCAAAGGAAGTGACTGCTCACTGCACCTGCTTCGGCGTCTCCTCGCCCATGCACCGCACCGCACGCTTGCGGTTGTCCACCAGCACGCCGGTCAGGCCTTTCTGCTCGGTGTCGAACAATACCAGCACGCCATCCACGCACTGCGCGACCTGCGGCGCGCGGTCGAGGGATACCTTGTAATCCTCGCCGGGAATGGTCTTGAGCATGGTGAAGTCCTGCAACAGCAGTGCATCCTCCGGTTTTGCGAAATGCAGGTAGCCGTAATACCAGAGGGCCCCCACCGTCACGATGATGCTGCCGACACCGGTCAGAATCAGCGGGATGGCGTTGCGTTCTTCACTCATTGCTTGTTCTTCTCGTCAGGGTAGTTGGGCACTTCGGCAAGCCGCCGCAGGCCGTTGAAATGGCTCGGGTCATCGAGAAAGCGCAGCATCACCTGGCGCCACACCGGGTCAGCGAAGGTCTGCACGTGGCCGCCACGGGTCAGTTGCAGCACCCGCGGTGGCGGTGCGTGCTGGTACAGCCGGATGCCGTTGTTCATCGGCACCAGGTTGTCGTCGATGCTGTGGAAGAACAGCTTCGGCGGGCTACTCAGGCGCTCCACCGAACGGATCGCGCTGTCGCCATCGGGCACCAGCCAGGACAACGGCACCTGCAACGGCCAGGTCATCCATGAGGTACTCAGGGCAAACCGCCCGACATCGCGATAGCTGGCCGGCACCCCATCGAACACCAACGCGCTGAAGCGCTGGCGCTGGTCCGGGTGCTCGGCCAGGTAGTGAATGGCCATCGCCCCGCCAAGGCTCTGCCCCAGCAACACCAAGGGCTTGCCCTTGACCTCGGGTGCCTGGTCGAGCCAGGCCATGGCCGCCGCGATGTCTTCATAGACCTCCGGCAAGCCAGGTTTGCCTTGGGACAAGCCATAGCCGCGGTAATCGATCATCAGCACCTGGTAGCCTTGCTCCGGCAGCCAGTAGCTGCCGCCAAGGTGCCCGGCCAGGTTGCCGCCGTTGCCATGCAGGTGCAGCACCGTGCCTTTGACCGCCACGCCGGCCTTGGCTGGCAGCCACCAGCCATGCAGGCGGACACCGTCCGCAGTAGAAAGGGTGACATCGCGGTACTGCAGCTTCGCCCGCTCCGGCGTGAACGGCTGGCCAGGCTCTGGGTAGAACAGCAGGCTGCTGCACCCCCCAAGCCCCAGCAGCAACATGCCTAGTGCCAGCCAGCGGCAGCGCTCAGAGAATGTTCGCGTAATCGGCTTCAATGCGATCAAGGCTCAGGTGGTTGAGGAAGTTGGAGAAGCACATCCACGCCGACAGCGCGTTGAGGTCGCGAAACTGCTCCGGCAGGTATTTGGGCGGCTCCACCAGGCCCTCTTCGACCAGCTGGCGCAAGGTGCGCATGTCTTCGAGGGTGGTCTTGCCGCAGAACAGCAGCGGAATCTGCTCAAGCTTGCCCTTCTTCACGGCCAACTGAATGTAGTTGTAAACCATGATGAAGCCTTTGAGGTAGGACAAGTCCTTGGTAAACGGCAACCCATTGGGCACCGAACCGCGGAACACCCGGCTGGCGTTGCTGTAGCTTTGCGCCATCTCGAAGCCCTGGGCGCGGAAGAATTCGAACACCTGCAGAAAATCAGCGCCCTCCTCGACCATGTGAATGGCGCGGGTGCGGTTGGTGAGCTTGCGCAGGCGGCTGGGGTAGGAGGCAAAGGCGATCACCTCCATGAGGATCGCCAGGCCCTCCTGGGTCACCGTCGAGGAGGGCGGCCCCTTGGCGAGGAAGGTGCAGATCGGCTGATTGAGCCCGTTCAGTGTGGTACCTACGTGCACCAGGCCCTCATGCACCTCCAGCGCGCGTACGTCGCGGCTGTTGAACATGGCGTCAGCGCGTACCTTGATGTAGTCGGCGCCCGCTGCAGCATCGGCGACGATGCCATCGGACTCGAACACGCGGATGGTTTCCTCGGCCTCGCCGAACACCTTGTTCAGGCGCCGCTGGAGAATGTCCACGGCCTCCTTGGCAGTGAGGTTCTTTGGCTCGTCCTTGAGGTCGCCACGGCCATCGATGTTGTTCAGGTAGTCGGAAAGCATCAGGCCCAGATCGGCCAGGGTCGGGTCGCCGGCGTGGAACGCATCGGACGCCGCGCCGTACAGTTCCTGGGAGATCAGGCCGAAGTCCTCGGTGCCGCGCGCTTCAAGCATGCGCACCACCATGCGGTACTCCTTGCACATGCGCCGCATGATCTGCCCGACCGGGTTGAACTGGCCGAGCCGACGGGTGATGTCGCGCTCGATGCTCTGGAACTCGGCCTTGACCGCGCTGGAATCGAACGACAGCGGGCGCGACTGGTAATAGGCGCGGTCTACCGCGGGTGGCTCCTTGCCCTTGGACTTGAGAAAGCCCTGGCGAATGCTATCGTCCCACTTCACCGCATCCAGCACGCGGATCGGGGTCTGCGCCGCGACAATGCGGTCGGACAGCGCGCGTATGGTCTGCTGATACTCGTCCACCGGGGACTCCTTGAAATCAGATCCTGGCTATTTGCCGCGGCGCTGGAAGCGTGCCACCTCGACGAACAGGTCGGAATTGGCCGGGTCATCCAGGTAGGCCAGCACCCGCGCGGACGGGCTGTCGATCAGAACGCCTGCGCCGTTGTCTTCGGGTACCTCGATGCTGTGCCCGCTCAGTTCCTTCTTCTCGACCGCCTGCTGCACCTGCTCGACGTCGAGGTTGTATAGCACCAGCTCCTTGCCATCGACGATATCGAAGCCGCCGATCAGGAAATTGCCACCCAGGCGCTTGGGCACACCGGCCGAGAGGTACCAGCGGTTGCCGTGGCGCGATACGGTGAACACATATTCTGCAGGTTTCTTGCCCTTGGCCGTGGCTACGGCCTTGTAGGCATCGGCGCCACTGCGGCTGATGACCAGTTTCAGCGGTTCGCCCCAGGCATCCTTGCTGCTCCACTGGCCGAGCAGGGCCTTGGGCGCCGCCTGATTACTCGGCAGCGGCTCATGGAAGGTCACCAGACAACCGCCCAGCAGCAGGAATGACAACGTCAACAACACCACACGCCAGGCTTTCATCAGGTTCTCCTTGAAAGTTCGGACTGTGCTCAGGCCGATGCCAACACCAGGTGCAGGTAACGGGTAAGCATAGCGAGCATCTGCCCATCGGCTTGCGCATCGGCGTCCTTGAGCAGGCCCTGATATTCCATCTGCTCGATAATCGCCGTCAACATCTGGGCGTCCTGTTCCGGCTGCTGCGAGCCGACGACCTGCAAAAGCTGCCGCGTGCCATGCAGCAGAATCTGCTCATGGGCACGCACCAGCTCGGCCAGGCGCGGGCACAGCAGCGCCTCCTGGCGGAAGGCCTGTTCGGCCATCATGAAGTCGCGACGGTTGAGCAACTGACGGGACACATAGTCGGCGGTCATGCGCGCCACTTCGTCGGCCAGCCGCGCCCGCGATTGCGCGCTGCCATCGCCCTGGGCCAGCAGCTGGCGCAGGACCACTTCGGTATTGGCCCAGAGCTTGGCCATATAGGCGGCGCTGCGCTCGACGTACTGGGCGAAGGTATCGGTGAGCAGGTCCTCGATATCCTTGAAATAGTAGGTGGTGGCCGACAGCGGCACGCCCGCCTCGGCCGCCACCGCACGGTGACGCACGCCACGCACGCCGTCACGCACGACGATGCGCATGGCGGCGTCGAGGATAAGCTGGCGGCGCTGTTCGCTGCCTTGGCGGGCGGTCTTGCGACCCTGGTATTGCACGCTTTCGGCGACGGCGGTGGCAATGCCGGCGGCGCCTTGCTGGGCGGTTGCGGGGGTCACGGGTGTACCTCATCGATCTTGGGGTGACTGTACCGGCCCTATCGCCGGCAAGCCGGCGATAGCAGCTACTCCACTGTACTCAAGCGCAGTGCGGTAACCTGTGGGAGCCGGCTTGCCGGCGATAGGGCCTGACAGACAACATAAGGTTTCAGGCAAGAAAAAGCCGCCCATGAAGGCGGCTTGTTCAATTGGCTCAGGCCTGTGGACGCATGTGCGGGAACAGGATCACGTCGCGAATCGACGGCGAGTTGGTCAGCAGCATCACCAGGCGGTCGATGCCGATGCCTTCACCGGCGGTCGGCGGCATGCCGTATTCCAGGGCGCGAACGAAGTCGGCATCGTAATGCATGGCTTCGTCATCACCGGCGTCTTTCTCGGCCACCTGGGCCAGGAAGCGCTCGGCCTGGTCTTCGGCGTCGTTGAGCTCGGAGTAGGCGTTGGCGATTTCGCGGCCACCGATGAACAGCTCGAAGCGGTCGGTTACAGCCGGGTTCTCGTCGTTGCGGCGCGCCAGCGGCGAGACTTCGAACGGGTACTCGGTGATGAAGTGCGGCTGCTCCAGCTTGTGCTCGACCAGCTCTTCGAAAATCATCACCTGCAGCTTGCCCAGGCCTTCATGGCCGAGCACCTTGGCACCGGCTTTCTTGGCGATAGCACGCGCCTTGTCGACGTCCTGCAGGTCGGCGGCAGACAGCTGCGGGTTGTACTTGAGGATCGAGTCGAACACCGACAGGCGCACGAACGGCTCGCCGAAGTGGAACACCTTGTCGCCGTACGGCACGTCGGTGGTGCCCAGTACCAGCTGCGCCAGCTCGCGGAACAGCTCTTCGGTAAGGTCCATGTTGTCGTTGTAGTCGGCGTAGGCCTGGTAGAACTCGAGCATGGTGAACTCGGGGTTGTGCCGGGTCGATACGCCTTCGTTACGGAAGTTGCGGTTGATCTCGAAGACCTTCTCGAAGCCACCGACCACCAGACGCTTGAGGTACAGCTCCGGCGCGATACGCAGGAACATGGCCATGTCCAGGGCATTGTGGTGGGTTTCGAACGGCTTGGCCGCGGCACCACCCGGGATGGTCTGCAGCATCGGCGTTTCGACTTCGAGGAAGTCGCGCTCGGTGAGGAACTTGCGGATGTGCGAGATCACTTGCGAACGCACACGGAAGGTGTGGCGGGTTTCTTCGTTGACCATCAGGTCGACGTAGCGCTGACGGTAGCGCTGCTCGGTGTCGGTCAGGCCGTGGTGTTTGTCCGGCAGCGGGCGCAGCGACTTGGTCAGCAGGCGTACGTTGGTCATTTCGACGTACAGGTCGCCTTTACCGGAGCGCGCCAGGGTGCCCTCGGCGCTGATGATGTCGCCCAGGTCCCAGGTCTTGACGGCGGCCAGGGTTTCTTCCGGCAGGGTCTTGCGGTTGACGTAGACCTGGATGCGGCCGGTCATGTCCTGGATCACCATGAACGAGCCACGGTTGAGCATGATGCGCCCGGCAACCTTGACCGGAATCGCTGCAGCTTCCAGTTCTTCCTTGGTCTTGTCGGCGTACTGCTTCTGCAGGTCGTTGCAGTAGCTGTCGCGACGGAAGTCATTGGGGAAGGCATTGCCCTTGGCGCGCTCTGCGGCAAGCTTTTCCTTGCGCAGGGCGATCAGGGTGTTTTCTTCCTGTTGCAGGTCTTGCGATTCGGTCTTGAGGTCGCTCATGTCGTCATTCTTTCCATCAGGTATTCGTTGCCCTTGTCGGGCAGGGCACGCGATGCCGGCAGGCAGCCGGGCATCGCGGCGGTGGTGTGCGGCTTACAGCCCCTGCTTGAGGCTAGCTTCCAGGTACTGGTCGAGGTCGCCGTCCAGAACCTTCTGGCAGTCGCTGCGCTCTACGCCGGTACGCAGGTCCTTGATGCGGGAGTCATCCAGCACGTAGGAGCGGATCTGGTGGCCCCAGCCGATGTCCGACTTGCTGTCTTCAAGCGCCTGGGAAGCGGCGTTGCGCTTCTGCATTTCCAGCTCGTACAACTTGGCCCGCAGCATTTTCATGGCGGTGTCTTTGTTGGCGTGCTGGGAGCGTTCGTTCTGGCAGGCCACCACGGTGTTGGTAGGCACGTGGGTGATACGCACCGCAGAGTCGGTGGTGTTCACGTGCTGACCACCGGCACCCGAGGAGCGGTAGGTGTCGATACGCAGGTCGGACGGGTTGATGTCGATCTCGACCTTGTCGTCGATCTCGGGCGATACGAACACCGCCGAGAACGACGTGTGACGACGGGCGCCGGAGTCGAACGGGCTTTTGCGCACCAGGCGGTGCACGCCGATCTCAGTGCGCAGCCAGCCGAAGGCGTACTCGCCCTTGATATGCACGGTGGCGCCCTTGATACCGGCGACCTCACCTTCGGAGAGCTCGATGATGGTGGCGTCGAAACCGCGCTTGTCGGCCCAGCGCAGGTACATGCGCAGCAGGATGTTGGCCCAGTCCTGCGCTTCGGTACCGCCGGAGCCGGCCTGGATGTCCAGGTAGGCGTTGTTCATGTCCATCTCGCCGCTGAACATGCGACGGAACTCAAGCTGTGCCAGGTTTTCTTCCAGGCCTTCCAGCTCGGTCACGACGTCGCTCACGGCGTTTTCGTCATTTTCCTCAACGGCCATGTCGAGCAGGTCCTTGCAGTCGGCCAGGCCGCCGGCCATCTTGTCCAGGGTCTCGACGACCTGCGCCAGCATGGCGCGTTCGCGGCCCAGGGCCTGGGCATACTCGGGCTTGTTCCACACGGCTGGGTCTTCCAGCTCGCGGTTGACTTCGATCAGGCGGTCATGCTTTTGATCGTAGTCAAAGATACCCCCGAATGGACTGGGAACGCTCGGTGAGGTCCTTGATGGTGTTCAGAATCGGTTGGATTTCCATGGGCGCGCGGCTCTCGTACGAATTCGGTGAAAAGCCCGCGAGTATAACCGATCCAGGGAGCTGCGGCAGCCCGTTGGGCTACCGCTCGTGCCTCAGGCAATGCCGACCTGGTTGCGGCCGCTGTTCTTGGCCAGGTACAAGCCCTTGTCCGCTGCCGAAATCAACTGCCGGCAATGGCTGCCGACCGCAGGTGTGTGGGTCGCCAGGCCAATGCTGACCGTCAGCCGCGAATCGGCCTGCGGCGCCGTGTGCGGGATACTCAGGCCATGCACGGTCTGGCGTAGCTTCTCGGCGACCAGGCGCGCACCGCCCGGGGAGGTATTGGGCAGCACCAGGGCGAACTCCTCGCCACCGTAGCGCGCCGGCAGGTCGGTGGGCCGTGCGCAGGAACCGCGAATGGCCTCAGCCACCTGGCGCAACGCCTCGTCCCCGGCCAGGTGGCCGAAACTGTCGTTGTAGACCTTGAAGTAATCGACATCGATCATCAGTAACGACAACTGCTGCTGTTCACGCATCGCCCGGCGCCATTCCAGCTCCAGGTACTCGTCGAAATGGCGGCGGTTGGACAGCCCGGTCAGGCCGTCAGAGTTCATCAGCCGCTGCAGCATCAGGTTGGTGTCGAGCAGCTGTTGCTGGCTCACGCGCAGTGCACGGTATGCCTCGTCGCGCTGTAGCAGGGTCAGGTACGAGCGCGAGTGATAGCGGATGCGCGCCACCAGCTCGATGGTGTCCGGCAGCTTGACCAGGTAGTCGTTGGCACCTGCCGCGAAGGCTGCGCTTTTGACCAGCGGGTCTTCCTTGGTCGACAGGACTATGATCGGGATGTCCTGGGTGGCCGGGTTGTTGCGGTACTCGCGCACCAGGGACAGGCCGTCGAGGCCCGGCATGATCAGGTCCTGGAGGATTACCGTGGGTTTGATGCGCATGGCCTGGGCCACCGCCTGGTGCGGGTCGGCGCAGAAGTGGAAGTCGATGTTCTCTTCGTGGGCCAGGCCACGACGCACCGCTTCGCCGATCATCGCCTGATC
Organism: Pseudomonas sp. NPDC012596; assembly: GCF_042902325.1. Classification (NCBI taxonomy): domain Bacteria; kingdom Pseudomonadati; phylum Pseudomonadota; class Gammaproteobacteria; order Pseudomonadales; family Pseudomonadaceae; genus Pseudomonas; species Pseudomonas sp. NPDC012596. The sequence continues at coordinate 293,945 of NZ_JBIBEB010000004.1, read as the reverse complement.
GTCGACCAGCAAGACCATCGCCGAATTTTCATTGGCGGTCGCAAAACCTTCGATGGGTAGATCAGTCATCCGTATTCACCTGATCACGGCCGCGTGGGCGGGGTGATTCAATACATTCGTCATTGTGCGAAGATTTCCATCAAGCGCCCTGCAATCCGTTCCAGCGGACGGATTTCCACCGCCGCACCGATTGCCGCGGCAGCCTTGGGCATGCCATAGACTGCGCTGCTGGACTGGTCCTGAGCGATGGTCAGAAAGCCTTGCTGGCGCATCAGTTTGAGGCCCTGGGCGCCATCGCGGCCCATGCCGGTGAGCAAAACACCCACCGCATCGCCGCGCCAGTAACGCGCCACGCTCTCGAAGAACACATCGATCGAGGGCCGGTAGATTTCGTTGACAGGTTCGGCAGTGTAGGCCAACTGGCCGTTCTGCAGCAGGCGTATATGGTGGTTGGTGCCCGCCAGCAGCACCTGGCCAGGCTGCGGTGGCTCGCCCTCACGGGCCAGGCGCACCGGCAGGTCACAGGCGCTGGCGAGCCACTCGGCCATGCCAGCGGCGAACACCTGGTCGACATGCTGAACCAGCACGATGGACGCCGGAAACGCCTTGGGCAGCCCCTTGAGCAGCACTTCCAGCGCGGCTGGCCCACCGGCCGACGAGCCGATCGCCACCAGGCCGCGGCGCTGTGCGGCATCGCGCAAGGGTGCCGCCACCGGTTTGGTTACGCCGGGCCGTTGCTGGCCGATCAGCCAGCTGATATTGAGGATCTTGCGCAGCAGCGGCGCCGCCGCCTCACGCGCATCCCCGGCGCCCAGGGCCGGGGTGTCGACCACATCAAGCGCGCCATGGCCCATGGCTTCGAACACCCGGTGCACGTTCTGCTTGCGGTCGACGGTGACGATGACGATGGCGCACGGCGTCTCGGCCATGATCCGCCGGGTCGCCTCCACACCGTCCATCACCGGCATGATCAGGTCCATGAGAATCAGGTCGGGGGTGGCCACGGCGCACTGGCGCACGGCCTCGGCGCCATCACCGGCCACCCAGATCACCTCGTGCGCAGGCTCGAACGCCAAGGCCCGGCGCAACGCCTCTACCGCCATGGGCATATCGTTGACGATGGCGACCTTCATCCCTGAGCATCTCCGATCAGTTCTACCACGGCATCCAGCAACGCATCATCGTGGAAGCTGGCCTTTGCCAAATAGTAGTCGGCGCCAGCGTCCAGGCCACGCCGTCGATCTTCCTCGCGGTCCTTGTACGACACCACCATCACCGGCAGTGCCTGCAGGCGCTGGTCGCGGCGCACCAGGGTGACCAGTTCGATACCGTCCATGCGTGGCATGTCGATATCGGTGATCAGCATGTCGAAGTCTTCGCTACGCAGCGCGTTCCAGCCGTCCATGCCATCGACCGCTACCGCCACCTCGAAGCCGCGGTTGCTCAGCAGCTTGCGTTGCAGCTCGCGCACGGTGAGCGAGTCGTCGACCACCAGAATGCGCTTGCGGCTGGCACCACGGCCGCCTTGCACGCCACGCTCGATGCGCTCCAGGCGGCCGGTGCTGAGCAGCTTCTCGACCGAACGCAACAGGTCTTCGACATCGACGATCAACACCACCGAGCCGTCGTCCAGCAGTGCCCCTGCCGAAATGTCCTGAACCTTGCCCAGGCGCGGATCCAGCGGCATCACCACCAGCACACGTTCACCGATCAAGCGTTCCACGGCCACGCCATACAACTGCTCACGCTCGCGAATGACCACCACCCGCAAGCTGCTTTGATCGCCCTGTGCGGTCGGCCGGTTGAGCAGCTGGGTGGCCGCCACCAGGCCGATATGCCGGCCCTCGTGCCAGAAATGCTGACGGCCTTCGATCTGCACGATCTGCTCGGCCGCTACCTCCAACGTGCGCTCGATATGCGCCAGCGGAAACGCATAGGCTTCTCCGCCGACTTCCACGACCAGGCTGCGCACCACCGACAGCGTCAGCGGCACTTCCAGGTGGAAGCGGCAGCCCTGGCCGGCCTGCTGGGTCAGCTCGATCGAGCCGCGCAAGTCACGGACCATGTGCTGCACCGCATCCAGGCCAACGCCGCGGCCGGACACTTCGGTCACCTTGTCGCGCATGCTGAAGCCCGGCAGGAACAGAAAGGTCAGCAGCTCCGCTTCGCTCATCTGCGCCACGGTTTCTGCGGGGGACAAGCCGCGCTGGACGATACTGCGCCGCAGCCGCTGCAGGTCGATGCCAGCGCCGTCATCGCTCAGTTCGAGTATCAACATCCCCGCCTGGTGCGAGGCGCGAAGGCGGATTGCGCCGTCTTCCGGCTTGCCTGCCAACAAACGCTGCTCGGGCAGTTCGATACCATGGTCGACCGCGTTGCGCAGCAGGTGGGTCAACGGTGCTTCGAGTTTTTCCAGCACATCGCGGTCAACCTGGGTCTTGTCACCTTCGATCTGCAGGCGCACCTGCTTGCCCAGCGAGCGGCCCAAGTCACGCACCATGCGGCTCTGCCCGGTGAGCACATCGGCAAACGGGCGCATGCGGCAGGCCAGAGCGGTGTCGTAGAGCAACTGGGCGCGCTGGCTGGCCTGCCAGCCGAACTCGTCGAGGTCGGCGGCCTGTTGTTGCAGGATCTGCTGGGTTTCCACCAGCATCCGCTGGGTCTGGGCCAGCGCGTCGAGCACTTCCAGGCTCTGGCCGCTGTCTTCCAGGTGGTTCTTCAGCCCGTCGAGGGCGCGCATGCCCTGGCCGTGCATGCGTTTGAGACGCTGCAAGGTGGCGAGATAAGGCTTGAGGCGTTGAGTCTCGACCAGCGATTTGCTCGACAGGTCGAGCAGGCTGTTGAGCCGGTCGGCGGTCACCCGCAACACCCGCTCGCCGCCCTCCCCGCCGCGCTTACCGGCCTTGCGCGGCAACAGCGGTTCGACTTCGGGCTCGGGGTCGCTGAAAACCGGCTCGACCACTGGCGGGACAAAAACGGGCACCGCAGGCTCGGCCGGCAACGCGGGTGGTAAAGGCGCGGCAGCTGGGTCGAGCAGGCCTGCCATCTGCGCCAGGAACGCGGGGACTGCCGCCTCACCTGCGGGGTCACCGGGTGTGGCGATATGCAGCAGCAGGTCAGTGCCGCGCAGCAATGCGTCGATATGCTCGGCGCGCAGCAGCAAGCGGCCTTCCTGGGCGGCTACCAGGCAGTCTTCCATGACATGGGCCACGCTGACCCCGGCATCGATGCCGACAATGCGTGCCGCGCCTTTCAGGGAGTGCGCCGCGCGCATGCAGGCTTCGAGCTGGTCGGCCTGGGTCGGGTTGCGCTCCAGGGCCATCAGGCCCGCGCTGAGCACCTGGGTCTGGGCTTCGGCTTCAAGGCTGAACAGTTCGAGCAACGATGCGTCGCGCATTTGTTCAGGGGTCATGACAGGCTCCGCTGCACGGCAGACAGTAGTTGTTGATCGTCCAGCACGCGTACGCTGCGCCCGCGCCACTGCAGCACGGCAGCGGTGTACGGTGCGCAATCTTGCGGGGCGCCCGGCAGTGCGGTGTCGAGGCGATGAATGCCGTCGATCTCGTCCACCGCCACCACCACGGGCCCGCCCGCCGCCGCGAGTATCAGCAGCCGTGGCATGCTGCGGCCGCTACGCGCCTGCTCAGGCCCAGGCGCCAGCCCCAACAGCTCGCTCAACGACAGGCACGGCACCAGCGCACCGCGCACATTGGCCACCCCTTGCAGCACCCGCGAGCGCTGATGGGGCAAGGAGTGCACCGGCTGCACTGGCGCAATCTCGGCCAGGCAGGCGGTGGCCAGGGCCAGCCACTCCTCGCCCAGGCGGAACAACAGCAACGAGCGCCCGGCGCGGCTCTCGACCACTGCAGCCTCATGCAGCTGATCGTCCTGGGCCAGTGAATAACGGTCGAGCAGGCGGGTGGCAGCGGCGGCGTAAACTTCACAATTGCGGCAATGGATATGCCGCTCCAGCAGCGGGCACTGCTTGTCGCCGTGCACGCCGATGCGGTTCCAGCAATCGTCGATGCGCTCGTCATCCTCAGCGAGCAGCTTGATCGCGTGTTCGACGTTCATCGTTCACTCTCCCGGCCTGCGCGCGCCGCGCGCTCCTGCAAGCGGCGGGCACCGGCTTCGTCGCCCTGGGCCGCCAGCAGCATGGCCAGGTGCAACAGCGCTTCGGGGTGCTGAGGCTCCAGGTACAAGGCCTTGCGGTAATGGGTCAGCGCTTGGCGGGCATCGCCTTCGGTATCGCTGAGCAGGCCCAGCCAGTAATACACCTGGGCCTTGGGCGCAAATTGCTGCAGGTAGCGCTGGCAACCGGCGCGGGCCTGCGCGCTGTCGCCGGCGTTGGCCTGGCGGGCAATGCTGGCCAGCAGCTCGCTTTCGCTTTCGCGCTGCGCGGCGCCAGGCGCGGCAACCGGGGCCTGGCGCAATGGCCGCGAAACGCGCGCGGGTGCAGGCATGGGCCGGCTCGGCGCTGCTGGCGCCGGCAAGCTGCGCCGTATCGGCGGTGGTGCCGAGGGCGTATCCGCCAGTTGGCGGACATAGGCAAACGACTGGGCAATCCCCAGAGGCCGCATGCCCAGCCGCGCCAGCAGGCTACCCTCAGCCGGCCCGATGAACAGCACGCCCTGGGCATGGGTGAGGCGCTTGAGCACTTCGAACACCCGCTGTTGCGTCGGCACATCGAAATAGATCAGCAAGTTGCGGCAGAACACGAAGTCGTAGTCCCCATTGCGGCTGCTCAAAGCGGGATCGAGCACGTTACCCACTTTCAGGCTGACCTGTGCGCGAACGCGCTCATCCAGCAGGTGACCGTCGTCGAACTCGTGGAAGTGCCGCTCGCGAAACGCCAGCTCGCTGCCACGGAACGAGTTGCGTCCATAAACGCCCTGCACACCTTTGGCCACCGAGTTGGGGCTGATATCGATGCCGTCGATGTGAAACGCCGTCGGGCTCATCCCGGAGTCGAGCAGGGCCATGGCCAGCGAATAGGGTTCTTCCCCCGTGGAGCATGGCAGGCTCAGCAAGCGCAGGGGCCGTTCGCCGGCAAGCTCGGCCAGGCGCTTGTGGGCCAGCCCGACCAACGCAGTGAAGGACTCCGGATACCGGAAGAACCACGTCTCCGGAACGATCACCGCCTCAATCAGCGCCTGCTGTTCTTCTGCAGATTGCTGCAAGCGCAGCCAGTAGTCGTGCAAGTCGATGGCATTTACCGCGACGCAGCGCTGCTGCAGGGCACGTTCGACCATGGGCGCACCCACCGAGTCGACATCCAGGCCGATCCGCTCCTGCAAGAAGCGGAAGAAGCGTTGCTCGCTCATGCTGGCACCTGCCCGGGCTCAGGGGGGAACAGCAGCTCGCGCACGGCATCGGTTAGCAAATCATCGACTTCGATACGCTGCAGCAAGCCGCTGGCGTCCTGGCGAACCGGGCCCAGGTAACGCGCCTCGCCGTTATCCAGACCATAGGGCTGGAATTCCTCGGCGGGGCAACGCAAGGTTTCGGTGGCTTGCTCGAGGATCAACCCAAGTTGATGCTCGCCACGGTAGCGCACCAGCACCAGGCGTGTGCTGGTGCGCGCTGCCGCCGGGCGCGCAAAGCTCAGCGCCGACAGGTCGACCACCGGCACCAGCACGCCACGGTGGGCCACAATGCCAGCGACCCAGGCCGGTGCCTGGGCGATCGGCTTGAGCGGCCGGCGCGGCAGCACCTCGACCACTTCGCGCACGTCCAGGGCAAAGCGTTGCTCGTTGAGACGAAACTGCAGGTACAGCGTGCCCTTGGCGCTGGCCGCTGCTGCCGTATGAGGGTGCAGGTCGGTCATGGCGGTCAGACTTTGAAGCGCGAAACACCGCCGCGCAGGCCCGCGGCCACCTGGCTCAGTTCGTCAATGGCGAAACTGGCCTGGCGCAGCGATTCCACCGTCTGGGTGCTGGCGTCGCTGAGCTGGGCCAGCGCCTGGTTGATCTGCTCGGCACCGGTAGCCTGGGCCTGCATGCCTTCGTTGACCATCAGCACCCGCGGCGCCAGCGCCTGCACCTGGTGGATGATCTGGGTCAGTTGCTCGCCCACCTGCTGCACCTCGAACATGCCGCGGCGCACCTCTTCGGAGAACTTGTCCATGCCCATGACCCCGGCCGAGACCGCCGACTGGATTTCCCGCACCATCTGCTCGATGTCGTAAGTCGCCACCGCCGTCTGGTCAGCCAAGCGCCGCACCTCGGTGGCCACTACGGCAAAGCCACGGCCGTACTCGCCGGCCTTTTCCGCTTCGATCGCGGCATTGAGCGACAGCAGGTTGGTCTGGTCGGCGACCTTGACGATGGTCACCACCACCTGGGTGATGTTACTGGCCTTTTCGTTGAGGATCGCCAGCTTGGCGTTAACCAGGTCGGCAGCGCCCATCACCTGGTGCATGGTGTCTTCCATGCGCGCCAGGCCCTGCTGGCCGGAACCAGCCAGGCTCGACGCTTGGTCTGCGGCGCTGGTGACTTCGGTCATGGTCCGCACCAGGTCGCGCGAGGTAGCGGCGATCTCACGCGAGGTGGCGCCGATTTCGGTCGTAGTGGCCGCGGTTTCTGTGGCGGTGGCCTGCTGCTGCTTGGAGGTGGCGGCAATTTCAGTGACCGAGGTGGTCACCTGCACCGACGAACGCTGGGCCTGGGACACCAGGTTGGCAAGCGCCTCGGCCATTTCGTTGAAGCCGCTCTCGATGGCACCGAACTCGTCCTTGCGGTCGAGGCTCAGGCGCATGCTCAAGTCGCCCGAACGCAATTTGTCGAGGGCATGCACCACGCGCTGTACGGGGGCGGTGATAGCACGCATCAGCAACAGGCCGCAGATACCGGCCGCAACGATCGCCAACAGCAGCGAGACGATCATGCTGCCCTTGGCGGTGCTCACGGCGCTGACGATCTCGTGGGTAGCGGCATCGGCGGATTCGCGGTTGTGCTCGATCACCGTATTGAGGTGCTTGCGGCCGTCCACCCAGGCCGGGGTGAGGACGTCCTTGATCAGCCGCTCGGCTTCGGTGTAGTCGTGCCGACGGTAAGCGTCCAGGACCTGGCCGATGATATGCGTGTAGGTTTCCTCCATCTGGATGAAGGTGTCGAAGCGCGCCTGGTCGTCATTGTCCTGAATGGTCTGCTGATAGCTGGCCATGTGCTGCTTGAGGCGGTCTTCAAAGCTTTTGAACAGCTCCATGTCTGCCGCAGTGATTTCGCGGTGGTCGGACAACCCCACCAACTGCTGGCTGGTGACGTAACTGTCGACCCAGGCGCTGCGGATCATCGAGCTGTAGTAAACCCCGGGAATGCTGTCGGTGCCGACCGCCTCCTCGGCACTTTCGATCGCCACCAACCGCGAGTAGGCGGCCACGATCATCAGCAGCATGATGGCGATGATCACGGCGAAACTTGCCAGGATCCGTTGGCGCAACGTCCAGTTCTTCACATTCAGCCCTCAGGAATTCACAACGAGCGGGAAAATCGCCGAAGTATAGCCCAGGCTTCCTACGCTTTTGCGGCTGAAATGCGGGGTAATCAGGCATCCATGCCTGATGGACAGGCCATTTGCAGGTTATTGCCCTGCGCCAAGGCGCGCCTGGCTTTCCAGCTCCTGGCGCAGCGCTGGGTCCAGGTGCAGCTGCCGCGCCAGTTCGTCCAGGTAGGCGCGCTCCATGAAGTTCTCCTGGTCGACCATCATCAGGCTGGCCAGATACATCTCGGCGGCCATCTCAGGCGTTTGCGCGGCGCGGGCTACTTCGGCCGGGTCCAGCGGCTTGTTCAGCTCGTCGTGCAGCCAGTGCTGCAGCTCGCGGTCGCTGTCCAGGCGGGTAAATTCGCCCTCGATCAGCGTGCGCTCGCGCTCGTCGATATGGCCATCGGACTTGGCGGCCGCCACCAGGGCGCGCAATACCGCCTGGCTGTGCTGCTCGGCCTGTGCCGGCGGCAGGCGGTCGAGGGTTTGCGGTTCGCCCGCCTGCCCTGCCCCCTGGCGGGCCTGCCAGTTGCCATAGGCTTTGTAGGCGAGCACCCCGAGCGCGGCCAGGCCGCCGTAGGTGATCACCTTGCCGCCGTACTTGCGCGCCTTCTTGTTGCCTAGCAACAAGCCCAGCGCCCCAGCCCCCAAGGCCCCGCCGCCAGCCCCGGAGAGCAGGCTGCCGAGGCCGGCGCCACCGGTCGAGGGCTTGCCTGAGCCAGACTGTTTGTTCAGCAGTTCCTGGCCGGATTTGAGCAATTGATCGAGCAGGCCCCGGGTGTTCATGCGTGCGTCTCCACGGTAACGAAGGTAACCCGCAGAGTACGGCCTGGCGGGTGGAAGGCCATCCCTGGATTTGCTTCCGGATGTTGCGTGGATAAGCAAAAAACGCAACTAGACTCGAAGTCGCGCAAGCGCACTACGCTTATGACAATCGCTCCACTGCTTTCTTGACGACTGCCCCGACCAAGATCTCCAAAAAGAGGGAACACCATGTCAGTGCACAAGACCGCATTGCTCGGCGCCGTGACCGGCGCGCTGCTGGCCAGCGCCGGCCTGCAGGCCGCCGAGCTGCCCAAGGCCCTGGGCGCCGGCGAAGGCCGGCTGGATATCGTCGCCTGGCCCGGCTATATCGAACGCGGCGAGAGCGACAAGGCCTACGACTGGGTCACGGGCTTCGAGAAGGAGACCGGCTGCAAGGTCAGCGTCAAGACCGCCGCCACCTCCGACGAAATGGTCAGCCTGATGAACAAGGGCGGTTACGACCTGGTCACCGCCTCCGGCGACGCTTCGCTGCGCCTGATCGTCGGCAAGAAGGTGCAACCGATCAACACCGCGCTGATCCCCAACTGGAAGAACCTCGACCCGCGCCTGCAGAACGGCGGCTGGTACGTCGTCGACAAGCAGGTTTTCGGCACCCCGTACCAGTGGGGGCCAAACGTGCTGCTGTACAACACCAACACATTCAAGCAGGCGCCGAACAGCTGGAGCGTGGTGTTCGAAGCGCAGGACCTGCCCGATGGCAAACCGAACAAGGGCCGCGTGCAGGCCTATGACGGGCCGATCTACATCGCCGATGCAGCGTTATACCTGAAGTCGGCCAAGCCTGAACTGGGCATCCAGGACCCGTACGAGCTGAACGAAGCCCAGTACAAGGCCGTGCTCGACCTGCTGCGCCAGCAGCAACCGCTGATTCACCGTTACTGGCATGACGCGACGGTGCAGATGAGCGATGTGAAAAACGAAGGCGTGGTCGCTTCCAGTTCGTGGGGCTACATGGTCAATGGCCTGAAGGCCGAGAACCAGCCGGTAGCCTCGACCATACCGAAGGAAGGCGCCACCGGCTGGGCCGACACCACCATGCTGCACAGCGAGGCCAAGCACCCCAATTGCGCCTACAAATGGATGGACTGGTCACTGCAGCCGAAGGTACAGGGCGACGTGGCGGCCTGGTTCGGCTCGTTGCCGGCGGTGCCGGCGGCCTGTACCGGCAGCGAATTGCTGGGGGCCGAGGGCTGCAAGACCAACGGCTTCGACAATTTCGACAAGATCGCCTTCTGGAAGACCCCACAGGCCCAGGGCGGCAAGTTCGTGCCGTATAGCCGCTGGACGCAGGACTACATTGCGATCATGGGCGGGCGTTGAGTTTTATCTGGCCTGGACCGGCCTCATCGCCGGCAAGCCGGCTCCCACACTGTTCGCGTTGTTGCCAGCGATTAGGCCGTTGAAGCCAATTGATGAATAACTGAGTCGTGCCCATGCCCTTAGCAGTCCAGTTCACCGAGGTATCGCGCACCTTCGGCGAGGTCAAGGCCGTCGACCAGGTCAGCATCGACATCGTCGACGGCGAGTTCTTCTCCATGCTCGGCCCTTCCGGTTCGGGCAAGACCACGTGCCTGCGCCTGATCGCCGGCTTCGAGCAGCCGGACAGTGGTTCCATCCGCATCCATGGCGTCGAAGCCGCTGGTGTGCCGCCCTACCAGCGCGACGTCAACACCGTGTTCCAGGACTACGCACTGTTCCCGCACATGAACGTGCTCGACAACATCGCCTACGGCCTCAAGGTCAAGGGCGTGGCCAAGGCCGAACGCCATGCGCGTGCCGAAGAGGCCTTGGCGATGGTGGCCCTGGCGGGCTATGGCGAGCGCAAACCGGCGCAGCTTTCCGGTGGCCAGCGCCAGCGCGTGGCCTTGGCGCGGGCCCTGGTCAATCGGCCGCGGGTACTGTTGCTCGACGAGCCGCTGGGCGCACTCGACCTGAAACTGCGCGAGCAGATGCAGGGTGAGCTGAAAAAGCTGCAACGCCAGCTGGGCATCACCTTCATTTTCGTTACCCACGACCAGACCGAAGCGCTGTCGATGTCTGACCGCGTGGCGGTGTTCAATCGCGGCCGCATCGAGCAGGTCGATACCCCACGCAACCTGTACATGAAACCGGCCACCACCTTCGTTGCCGAGTTTGTCGGCACCTCCAACGTGGTCCGCGGCGACTTGGCCGAGCATCTCAGTGGCAGCCGAGCCCCCTTCTCCATCCGCCCCGAGCATATCCGCCTGCTGAGCCAGCCCGGCGCGGTTGACGGCGTGCAGATCAGCGGCCTGCTGCGCGACGTTCAGTACCAAGGCAGCGCCACCCGTTATGAGCTGCAGCTGGACAGCGGCCAACTGCTGGCGGTCAGCCAGGCTAACGACCGCTGGCATGAACGGCCACAGGGCTGGCAAACCGGCCAGCGGGTGCAGGCGCATTGGCCGCGCGAGGCGATGACGGCGCTGCAGGAAACCGTCCTGGCCGAGGGCCGGTGAAATGAGCCCGTTGCGCAGTTTTTCCAACCTGCTCTACCGCCGCCCCAACCTGTACCTGCTGTTGCTGCTGATCCCGCCACTGACCTGGTTCGGCGCCATTTACCTGGGCTCGTTGCTCAATTTGCTGTGGCAGGGGTTCTACACCTTCGACGACTTCACCATGGCGGTCACCCCAACGCTGACCCTTGGCAACTTCGCCGCGCTGTTCAACCCGTCAAACTTCGACATCATCCTGCGCACCTTGACCATGGCCGTGGCGGTCTCGCTGGCCAGCGCCGTGCTGGCGTTCCCCATCGCCTACTACATGGCGCGCTACACCAGCGGCAAGACCAAGGCGTTCTTCTACATCGCCGTGATGATGCCGATGTGGGCCAGCTACATCGTCAAGACCTACGCCTGGACGTTGCTGCTGGCCAAGGGTGGCGTCGCGCAGTGGTTCGTCCAGCAACTGCACCTCGAGGGCCTGCTGCAGGCATTGCTGGCCGTGCCCGGCGTGGGCGGCAGCACGCTGTCGACTTCGCACCTGGGGCGCTTTCTGGTGTTCGTGTACATCTGGCTGCCCTTCATGATCCTGCCCGTGCAGGCCTCGCTGGAACGCCTGCCGCCGTCATTGCTGCAAGCCTCGGCAGACCTCGGCGCCCGGCCGGGGCAGACCTTCCTGCAGGTGGTCCTGCCGTTGTCGGTACCGGGCATCGCCGCCGGCTCGATCTTCACCTTCTCGCTGACCCTTGGCGACTTCATCGTGCCGCAACTGGTCGGCCCGCCCGGCTACTTCATCGGCAGCATGGTCTACGCCCAGCAAGGCGCAATCGGCAACATGCCCATGACTGCGGCGTTCACCCTAGTGCCGATCGTGCTGATTGCGGTGTACCTGTCCATCGTCAAGCGCCTGGGGGCCTTCGATGCACTCTGAAAAAGCGTCGATGGGCCTGCGCCTGGCGGCCTGGGGCGGGCTGCTGTTCCTGCACTTCCCGATACTGATCATCGTTTTGTACGCCTTCAACACCGAAGACGCGGCATTCAGCTTCCCGCCCAAGGGCTTTACCCTAAAATGGTTCGCCGTGGCCTTCGCCCGCCCGGACGTGCTCGAAGCGATCAAGCTGTCGCTACAGGTGGCCTGCCTCGCCACGCTGATCGCCCTGGTACTCGGCACCCTGGCCTCGGCGGCGCTGTACCGGCGCAGTTTCTTTGGCAAGGAGAGCATCTCGCTGATGCTGATCCTGCCGATCGCCCTGCCCGGGATCATCACCGGCATCGCCCTGCTGTCCGCGTTCAAGACGCTGGGTATCGAACCGGGCCTGTTCACCATCGTGGTCGGCCACGCCACCTTCTGCGTGGTGATCGTCTACAACAACGTGATCGCCCGCCTGCGGCGCACCTCGCAGAACCTGATCGAAGCGTCGATGGACCTGGGCGCCGATGGCTGGCAGACCTTCCGCTACATCATCCTGCCCAACCTCGGCTCGGCGCTGCTGGCCGGCGGCATGCTGGCGTTCGCCTTGTCATTCGACGAAATCATCGTCACCACCTTCACTGCCGGCCACGAGCGCACCCTGCCGATCTGGCTGCTCAACCAGCTCAGCCGCCCGCGCGACGTCCCGGTGACCAACGTGATCGCCATGCTAGTGATGCTGGTGACCATGCTGCCGATCCTCGGCGCCTACTACCTGACCCGCGGCGGTGAGAGCGTCACGGGCAGCGGCAAATGACCCACAAGGAGCCCCCGATGCAAACCAACATGCTGATCAATGGCCGCCTGGTCGCCGGCGAAGGCCCGGCCTGGACCGTGCTCAACCCGGCCGAGGGCAGCGCCCTGGCGCAGCTCAACGAAGCCACCGAGGCCCAGGTCGACACCGCTGTGCGTGCCGCCGACCAGGCTTTCGACAGCTGGTCGCAAACCAGCCCGAAAGAACGGTCCATGGCCCTGCTGGCGCTGGCTGACATCATCGAGGCACACGCCGATGAGCTGGCCCGCCTGGAGTCGCAGAACTGTGGCAAACCCTTCAGCGCCGCGCTGAACGACGAGATACCGGCCATCGCCGACGTGTTCCGCTATTTCGCCGGTGCCACCCGCTGCCTGGGTGGCTCGGCGGCGGGTGAATACCTGCCCGGGCACACCTCGATGATCCGCCGGGACCCGCTGGGCGTGGTGGCCTCGATCGCGCCCTGGAACTACCCACTGATGATGCTGGCGTGGAAAATCGCGCCGGCCTTGGCTGCCGCCAATACCGTGGTCATCAAACCGTCCGAGCTGACACCGCTGACCGCCCTGCGCCTCGGCGAACTGGCCAAGGACGTGTTGCCTGCGGGCGTGCTGAACATACTCTTCGGCCGCGGCCAGACCGTCGGAAACCCGCTGATCACCCACCCAAAGGTGCGCATGGTTTCGCTGACCGGCTCGATCCCCACCGGCGCGCACATCATCGGCGCCACTGCCGACAGCGTGAAGCGCATGCACATGGAGCTGGGCGGCAAGGCGCCGGTACTGGTATTCGACGACGCCGACATCGATGCCGCCATCGACGGCATCCGTACCTTCGGTTTCTACAATGCCGGCCAGGACTGCACCGCGGCCTGCCGGCTGTATGTACAGGCTGGCATCTACGAGCGTTTCGTCGAACGCCTCGGCAAAGCCGTGGCCAGCCTGAAAGCCGGCCTGCAGGACGCCGAAGACACCGAACTCGGCCCGCTGATCAGCGCTCAGCACCGGGACAAGGTGGCCGGCCTGGTCGAACGCGCCATCGCCCAGCCACACATTCGCCTGGTCACCGGGGGCAAGGCACTGCCGGGTGATGGTTTTTTCTTCGAGCCGACGGTGCTGGCCGACACGTTGCAGGATGACGAGATCGTGCGCAACGAAGTGTTCGGCCCGGTGGTATCTGTAACGCGCTTTACCGACGAAGCCCAGGCGCTGGAATGGGCCAACGACTCGGAGTACGGCCTGGCCTCGTCGGTGTGGACCCGCGACACCGGCCGCGCCCACCGCCTGGCGGCCCGCCTGCAGTACGGCTGCACCTGGGTCAATACCCACTTCATGCTGGTCAGCGAAATGCCCCATGGTGGGCAGAAGCATTCGGGGTATGGGAAGGATCTGTCGATGTATGGGCTGGAGGATTACACCTGTGTGCGGCATGTGATGATCAAGCATTGAACGTGATGTGAAGCTACCGGCCTCTGCTGAGACAAGTCAGCAAGGAGGCCGGTATGAAGTGGCGATGGTCCTCGCAGGAATACCTAGGACCTTTCCTTCAATCACCGTCCCTATCTCCTACAGTCCGGCCGTTGTGCAAAAATCGACTGGTATCATAGTCTGATACCATGAATAATCATCAACGATCGACCCTTGAAGCCATTTTCAGGAAACCAGTGCCCAAGACCTTGGAATGGGTCCGGCTGGAGTCACTGTTGATATCAGTTGGCGCCAATGTCATCGAAGGTCGAGGTTCGCGAGTTCGTTTCGAGCTCAATGGGGCCGTTGCCACCTTCCATCGGCCTCACCCGGACAAGCATGCCAAAACCTATCAATTGCGCGACGCCCGCCAGTTCCTTGAGCAGGCCGGAGTAACACCATGAATGTCATGACCTACCGCGGCTATGCCGCAAGAATCGAATACAGTGACGAGGACCAGTTGCTGATTGGACACGTTGCGGGCATACGTGACGTGATTGGTTTTCACGGCGAATCTATCAGTGAATTGCGGCAAGCATTCGAGGAGGCCGTTGATGACTATCTCGAAACCTGTAAACGCCTTGGCCGCGAGCCGCAGAAGACTTATTCGGGGAAGCTGAGCCTGCGCCTTGAGCCTACCCTTCACGCCAGCGTGGCCGCAAAGGCCGAGCTGGCGGAAAAAAGCATCAATCAATGGGTCAGCGATATTCTGAGCAAGGCCGCTTACAGCTGAAGTAGTCAATCAGTCCCGCAGGTCCGACTCATGTATCGGATTCGCCCGGCTGGTAGCCCGTTGATACTGCGCCGGCCATGTAGCCCTGTTGCCACCGAGGTCATCATCGGCATGCAACGGCCAGTACGGGTCGCGCAGCAGCTCGCGAGCCAGGAAGATCAGGTCGGCCTGCCCAGTGCGCAGGATGTGTTCAGCCTGGGCCGGTTCGGTGATCATGCCCACCGTGCCGGTAGCGATTTCCGATTCCTTGCGTACACGCTCGGCGAAACGGGTCTGGTAGCCAGGGCCGGTCGGAATCTCGGCGTTCATTGAGGTTCCGCCCGACGACACGTCGATCAGGTCGACCCCCAACCCACGCAGCCTGCGGGCCAGTTCGACCGTCTCATCAGGGTTCCAGCCATCCTCGACCCAGTCGGTTGCCGAAACGCGAACGAACAGCGGCAGTTCCTGCGGCCAGACCTTGCGCACTGCCTCGGTCACCTGCAGGGTCAGGCGGATGCGGTTTTCGAAACAGCTGCCATATTCATCGCGGCGCTGGTTGCTCAGCGGCGAGAGGAACTGGTGCAGTAAATAGCCATGGGCCGCGTGGATTTCGACCACCTTGAAACCTGCTTGCAACGCCCGTTCGGTCGCTTTGACGAATGCGGCGATGACGTCCTGGATCTCGTCCTTGCTCAACTCACGCGGCGGGGTGTGCTCAGGGTCGAAGGCAATCTTCGACGGCCCCACCGGCTGCCAGCCGCCGTCTTCGATCTTGACGCTGCCATGCTTGCCCAGCCAGGGGCGATGGGTACTGGCCTTGCGCCCGGCGTGGGCCAGCTGAATACCCGGCACAGCGCCCTGGGCGGTGATGAAGCGGGTGATGCGTTGCAGTGGGGCGATCTGCTCATCGGTCCACAAGCCGAGGTCTTCGGCAGTGATACGGCCATCGGCGGTCACAGCCACCGCTTCGCTGATGACCAACCCGGCGCCACCTACAGCGCGACTGCCCAGATGAACAAGGTGCCAGTCGTTGGCCAAGCCATCGACGGCGGAATACTGGCACATCGGCGAGACGGCGATGCGGTTGGGCAACGTCAGCTGACGCAGGGTGTAAGGCTCGAGCAGCAGGCTCATGAGGGCACCTCCCAAGGACTCCAATGGTGAACCGGCCCGGGCACTCAAGTGCACATCCGTGGCCCGGTGCCGGTCATTAATCAGACTAGACCAGATTGGTGGGGGGGAAGGTTCCCTGGGATTGCTGACTGCTCCGACGCCGTTGCGTGATACCCCCCCAGCGCTGTCTGATGACTCCCGACTGGGCTATCCAGGAAGGACCTACAAGCAAACTCTAACAATCCTACGGTTTCGTAGGAAATTCCTCTCGACAAGTAAGTGCTGCGTCCTATCGCTGCCCGAAATAAAAAAATCTATCGTCAGCGTCGCCTTCAATTTGCGAAATGCCTTCGTAAATCGATGAAAAATCCCACTGACTTGACGATCACGATATTGAACAAGATTTTCTCCACGCAAGATGTAAGTACGCTCGATAACGCTATTACCGACGAAGAACAGATTCTTCTCACCACGGCATTTTCTGATGCCCTATGGAGATATGACTGGCCGGTGAATTCAACACCATTCTCTCGTCCCTGCTGGCATTTTTTCATCGCTGGAAGCCGCCGCGAATCGCGCGAATGCTGCGAGGCAGAGTTGGCAAATGATAAACGCTGGGGTTTTCTGGCTCATATTTGGCAGCGATTGAAAGTAACGCACTTTACAAACTCAAAACTACTTGGCGTATACGCAAACGGACAAACAACAGGGCAGGACAGCCCGATTCATCGAGACAATATACCCAGTGAACCCGGCCAAACAGCAGTGATGTTCTGTAATGACTACTGGGCTACAACGTGGGGAGGTGAACTCATTTTTTGCAACGACGTCAAGAACGACATTATCGCCGCCGTACTTCCCAAGCCGAAACGCATCGCAGTGTTCAACGGCGAAATCCCACACCGCGCAAAATCGCCGACAATTGAATGCGATCGCCTGCGTGTAACACTGGCGTTCAAAACAATCAGGACCAAATCGCATGACTAATCGAGTGGAAATATTTGTCGCCATGGTAGACCGCGTAGGTAAACCTGGATTCCAAGCGGGAGCTGCTTCAGCCGTACATGATCAGTTCAATACCGATAAAGAGGGGTTTTCACTGGTTGTACAAAGTGCGCAAACGAGCACCGCAGTCGCCTCTGTACTGTCAGTCACCCGGATGACGGCAGGGGCAGTGCCGTTCATCAATATCGTTACCAACTCACTTGCAGGAACGGTTACTTTTTTAAAAATCGTTGCCGAGTACCGAGAAAACCAAAAGCTGAACTATGGGGACGTTGTCAGTCTTGTGGGTAACGTCGCCGGTGTCGTCGCGGGTTTTGCACTATTGTCAGGAGCCCCCCTGGCGGCCGGCTTCTTCACCGCTGTATCACTAGGAGCGAGTCTGATCGGTACATATAATTCAGAGTTAGCGCAAAGAATCCAAACAACCGCTACAGACTCAATAATAAATCTATTGAAAACTCATGATGCGGCACAAGAACCTTCTCCCCCCCTCATAGCGCCAAACCTAATAGTAACGGACCCCTCGACGATTGCCTCTCATTTCGGCGGGTTGATCACGGTCATTACATGGAACCCCACCACTCATGACATCAAGCTAGACACCCGCATGCTTACGGAGTTTGAAACCAAATCAGGCACTCAACCCGCCCCCCTTGGCGGTACCAATCTAACCGTTACACCCTCTCCGCCTGCTGATGCCTCACTGACAATAGGGATTGAAGGCTTAGGCGGACAGCAACCCGCTGGGCCGATGCCATCAATTACCGTTGGATTTGGCGGAGGGCAAGACAACTATGCTTGCTGCACTGCACCACAGCAAGATAAATATCGCTAACCGGCAATCACTTATAGTAGAGAGGCACCCATGCTAACTTGGGGAGCTTGGATCAAACTGATGCGCAGCCTGCCTCCACACGACCGTGTGAAGTGCCTGATCATGGTGGGGTTCGCATTCCTCTGTTTTTTACCCATATTTCTCTTAGGCTATGGAGAAAAAATCGAGCCCATTACCGCTCCATGGACTCGCATCCCCGCGTCACTCATTTCAAAACCCGAGATATGGGATTACGACAAATCCATATACAGTTTAGGCGTTCGCTACTCTGCGCCTAACGGCCAACGGGCCAAGGCATGGATGTACGTGGACAGGGCTCGCTACGATAATGCCAACGTCAGTAAGGCAACTCCGCTGTTCGTAGAAATCGAAGATACCTTTTCTGGCCCTATCGCGAGGACCTTATCGACCCATGACAAAGTATTATCCGACCCTTCAATCAGGCAACGTGTAAACGAAACGAGTGATCGGGAAGCTGTAGAAGGGATCGTGTTCTTCTGCACGCTCAGCCTGCTCTCATTTGCAGGGGCTGCAGTGATGTACTGGCAAAACCGGAGGAATAAGAAACAACAGCGCGCGGTCGGAATATAGCCACATTTCGCGGGTTCGCTGCGTGAGTGGCCTGAACGGGGATTGACGATGCGCTGGTAGGGCGGCGGCACTGCAGAGTGACCCAGTGTTCACCGGCAGGCTTGCATCGTCTATGAAAGTGAGCGCCGCGCGGGCGGCGCCCAGCTCTACAAATCCAGGGCAGGCACTTTAGTGTTGCTCAGCGCGGCTCGATATGCGCAATCATCAACTGCACACTTTCATTGCCGCGGAACTCGTTCACATCCAGCTTGTACGCCAGCTCCACCCAGCGCACGGTCGGGTTGGGCCACACTTCGCGGTCGATGCCAAAGGCGATGCCGTCCAGACGAACCGAGCCACATTCGCTCTTCAGCACCACCTTCAGGTGCCGCTCGCCGACCACACGTTGTTCGACCAATTGAAACACGCCGTGGAACAGCGGCTCGGGGAAGTGTTGCCCCCAAGGCCCGGCATTACGCAGGGCCTTGGCCAGGTCCAGGTGAAACTCCTCCACCGCCAGGCTGCCATCCGAAAGCAGACGGCCGGTCAAATCCTCTTCGCGCAGCTGGCGACGGACTTCTTCATCGAACGCTTCGGCGAACGCCGGGAAATTACTTTCGGGTAACGACAGGCCCGCAGCCATGGCATGGCCGCCGAACTTGCTGATCAGTTCAGGATGGCGCGCCGCCACGGCATCCAGCGCATCGCGGATGTGGAACCCCGGCACCGAACGTGCGGAGCCCTTGAGCATGCCGTCGCCAGCATCGGCAAAGGCGATGGTCGGGCGGTGGTAACGCTCCTTCAGGCGCGAGGCGAGAATGCCGATCACACCTTGGTGCCAGTCGGCATCGAACAAGCACAGGCCATAGGGCATGGACTCGACCGGCAAATCCTTGAGCTGGGCCAACGCTTCACGCTGCATGCCCTGCTCGATGGACTTGCGGTCCTGGTTCAGGTCGTCCAGTTGCTGGGCCATGTCCTGGGCCAGGGCCGCGTCTTCGCACAGCAGGCATTCGATGCCCAGGCTCATGTCGTCCAGGCGCCCGGCAGCATTGAGCCGTGGGCCGAGGATGAAGCCGAGGTCGGTGGAGGTGATGCGCCGATGATCGCGACGTGCCACTTCCAGAATCGCCTTCAACCCCGGCCGCGCACGGCCCGCGCGGATACGCTCCAGGCCTTGGTGCACAAGGATGCGGTTGTTGGCGTCCAGCGGCACCACGTCCGCGACGCTGCCCAGAGCGACCAGGTCGAGCAGCTCGCCGATGTTCGGTTGCGCCTGGGTTTCATAACGCCCCAGGCTGCGCAGGCGCGCGCGCAAAGCCATGAGCACGTAGAAGATCACCCCGACGCCAGCCAGCGATTTACTCGGGAAGCTGCAGTCTGGCTGGTTCGGGTTGACGATGGCGTCGGCGTCCGGCAGTTGCTGGCCAGGCAGGTGGTGGTCAGTGACAAGCACCTTGAGCCCGGCCGCCTTGGCGGCCGCCACGCCTTCGACACTGGAAATGCCGTTATCGACCGTCACCAGCAGGTGCGGCTGGCGCTGCAATGCCACCTGGACGATTTCCGGGGTCAGGCCATAGCCATATTCAAAACGGTTGGGCACCAGGTAGTCGACATGGGCCGCACCCAGCAGGCGCAGGCCGAGCACACCGACAGTACTGGCAGTGGCGCCGTCGGCATCGAAGTCGCCGACGATGAGGATGCGCTGGCGCTGGTCAAGGGCGTCGACCAGCAGGTCCACTGCAGCATCGATGCCTTTGAGCTGCTGATACGGCAACAGCCGCGCCAGGCTCTTGTCCAGCTCGGCCTCCGATTGCACGCCGCGTGCGGCGTACAGGCGGGTCAGCAAGGGTGGCAGGTTACCCAGCAATGGCAGGGTCGGTGGCAGCGGGCGAGGTTCGATACGCATGGGTTCGGTCGGCTCAGCCGCGCTCGCCAAGCAGCCACTGCAGCTGCACTTCATGCTGGCCACGATCGTCGGTGACGAACACCGTGCCTTCGCTGATCATCACGTCCCATTTGATGGAACGCGGCATGTCGGTTGCGAGGGTTTCCAGCACTTCTTGGGGCACTGCGGCAATGTTCAGGTTCTTCAGGCCCTTAACCGCACTCACCACCTTGGTCTCCCACACCCGCAGGCTACCGTAGGCCAGCAGGCTGGTACGCTCGGTGCGACGCGAACACCAGGTCAGGCGGTCGGCGTCCGGCTGGCCGACTTCGATCCAGTGCAAGACACGGTCGTCCAGGCTCTTTTCCCACAGCGCCGGTTCATCGACATCCGACAAGCCGCGACCAAATGACAGGTTCTCGTTGTACCAGAGCGCATACGCCAACAGGCGAACCGCCATCCGCTCTTCGGTTTCCGAAGGGTGACAAGCAATGGTCTGCTTGACGCTTTCGTAAACGTTGCGATCAAGGTCGGTCAAATTCAGTTCGAACTTGTAGGTGGTGGACGGCTGGGCCATGGTCGACGGGCTTCTTGCACAAAGAAAAGTCGCACAGTCTAACCGATCCTGATCTTCGTTGCCCCGCAGCAGTATCTGCCGTTACTGACCTATGATAAAACCACGGCTCTGACCAGTTGCCACGGATGCCTCATGTCTACGCCCAGCAAACCTCTCGCCGGCCTGAAAGTCATCGAGCTCGGCACCCTGATCGCCGGCCCGTTCGCCTCGCGCATCTGTGCAGAATTTGGCGCCGAGGTGATCAAGGTCGAGTCGCCCGATGGCGGCGACCCGCTGCGCAAGTGGCGCAAGCTGTACGAGGGGACGTCGCTGTGGTGGTTCGTGCAGGCGCGCAACAAACAGTCGCTGACGCTCAACCTCAAGCACCCCGAAGGCCGCGAGATCCTCAAGCAGCTGTTGGCCGAGGCTGACATTGTCATCGAGAACTTCCGCCCCGGCGTGCTGGAAAAACTCGGCCTGGGCTGGGATGTAATGCACGCCCTCAACCCGAAGCTGGTGATGGTGCGCCTGTCGGGCTTCGGCCAGACCGGCCCGATGAAGGACCAGCCAGGCTTCGGCGCCGTGGGCGAATCGATGGGCGGCCTGCGCTACATTACCGGCTTCGACGACCGCCCACCGGTGCGCACCGGCATCTCCATCGGCGATTCGATCGCCGCTTTGTGGGGTGTGATTGGCGCGCTGATGGCGTTGCGGCACCGCGAAGTCAACGGCGGCCAGGGCCAGGTGGTGGACGTGGCGCTGTACGAGGCGATCTTCGCCATGATGGAAAGCATGGTCCCGGAGTTCGACGTGTTTGGCTTCATTCGCGAACGCACCGGCAACATCATGCCCGGCATCACGCCCTCCTCCATCCACACCAGCGCCGATGGTAAGCACGTGCAGATCGGCGCCAACGGCGATGCGATCTTCAAGCGCTTCATGCAGGCCATCGGGCGTAGCGACCTGGCTGACGACCCGAGCCTGGCCAGCAATGACGGCCGCGATGCGCGGCGCGACGAGCTGTACGGGGTGATTGACCGCTGGGCCAACAGCCTGCCGCTGGAGCAGCTCATGCAGACGCTGACCGCCGCCGAAGTACCGGCCAGCCGTATCTATTCGGCAGAAGACATGTTCCACGACCCGCAGTACCTGGCCCGCGAGATGTTCTTGCAGGCCCGCCTGCCAGACGGCAAGCCATTCAAGATGCCGGGCATCGTGCCCAAGCTTTCCGAGACGCCCGGCTCTGCAGAATGGGTTGGCCCGGCGCTGGGCGAACATACCGATGCGCTGCTGACGACCCTGGGGTATGACGCCCCCGCCATCGCCGGGTTGCGCCAAGCGGGTACGGTCTGAGATTGCCCTGGCCCATGCGCGCGCTGCCCCTGCTGTGCGGGCTGCTGCTCGCGATGGCCACCGCACCGGTGCAGGCAAAGGAGCGCTTGCTGTGGCTGGTTCGCGACCTGCCGCCCTTCACCATCTTCGAGGGTGAAGGGAAAGGCCAGGGCGTGGTCGATCAGATGTTGCCGCTGCTGATCAGGCAAATGCCCGAGTACGACCACGCCATCGTCCGGGTCAACCGCGCGCGCGGCATCCAGATGCTGCAGGACGCTAGCACTTTCACCTGCGACCCAACCCTGCTCTGGACGGCTGAGCGCGCCAAATACGTGCACTTCTCCAAACCGACGTTGGGTGTAATCAGCGGTGGTCTGGTGGTACGCAATCAAGGCGCGGCGCTGCTGGCGCCGTTTCTGGACGGGCAACAGATCGACCTCAAAGGGTTGCTTAATGCCACGCAACTCAAGCTTGGCATCGTCGCCGAACGCAGCTACAGCACGCAGATCGATGACATCTTGCAGCAACTGCCCGATTCGGCCGTCAGCCGCCATTACGGCAACGATGCCACGGCCAGCTTGCTGCAGATGCAGCGTCTTGGGCGTCTGCCATGGGTGCTCGGCTACTGGCCAGAGGTGCGTTACCTGATCCAGCAGCAAGGTGGAGCGTTGGATGAGTACCAGTTTCACCCCATTCAAGGCGTGAACCGCTACCAGTTCCTGCATGTGGGCTGCTCTGACTCACCCTTGGGGCGCGAGGCCGTGGCGCATATCGACCAACTGCTGCCCACGCTGCGCTCGGGCACGCTGCCGGCACTTTATGCACGCTGGCTGGACCCAGAGCTGCAAGCCGATTACCTGGAACAGAGCAAACATTTCTTCGAAGGGCAGTAAAAAGAAACCCCGGACGCTGGGGAGGACGCCCGGGGCCAATCGAAAGCCCTGTCGGGCTTCCCACGGCAGCCTGCCATCACCGGAGCTGTGTGCTGGCTGGCTGCCCTTGCTGTGTCTGATACGCCATTCAGGCAAAGGTTCCCTGGGGTTGCTGGCGTTGTTGCAGTGCTGCAATGACACAGGGCTGCAGGCGACCTTCGGCGATTTGCAGGTCACGGTGCAGGCCGTCGACCAGGTCGATCAGCAGGCTTTGCTCCTGTAACTGGCGCAAGGACACCGTGCGCCGCAAGGTAGTACCGCCGAGGCTATCGAATACAGTCAATTGGCGATTGCCGCTGGCATCCAGGTTGCCGAGCTGGGTCTGATAAGGGCTCAGGGCGTCATTAAGCAGTCTGCAGATTCTTTCCATCCGGATCACTCGCTGCGTGGTGGGACATGAAGGAACTGACCAGCAAGCGCAGCGGAAAGTTCGTTACGCTGCGGCTGTTTCAGTGAGCATGCGTGGGTGATGTGACGTTTTGAATACGCTGCAATGCCTGCTGCCAGGCCAGCACCGGTAAAGGCCAGGGCAAGTCAGCCAGCACCCAGAGCCCACGGCGGCGCGCCTCCTTGGCGAGGTCTGGCCGCCGGGCGCTGGCGCGGCCGGTAAACAGCACCGCCCGCAAGCATCGGTTGCGCTCGATGCGCTTGAGCACGGTCAGGCCATCGCCCATTGCATGATCGAGGATCAGCAGATCGGCTTTGCCAGGGCGGGCAAGGCAGGCCTCAAGGTCGGTGAGATCGAGGGTGACGCGGACGTTGAACATGCCTTGGGCATTGCACGCCTGGTGCAGGAGGATCTGGTGGGAAGGCCGCGCCTGGTAAATCAACACGTAGGGCTGATGCATGAGCCGCTCCTGGGGGAAGGACCGGTCACTCTAGGTAAGGCGTAGGGCGCCTTATATAGGACAATTCCGAATCAAATGAAGGAAAGCACCCAAAGAAATGGGCCGCTGCGCAGCCCATCGCCGGCAAGCCAGCCCCTACAAGTCAGCGTCGCCATGAAGGGCAACGCTGCACCTGTGGCGCTGGCTTGCCAGCGATGGGCCACACAGCGGCCCCTTCTCATTTCGATTAAAGCGGTTTGCCGCGGTTACCGTGCTGGCTGACGAAGGCCTGGACTGCCTTGAGGTCGTTGGCCAGAACCGTGCAGCGCTCTTCACGGCCGAACAGGTCGCTCAGGTGCGCTGGCAGCTCCAGCGCCTTGCCCACGCCAGCCTTCTCCACGGCCTCCGGGAACTTGACCGGGTGCGCAGTACCCAGCACCACCATTGGCGTATCCAGGCTGCGACGGCACTCGCGGGCAGCCTTGACGCCAATCGCGGTGTGCGGGTCGAGCACTTCACCGGTGCTGGCGAAGACCTCGGCGATGGTTTCGCAGGTCTGCTCGTCGCTGACGGCCAGCGAGTCGAACAGCTTGCGCGCTTCGGTCCAACGGTCCTGGTCGACGCTGAAGCCGCCGCCCTGCTTGAAGTTGGCCATCAGCTCGCCGATGGCGGCGCCATTGCGGCCGTGCAAGTCGAACAGCAGGCGCTCGAAGTTCGACGACACCATGATGTCCATCGACGGCGACAGGGTCGCGTGCAGGGTTTCCTTGACGTACTGGTTGCCGCTCATGAAGCGGTGCAGGATGTCGTTGCGGTTGGTCGCGACCACCAGCTGGCTGATCGGCAGGCCCATGTTGCGGGCCAGGTAGCCGGCGAAGATGTCGCCGAAGTTGCCGGTCGGTACCGAGAACGCCACCGAGCGCGCCGGGCCACCCAGCTGCAAGGCTGCGTGGAAGTAGTAGACGATCTGGGCCATGATCCGCGCCCAGTTGATCGAGTTCACCGCTACCAGGCGCGTGCCCTTGAGGAACGACTGGTCGGCGAAGCTGGCCTTGACCATCTCCTGGCAGTCGTCGAAGTTGCCTTCGATGGCGATGTTGTGGATGTTTTCGCCCAGGATGGTGGTCATCTGGCGGCGCTGAACTTCCGACACACGCTGGTGCGGGTGGAGGATGAAGATGTCGACGTTGTCGCAACGGCGGCAGCCTTCGATGGCGGCCGAGCCGGTGTCGCCACTGGTGGCGCCGACGATCACCACGCGCTCGTTGCGCTTGGCCAGCACGTGATCGAGCAGGCGGCCGAGCAGTTGCAGGGCGAAGTCCTTGAAGGCCAGGGTCGGGCCATGGAACAGCTCGAGCACCCACTCGTTGCTGTTCAGCTGACGCAGCGGGGCGACCGCGGCGTGGGCGAACTCACCGTAGGTTTCTTCGAGGATCTTCTTGAAATCGGCATCGGCAATGCTGCCCTCGACGAACGGGCGCATCACGCGGAAGGCCAGTTCGTGGTACGGCAGGCCGGCCCAGGAGGCGATTTCTTCCTGGGTAAAGCGTGGCAGGTTCTCTGGCACGTAAAGGCCGCCATCGGTGGCGAGGCCGGCCAGCAGAACGTCTTCGAAATTCAGGGCCGGTGCCTGGCCGCGGGTGCTGATATAACGCATGGCTACAAACCTTCGATACTGAGGCCGGGGCCGGCTGAGCGGCCCGACGGCGCTATTCGTTAATTGAGCTGTTCGACGCGGATGCGCACGACCTTGCCGACGACGTCCTGCAGGTCTTCCAGGGCGACGATGGCATCATTGATGCTCTGCTCGACCACGCGGTGGGTCAACAGGATCATCGGTACCAGGCCATCCTGCTCCTCGGCTTCCTTCTGCATGATCGATTCGATGTTGATACCACGCTCCGACAGGATGCTCGCCACCTGGGCCAGTACACCCGGGTGGTCCTTGGCCTGGATGCGCAGGTAGTAGGCGCTCTGGCAGGCTTCGATCGGCAGGATCGGGTGCGCCGACAGCGAATCCGGCTGGAAGGCCAGGTGCGGCACGCGGTTTTCCGGGTCGGAGGTCATGGCGCGAACCACGTCGACCAGGTCGGCGACCACCGACGAAGCGGTAGGCTCCATGCCGGCGCCGGCGCCGTAGTACAGGGTCGAACCTGCTGCGTCGCCATTGACCATCACAGCGTTCATCACGCCGTTGACGTTGGCGATCAGGCGGTCGCTGGGGATCAGCGTGGGGTGCACGCGCAGCTCGATGCCTTCGGCCGTGCGGCGGGCCACACCCAGGTGCTTGATGCGGTAGCCCAGCGCTTCGGCGTAGTTCACATCGGCAGTGGTCAGCTGGGTGATGCCCTCGGTGTAGGCCTTGTCGAACTGCAGCGGGATGCCAAAGGCGATGGACGCCAGAATGGTCAGCTTGTGCGCGGCATCGATGCCTTCGACGTCGAAGGTGGGGTCGGCTTCGGCGTAACCCAGCGCCTGCGCTTCGGCCA
Source organism: Pseudomonas sp. NPDC012596 (assembly GCF_042902325.1). Classification (NCBI taxonomy): domain Bacteria; kingdom Pseudomonadati; phylum Pseudomonadota; class Gammaproteobacteria; order Pseudomonadales; family Pseudomonadaceae; genus Pseudomonas; species Pseudomonas sp. NPDC012596. Next base: position 267,733 of record NZ_JBIBEB010000004.1, on the reverse strand, counting down.
GCACGTCGGGGAAGGCGCGGCCCTTTTCACGCATTTCGGTGAGGATGAAGTTGCCGGTGCCGTTGATGATGCCAGCCAGCCAGTTGATGTGGTTGGCCGACAGGCCTTCACGGATGGCCTTGATCACCGGGATGCCACCAGCCACTGCAGCTTCGAAGGCGACGATGACGCCCTTCTCGCGGGCCTTGGCGAAGATTTCGTTGCCGTGCACGGCGATCAGCGCCTTGTTGGCGGTGACCACGTGCTTGCCGTTTTCGATGGCCTTGAGCACCAGGTCGCGGGCGATGGTGTAGCCACCGATCAGCTCGATGACAATGTCGATCTCCGGGTTGGTCGCAACATCGAACACATCAGCGGTAATGGGGGTACCGGTAATCTGGCAGTTCGGGTTCTGCGAGCGCATGGCAATCTGTGCCACTTCAATGCCGCGCCCGGCACGGCGGGCAATCTCCTCGGCGTTGCGCTGAAGTACATTGAAGGTTCCGCCACCGACGGTCCCCAACCCACAGATGCCTACTTTGACCGGTTTCACTGTGAACTCCCCATTGAACGGCCGGCACCTGCGCCGACCGTGAAACATGCCGTCACCCCATGACGACGGCGTACTGAATTGATTACTTCGCTGCCTGCTGCTGGCCAGCCAGGGCCAGCTTGGCCACCTGCGGCGCCGGCTGATAGCCTGGGATCACCTGGCCGCTTTCGAGCACGATCGCCGGCGTGCCGTTGACGCCGATCGACTGGCCCAGCTGGAACTGCTTGCTGACCGGGTTGGCGCACTTGGCGGCCTTGATTTCCTTGCCATCGACCATCTTGTCCAGCGCCGCGCGGCGGTCGCTGGAGCACCACACTGCCTGCAACTGCTCGTCACCCGGCGAGCCGAGGCCCTGGCGCGGGAAGGCGACATAGCGCACTTCGATACCGCGACGGTTCAACTCCGGCACTTCGGCGTGCAGCTTGTGGCAATACGGGCAGGTGGTGTCGGTGAAGACGGTAATGTGCGATTTGGTCTCGCCTTTGGCAGGATAAACCACCATCTCGGCGGCTGGAATGCCGTTGATGAGCTTGGCAACGCCCTGACGCTCGGTTTTCTCGGTCAGGTTGACCGGCTTGCCGTCCTGGATCTGGTACAGGTAGCCCTGCATCACGAACTGGCCATCGGCGCTGGCGTACAACACCCGGCCACCTTGCAGCTTGACTTCGTACAGCCCGTTCAGCGGGCTGCTGGCAACGCTTTCAACCGGTACTTCCAGTTCGAGGTTCTGCAACGACTTGCGAATGGCCTGCTCGGCACCGGCATTGCTGTCGGTTGCCGCGGCAACGGCAAAGGTACTGGCCAGCGCCATCGCGGCGGCGGCGAAAATCTGGGTCAAGCGCATGGGAACTCCTGAAGGCGGACAGGGGCCGGAGGGCGTCACCTGCGGAAAAAACGCGGCGACCGTGCGGCCCTTGGTGCAAACCGCCCAAGCCTACCACAACACGCTAGCCAGTAAGGGGCTTGCGAGTACCGGTCGGCGGAACATGAAAATCATTCATCCACGCGGATGGTGCTGGGCGTGCAGCTGCTGCAGGCGGGCCTTGGCCACATGGGTGTAGATCTGCGTGGTCGAGAGGTCGCTATGGCCCAGCAGCATCTGCACCACGCGCAGGTCGGCGCCGTGGTTGAGCAGGTGGGTAGCAAATGCATGTCGCAAGGTGTGTGGCGACAGCGACTTGTCGATGCCGGCAACCTGCGCCTGATGCTTGATGCGGTGCCAGAAGGTCTGGCGTGTCATCTGCTCACCGCGCAGGCTGGGGAACAGCACATCGCTCGGGCGACCGTTGAGCAACTCGGCGCGACCACCGCGCAAGTAGCGCTCGAGCCACACTACCGCCTCCTCGCCCATCGGCACCAGGCGCTCCTTGCTGCCCTTGCCCATCACCCGCAACACGCCCTGGCGCAGGTTGACCTGGTCCAGCGTCAAGCTGACCAGTTCGGTGACGCGCAGGCCGCATGCGTACAGGACTTCAAGCATGGCGCGGTCGCGCTGGCCGATGGCTTCACCCAGGTCCGGCGCCTGCAGCAGGGCTTCAACATCGGCTTCCGACAAGGACTTGGGCAAAGGCCTACCCAGCAGGGGCATCTCGACCTGCAAGGTCGGGTCCACAGCGATCAGCTTTTCGCGCAGCAAATACCGGAAGAACCCCCTCAAACCTGAAAGAAAGCGCGCGGTGGAGCGCGGCTTGTAACCTTGATCGAGGCGCCAGGCCAGGTGATCGAGGATCAGCTCGCGGCCCGCGTCGGGCAGCGCCACGCCGTGCTCCTGCAACCAGCCGTTGAACAGGGCAAGGTCGCTTCGGTACGAGACGCGGGTGTTGTCGGACAGGCCTTTTTCAAGCCACAGGGCGTCGAGAAACTGGTCGATCAGGGGGTGGTCTAGGGCGGGCATTCGGGGCTGCTGGGTGTTGGACGTTGGCTAAGTGTTTCACAGCAGCTGACAGGTTGTCGTGATCAATCGGAGCCTGATCGGCTGGCACCGCCCCTGTGGGAGCGGCCCATCGCGACACAAGGCCGCTCCCACAGAGACCGCGTCAGCCCATGAAGAGGCTCAGGCATGAGGCAAAACGGGCACCGGGCGCTTGTCCTCGTCGATGGCGACAAAGCTGAACACCCCGTGGATCGCGCGCTCGCGACCGTCCAGGTACATGTTCTCGACGAACACATCCACCTGCACCTGCAGGCTGGTGTTGCCGACCTTGATCACCGTGCCGACCAGTTCGACGATCGAGCCCGCCGGGATCGGGTGCTTGAAGTCGATGCGGTCAGTGGACACCGTTACCAGCGGCAGCCGGCAAAAACGCGTGGCGGCGATGAACGACACTTCGTCCATCCAGGCCAGCGCGGTGCCGCCGAACAGGGTGTTGTGGTGGTTGGTGGTGTTAGGGAACACCGCTTTGGTCACGCGGGTCACCGACAGCTCGGTGCGGCGCTGGATTTCCTGGTCTCGGCTGGTCATGTCTGTCACTTTTCCTGGGTTTCAAAACGCAAAAAAGCAGCCCGAAGGCTGCTTTTTTCTCGCTAGGCGGCCTGGGCCACCGGGCAAACTGTACTCAGGACAGTTTTTCCTTGATGCGAGCGGCTTTGCCGGACAGGTCGCGCAGGTAGTACAGCTTGGCTTTACGCACGTCACCACGACGTTTCACGGCCAGGCTGTCGATTTGCGGGCTGTAGGTCTGGAAGGTACGCTCAACACCAACGCCGCTCGAGATCTTGCGCACGGTGAAGGCGCTGTTCAGACCACGGTTACGCTTGGCGATAACAACGCCTTCGAACGCCTGCAGACGGGAACGCTCGCCTTCCTTCACTTTAACCTGAACGACAACGGTGTCGCCTGGTGCGAAGGTCGGGATTTCCTTGCTCATCTGCTCTGCTTCGAGCTGCTGGATGATTTTGTTAGTCATGCTGTGCTCCTAAGGTGGACAAACGTGATCCACCATCGATACGTTAACTATCGTTCCGCTCGCGGAGGTATTCCTCGAGCAGCTTCTTCTCTTCTCCAGAAAGTGAGCGACTTTCCAGAAGATCGGCGCGTCGTTCGAAGGTCCTACCAAGGGACTGCTTCATCCGCCATCGCCGGATATGTGCATGGTTGCCACTTAGCAACACGTCGGGTACACGCTGATCCGCATACACCTCAGGTCGGGTGTAGTGCGGGCAATCCAGCAGGCCATCGGTGAAGGAATCTTCCTCCGCCGACCCCACATGCCCTAAAGCTCCGGGCAGCAGCCGCGTAACCGCATCGATCAGTACCATGGCCGGTAGCTCACCACCGGAAAGCACATAGTCGCCAATCGACCACTCTTCATCGACATGAGCATCAATAAAACGCTCGTCAATGCCTTCATAACGGCCGGCGATCAGGATCAACGATTCCTGTTCGGCCAAGCCTTTGACCGCTTGCTGATCCAGCTTGCGGCCTTGTGGCGAAAGGTAGATCACCTTTGCCGCTGCTCCGGTCGCTTGCCTGGCACTGGCCAGCGCATCTTCCAGAGGCTTGATCTTCATCACCATCCCCGGACCACCGCCAAAAGGCCGATCATCCACCGTGTGGTGGCGATCAGTGGTGTAGTCCCGCGGATTCCAGCAAGTGACTTGCAACAAGCCCTGCTTCACCGCGCGGCTGGTAATGCCGTACTCCGTAATGGCCGAGAACATCTCGGGGAACAACGTGATGACTTCTACGCGAAGGTTACCCATCAGTTAGAAATCCGCGTCCCATTCGACCCGCATCACACCGGCTTCAAGGTCGACTGTCAGCACACATTGCGCCGTATAGGGCAACAAGCGCTCACGGTCATCCAGGCTACCTGCGCAAGGCTTGACCACCATTACATCGTTCGCGCCGGTCTCCAACAGGTGATCAACCGTGCCGAACAGCTGTTCGTCCTGGTTGATGACTTTCAGACCGACCAACTGGTACCAGTAGTACTCGTCGTCCGTCAGGTTGGGCAAAAGGCTGCGCGAGATGCAAATCTCGTAACCGCTCAGAAGACGCGCTTCGTCACGATCGTCGAGCCCTTTGAGCTTGGCGACCAGCTCCTTTTTATTGGAACGGCCACTGACCAGCTCAACCTGCTTGACCGACCCTTCGCGCCGAAGCGTCCAGTTACGGTAATCCAACAGGTTTTCAATCGGATCGGTAAAGGAATACACCTTCACCTCGCCGCGAACGCCGTGAACCGAAAAAATCTTGCCAACGACGATGAGGTCGTCAGCCTTTTCTGGCGTCGCGTTCATACAGTTCAGGCAGCAGCCTTGGCAGCTTCCTTCAGCAGCTGAGCAACACGCTCAGACGGCTGTGCGCCGATGCTCAGCCAGTGAGCAACGCGATCTTGTTTAACGGACAGACGAACTTCCTGACCACGAGCGATCGGGTTGAAGAAGCCAACCTGTTCGATGTGGGAGCCGTCACGCGGGTTACGCGAGTCGGTTACGGTCAGTTGGTAGAACGGGCGCTTTTTGGAGCCGCCACGGGCAAGACGAATGGTAAGCATTGAACATCGTTCCTGTAGTCGGTGCTGCAAATCATGATGCACAGCGGGCACACGGGTGCCCGAAAGGCCGCACATTCTCAAGGAATATCCGGACATTTGCAAATGCCTTTTTACTTCAAATAAAAAGGCCAGCCTGCTGATCTGCTATTAAGCCGCCTGTTAATGCAGGCGGCAGTGTTCCCGCCGAAGCGGGTTCCGGCCAGCGGCGGGGTTGCCGCCACTGGCCTGAATCGGTTTTACAGCTTGGGCATGCCGCCGCCAGGCATCATGCCGCCCAGGCCGCGCATCATCTTGGCCATGCCACCTTTGGCAGAGAATTTCTTCATCATCTTCTGCATCTGCTTGTGCTGCTTGATCAGCCGGCCGATGTCCTGAACCTGGGTACCAGAGCCAAGGGCGATACGGCGCTTGCGTGAACCGCTGATCAGGTCAGGGTCGCGACGCTCGGCCGGGGTCATCGAGTTGATGATCGCTTCCATCTGCTTGAACTGCTTCTCGGCCGCGCCCTGGGCATTGCCCATCTGCGACAGGTTGACCCCACCGATGCTCGGCAGCTTGTCCATCAGGCCGCCCAGGCCACCCATGTTCTTCATCTGTTGCAGCTGGTCGCGGAAGTCTTCGAGGTCGAAGCCTTTACCCTTCTTGAGCTTTTTCGCCAGCTTGTCGGCCTTGGCCTTGTCGATGGTCTGCTCGGCCTGCTCGATCAGGCTGAGCACGTCACCCATGCCGAGGATGCGCGAGGCAACACGGTCGGGGTGGAATGGCTCGAGGGCCTCGGTCTTCTCCCCCATACCGATGAACTTGATCGGTTTGCCGGTGATGGCACGTACCGACAGCGCGGCACCGCCACGGGCATCACCGTCGACCTTGGTCAGCACCACACCGGTCAGCGGCAGGGCTTCACCAAAGGCCTTGGCGGTGTTGGCGGCATCCTGGCCGGTCATGGCGTCGACCACGAACAGGGTTTCGATCGGCTTGACCGCAGCATGCAGCGCCTTGATCTCGTCCATCATGTCGGCGTCGATGTGCAGACGGCCGGCGGTGTCGACGATGACCACGTCGATGAACTTGAGCTTGGCTTCGCGGATCGCCGCTTCGGCAATGGCCACGGGTTTCTGGCTGATGTCGGACGGGAAGAAGGTCACGCCGATGTCGTTGGCCAGGGTTTCCAGCTGCTTGATCGCTGCTGGGCGGTAGACGTCGGCCGACACCACCATCACGCTTTTCTTCTTGCGCTCTTTAAGGAAGCGCGCCAGCTTGCCGGCGGTGGTGGTCTTGCCCGCGCCCTGCAGGCCGGCCATCAGCACCACGGCGGGCGGGGCGGCATTGAGCGCGAGGTCTTCGTTGGCCGCGCCCATCAGGCTTTCCAGCTCGGCCTGAACGATCTTCACGAACGCCTGACCCGGGGTCAGGCTGCGCGACACCTCGGTGCCGACCGCACGCTCTTTGACACTGTTGACGAAATCCTTGACCACCGGCAGGGCAACGTCGGCCTCGAGCAGGGCCATGCGCACTTCGCGCAACGTGTCCTTGATGTTGTCTTCGGTCAGCTTGGCCTTGCCGGTGACATGGCGCAGCGTCTGTGACAGGCGGTCGGTCAGGTTTTCGAACATGGTGATCCTTTCAGGCCCAGTAAAAGCCGAGGTTTGTCAGGCGCCCAGGTGAAAATGCACACGCGCTGGGCACAGCAAGCCGGCGATTATAGCGAAGAGCGGCCGCTGCGCACACCTCGGCTTCCCAGCGGCAATGTGCAGTCTTCCTTGCACAGCGCGATCTATGCCAAACTCCGTGTCTTTAAGGCTCGCCCACCAGGACTTATGTTCTCCTCACCCAGCCTCATCCCCAACCTGATCGCCGCCGGCCTTTATATAGCAGCGACCGTTTATCAGGGCTCGCGCCTGGCCCGATCGAGCAAAGCCGACAAGCGGCTGCTCGGCCTGCTTGGCGCCCTGGCCGTGGTCGCCCAGGGCGGCGCGCTGTTCTTTCAGCTGATTACCCCGCTGGGCTTGAGCCTCGACTTTTTCAGCGCCGCCAGCCTGATTGCCGTGGCGGTCATTACCCTGACCCTGCTCGCGTGCTTGCGCATACCGGTAGAAAACCTGCTGGTGCTACTGTTCCCGCTCGGCGCGGTAACCGCCCTGCTGGCGCAGTTCGCCCCGCCAGGCACGGTACCGCTGATCAATGAGCAACCGGGGATTCTCGCGCATATCCTGCTGTCGATCCTGGCCTACGGCCTGTTCACCATCGCGGTGTTCCAGTCGCTGCTGCTGCTGCTGCAGGACCGTCAGTTGAAGAACAAACACCCGTCCGGCCTGATCCGCAATTTCCCGCCACTGCAAACCATGGAAAGCCTGCTGTTCGGCTTCCTCTGGGCCGGCTGGTGCCTGTTGTCGCTGTCGCTGATCTCCGGTTGGCTGTTCCTCGACAACCTGTTCGCCCAGCACTTGGTGCACAAAACCTTGCTGGCCTGTGTAGCCTGGGTGGTCTTCAGCGTACTGCTGTGGGGCCGCACCCGCCTGGGCTGGCGTGGCCACAAGGCAATTCGCTGGACGCTGGCCGGTTTCTGCCTGCTGATGCTGGCCTATTTCGGCAGCAAGCTGGTTCGCGAATTCATCTTGCATATCTGACGGTCGCCCATGGACACCCTGCCGTACGCTCCGCTACTCGGCACTCTGGCACTGGCGCTGCTGTGGTCGGCGCTGTTTTCCGCAGTGGATGCCGCCCGCCTGCAGCTCAATGGCTCGCTACGCAATGGCGAAGACCCTCAGCCGCCACTGCCTAGCCAGGCTCTGGTGCTGTGCGCCAGCCTGGGCAAGCTGCTGGTGCTGGGGCTGGCCTGCCTGATCGGCCAGCGCTACAGCGGCGAGCATGGCTTCTGGCTGGCCGGCCTGGCGGCCACCCTGGCCTTGCTGGTGTTTGCCGAATACCTGCCAAGGCGCCTGGCCCGGCGCAACCCTTTGGCCTTCATCAGCCTGGGCGCCAGCCTGTTGAAGCTGCCCCTCGCTCTCCTGCAGCCGGTGGCCTGCCTGCTCGATGGCATCGCCAAGCTGATCCTGCGGCCATTTCGCGCGCAGCCCACAGCGGTGGCCCTGCACCCCCAGGCTGATGATGATTTCACCGAAGATGAAGACCACGACATGCCGCGCCACGGCCTGCTCGACGGCCTGCAGTCGCTGGACAAGATCACCGTCAACGACATCCTGGTGCCGCGCAACGAAGTCGATGGCATCAACCTCGACGAGCCGATCGAACGCATCATCGAGCAACTGATTGTCAGCCGCCACACGCGCTTGCCGGTCTACCACAACGACATCAACCAGGTCGAAGCGATCCTCAATACCAAGCTGATCAGCCACCTGCTGCCAAAGGCTGAGCTGACCCTGGAGAAGCTTCACGGCGCCTGCTACGAGCCCTACTTCGTTCCCGAAAGCACGCCCCTGCAACTGCAGCTGCTGAATTTTCACAAACAGCAGCGCCGGCTGGGCGTGGTGGTGGACGAATACGGTGAGGTGCAGGGCATCGTCACGCTGGAAGACATCCTCGAAGAAATAGTCGGTGAGTTCGAGGAAGAACACAGCCTGGACAACCCTCACGTGCACCCGCAACCCGATGGCACGTACGTCATCGAAGGCACCGCCTCGCTGCGTGAGATCAACCGTACCCTGGGCTGGCACCTGCCCTGCGACGGTGGCCCGAAAACCCTCAACGGGCTGGTCACCGAAGCACTGGAAAGCATCCCGGAAAGCGCCGTTTGCCTGAAGATCGGCCGCTATCGCCTGGAAATCCTCGAAACAGAGGACAATTGCGCCAGCAAGGTACTGGTGTGGACCGTGACCCGCTAGCTATACTCGGGTCACGCTTACCCAGCCCCGCCGTCCCGCCTGCTACCCGCACCCGGCGCCCCACGGCCAGTCCGCCCCACTGACACGCCCCGCAGTCCTGCTTCAACACCCCGAACAGTGCCTGCTCCCGCCCCTATCCCCCTTGGGCTATCGTCAGTCGGGCGAGCAAAGAACAATACGCTCCGGCGTCTGCGCAACCGTGCCTGGCCTGTTCAGCGCGCTGCTGTGTGGATCAAGCCATGGAGCACGACAAGACTGTCAGGGACCTACTCAATGACCACCAGCACCTATGCCCAAGCGCCTGCCGCGCCGGTCAACTCGCCTGCACGGGTGGCCACCGCCAGCTTTATCGGCACTGCCATCGAGTTCTACGATTTCTACGTTTACGCCACTGCTGCCGCTCTGGTGATCGGCCCGGTATTCTTCCCGTCCGGGTCGGGTACCGCGCAAATGCTCGCGGCGTTCCTTACCTTCGGTATCGCCTTCCTCGCCCGCCCGCTGGGCTCGGCGTTGTTCGGCCACTTTGGCGACCGCATCGGGCGCAAGTCCACCCTGGTTGCCTCGCTGCTGCTGATGGGCGTGTCCACCACGCTGATCGGCGTGCTGCCGGGCTACGACAGCATTGGCGTGTGGGCACCGATCATTCTCTGCCTGCTGCGCTTTGGCCAAGGCCTGGGCCTGGGCGGTGAATGGGGTGGCGCTGCGTTGCTGGCTACCGAGAACGCACCAGCCGGCAAGCGCGCCTGGTTCGGCATGTTCCCGCAACTTGGCCCTTCGATCGGCTTTCTTGCCGCCAATGGCCTGTTCCTGACCCTGGCCCTGACGCTCAGCGACGAGCAGTTCCGTGAGTGGGGCTGGCGTATTCCGTTTTTGCTCAGCGCTGCGCTGGTGCTGGTGGGCCTGTATGTGCGCCTGAAGCTGGAGGAAAGCCCGGTGTTCGCCAAGGCCGTCGCCCGCCATGAGCGGGTGAAAATGCCGGTAGTCGACCTGTTCAGCAAGTACTGGCTGCCGACCCTGCTGGGCGCCGCAGCGATGGTGGTGTGCTATGCGCTCTTCTACATCTCGACGGTATTCTCGCTGAGCTACGGGGTCACGACCCTGGGCTACACCCGCGAGACGTTCCTCGGCCTGCTGTGCTTCGCCGTGGTCTTCATGGCCCTGGCCACACCGCTGTCAGCCTGGCTCAGCGACCGTTACGGGCGCAAACCGGTGCTGATCGTCGGCGGCCTGCTGGCGGTGGCTTCGGGCTTTACCATGGAGCCGCTGCTGACCTCGGGCTCGACCACGGGCGTGGCGCTGTTCCTGGCCATCGAGCTGTTCCTGATGGGGGTAACCTTCGCCCCGATGGGCGCGTTGCTGCCCGAACTGTTCCCCACCCACGTGCGCTATACCGGCGCGTCTGCGGCCTATAACCTGGGTGGCATCGTGGGGGCTTCGGCGGCGCCGTTCTTTGCTCAAAAGCTGGTGAGCATGGGCGGGTTGAGCTGGGTGGGTGGGTATGTGTCGGTGGCAGCGGTGATCAGCTTGATTGCGGTGCTGTGCCTTAAAGAGACTCGCCATACCGAACTTTGAGTGATCGGGGGCTGCTTTGCAGCCCTTTCGCCGGCAAGCCGGCTCCCACAGGGTACTGCACAACGCTTGAAGCCAGCAGCTGACGCAATTCCTGCACTGCCCCCAAGAAGTTGGACACCAATCCAACCCTTGGGCATCAAGGGTAAGTACACCGAGCGATTAAAGCTCACAGCGATTACAGCCGACAGCCCAGACCTGTGGGAGATTGCCCAGCCCTTCGGGCTGCGCCGTCGCGCAGAGAACAAAGCTCGCGAGCGCGCCGCATACCCTGTGGGAGCCGGCTTGCCGGCGAAAGGGCCGCAAAGCGGCCCCAGCAATCTCAGATCAGAACTCGACCTTGACCGCCTGCGCTGCACGGGTCGCCTTGGCCCGCGCCGCTTCGATCGACTCGTCACGTGCCAGGCACACGCCCATGCGGCGCTGGCCGTTGATTTCAGGCTTGCCGAACAGGCGGATCGCGGTGTCCGGCTCGCTCAAGGCAGCGCCGAGGTTGGCGAAGCTGGTCTGCTGCGACTGGCCTTCAGGCAGGATCACTGCCGAGGCCGACGGGCCGAACTGGCGCACCACTGGAATCGGCAGGCCGAGAATGGCGCGGGCGTGCAGGGCGAACTGCGACAGGTCCTGGGAAATGAGCGTAACCAGGCCAGTGTCGTGTGGGCGCGGCGAGACTTCGCTGAACCACACCTGATCGCCCTTGACGAACAACTCGACGCCGAACAGGCCACGCCCACCCAGCGCATCGGTGACAGCCTTGGCCACGCGCTGCGATTCGGCCAACGCTTTTGCGCTCATGGCCTGAGGCTGCCAGGACTCCTGATAGTCGCCCTTCTCCTGGCGGTGGCCAACGGGCTCCAGGAAAGTGGTGCCGCCGACGTGACGCACGGTCAGCAGGGTGATTTCGTAGTCGAAATCGATAAAGCCTTCGATGATTACCCGGCCCTTGCCAGCACGGCCGCCTTCTTGGGCGTAGTCCCACGACTTCTGCAGGTCGGCATCGCTGCGCAGCAGGCTCTGGCCCTTGCCCGACGAGCTCATCACCGGCTTGACCACACACGGGTAGCCAACGTCGGCCACGGCCTTGGCGTAGTCTTCATAGGTGTCGGCAAAGTGGTACGGCGAGGTCGGCAGGTCCAGCTCTTCGGCGGCCAGGCGGCGGATGCCTTCGCGGTTCATGGTCAGCTGGGTGGCGCGGGCGGTCGGCACCACGGTGAAGCCTTCGTTTTCCAGCTCGACCAGGGTGGCGGTGGCGATGGCTTCGATTTCAGGGACGATGTAATGCGGTTTTTCAGCTTCGATCACCGCACGCAGGGCGACGCCATCGAGCATGTTGACCACGTGGCTGCGGTGCGCAACCTGCATGGCCGGGGCATTGGCGTAGCGGTCCACGGCGATCACTTCGACGCCCAGGCGCTGCAGCTCGATCACCACTTCCTTGCCCAGCTCGCCACAGCCGCAGAGCAGTACACGGGTCGCGGTAGGCGACAATGGGGTTCCGATACGGGTCATTTCAGGTCCTCGAAGGCGTCCGGGGCCGCGCCAGGCTTAGCGCCGCCCGCTGAAAAAGGACCCGTATTCTACACCATCAGCCGGCGACGGCAGCCCGCCGTGCGCGAAATGCCATGGCCAGCCACACCGCGGTCACACCGGCAAACTTCGAGGCCATCGCAGTGCCGATCACGGCCGGCGTCAGCGCGCCGATCATGCCAAAGAAGATGAACGTATCCACCGGGATGCTCAGCGCCGAGCTCAACCACAGGCGGTCACGCAGAGGCCTGCGGGTGATGCTGAAGACCAGCCAGTCGATCAGTTCGGAGATGAAGAACGCGGTGGCGCTGGCCAGGGCGATGGCCGGCTCCGAGGTGACGTAGGACAGCACCAGGGCCAGCAGCATCGCGATCAGGGCGCCATGGCCGTAGCGGGTCTGCACCATGTCGCGCAGGATGAACACCAGCCCGCCCCAGGCGGACCAGATCACGTCCAGGTGCGGGGCACTGGAGAAGGCGAAGTTGATCAGTACAACGCTGCTGATGTAAGCGATGAGAAAGAACATGGGCAATGACCGTCGGGCAAGCCGCACAGATTACTTGATTTTCGAGTCAATGGCAGCCAGCCCAGGCTCCGACGTGTGCTGTGGCCACCGGCCCCATCGCCGGCAAGCCGGCTCCCACAGGTATCGCACAGGGCTTGAAGCCGATGCGTTTGAGGTAAGAGCCGGCTAGCCGGCGACAGGGCCTAGACAGCGATCACTGGCCCATGATCAAACCGGCTGCCACTGCGCGCTCATGGCACAGCTTCAGCACCGCCCGGCGCTCGGTATTGTCCATCCGCCCCCAACGGCCGATTTCGGCCACGGTACGCTGGCACCCGGTGCAGACATCCTGCTCGTCCAGCGCGCAGATGCTCACGCACGGCGAGGCGACCGGGCGTTCGACGGCGATCAGCTCACTCATCGTCCACCACCAGCTCACGGGCATAACGTTGGGCGTTGTGCACATAGTGCGCTGCGCTGGCTTCGAGCAAGCGCTTCTGCTGCTCGGTCAGCTCGCGCACCACCTTGCCGGGCGAGCCCATCACCAGCGAACCGTCGGGTATTTCCTTGCCTTCAGGGATCAGCGCATTGGCGCCGATGATGCAGTGCTTGCCGATCCGCGCACCATTGAGGATGACCGCATTGATGCCGATCAGGCTGTAATCGCCAACCGTGCAGCCATGCAGCATGGCGTTGTGGCCGATGGTCACGCCCTTGCCCAGGGTCAGCGGTGACCCCATGTCGGTGTGCATTACCGTACCGTCCTGGACGTTGCTGTCTTCGCCAATGTCGATCAGCTCGTTGTCGCCGCGCAGCACCGCGCCAAACCACACGCTGGCACGCGCCTGCAGGCGCACTTTGCCGATCAGCATGGCGTTGGGTGCAGCCCAACTGGTGGGATGGCTTTCGACCCGCAGGTCGCCCAGGCGGTATTTCATGTTTGCTCCTCAGGGTGGCAACGGCGGCGGGGTGGGCCCCGCTCAGATTTCGATGTAGCGTTCGGGGGGGTGATGCAGGCTGATCCCTGCGTCGTACAGCAGGTTGACCAGCTCGACGATCATGATCGCCGACAGCCCCCAGATCTTGTACTCGCCATAGCGATAGCTGGGCACATACCAGCTGCGGCCCTGGTAATCGATACGGTGGGTGTGGTCACGCGGGTCCTGGCGGAAGAATTCCAACGGCACGCTGAATACTGCCGCGATCTCCGCATCGTTGGCGCGGTATTCGACGAAATCGGGAATAACCCCGACGAATGGCGTCACTTTCAGGCCATGCAGCGAAATCAGCGGGCTAAGTGGGCCGAGTACTTCGACCAGGCCCGGCGGCAGGCCGATTTCTTCTTCGGCTTCGCGCAGGGCGGTGAATACAAGGTCAGGGTCTTCCGGGTCGCGCCGCCCGCCGGGGAAGGCAACTTCGCCACCGTGGGTCGAAAGGCCCTGGGCACGCAGGGTCAAAACCAGCTCGGGCGCTTCGCTGCGGGTAATGGGCAAAAGAACCGCGGCCTCGGGGAACCGTCGGTCGGTTTCCAGTGAAGCAGGTTGGTGGTTGCTCATTCGGCGAAGTAGCTCGTCCAGCATTGCGCACTCTCGTTTCCAAGGCCTGCCCTGCATGATGCACCAAAGCCGCGAAGCACCCAAGCCCTGTACGCTTGCGGCAGCCCCCCGTGGCGCGCCAAGATAGCCCGATCACAAGGGAAGAAAAGCATGAAATTCTGCAGCGCGTGCGGCCAGCCAGTCATTCAGCGGATCCCCGAGGGCGATACCCGCCTGCGGTATGTCTGCGAGCATTGCCAGACTATCCACTACCAGAACCCTAATATCGTCGCCGGTGTGCTGCCGACCTGGGGCAGCCAGGTGCTGCTGTGCCGGCGTGCGATAGAGCCGCGCCGCGGCTACTGGACCCTGCCTGCGGGGTTCATGGAGAACGGCGAAACCGTCGACCAGGCCGCCCGTCGCGAAACCGTCGAAGAAGCCTGCGCCCGGGTAGGCCCCATGGCCCTGTATCAGCTGTTCGACCTGCCGCACATCAACCAGGTGCATGTGTTCTTCCGCGCCGAACTGGCCGACATGGCCTTCGATGTCGGTGTCGAAAGCCTGGAAGTGCGGTTGTTCGAAGAACACGAGATACCGTGGGACGAGCTGGCTTTCCGCACCGTCACGCGCACACTAGAATGCTATTATCGCGACCGCATCGGGCAGCACTACCCCATAGGCCATGAGTACCTGCCCCCGATGAACGTTTCGCCCACTACTTAAGCTTGCAGGTGCTGCTTCATGCGCTGGTTGTTCGCTCTCCTCTGCCTTTGCGTTACCTCGGTATCCCAGGCGGCCTTCACCGAAACCATCATTCGCAAGCCGCAACCACCGGTGCCGCTACAATCGCAATCGCAGGCGGCCATGCAGCCACTGATCGACAAGGTGCTGGTGATCAAATCCGAGCGCCGCCTGCAACTGATCAGCCGCGGTGAGCCGCTGAAAACCTACCGCATCTCATTGGGCAAACAGCCCAAAGGCGCCAAGGAGCGCGAGGGCGACAAGAAAACCCCCGAGGGCCTGTACTGGCTGGACTGGCGCAAGGAAAGCGACCGTTTCAACCTTTCCATGCACATCACCTACCCCAACATCAGCGATGCCGCCCGTGCCACCCGTGAAGGCGTCAGTGCCGGCAGCATGATCATGATCCACGGCACGCCGCTGAACGACGATTACCCGGAGTGGTATTTCCATACGCTCGACTGGACCGATGGCTGCATTGCCATGCGCAACGCCGACATGCGCGAGGTCTGGGACCTGGTGCGGGACGGCACATTGATCGAGATTCGCCCTTGATAGTCCTACATACCCATTGAGGCTGTAGGAGCCTTCCCACCGCTCTTGCCCACTTGCCCTACCCCCATGTAGGCAGCAGACTGCATCCAACTGACTGGCAAAATTCTTAGCATCCACGCAAACGAGTACGCATGCCGTACGCCATTTGCGGGGTTGTTCAATGCCGTCCGGGTTTCGCTGCATCGCCAGCAGGCTGCTTGCCTGCTTTGTGCCCGCCATGCTGGGCCTGCCACAGGCCCTGGCCGAAGACCCTGCCAGCCAGCAACTGCGTGACCAACAGCAGACATTGCGGCAGTTGGAACAGCAGCTACGGCTGCAGCGCTGGCAGCAAGGCCCGGCGCTGGAGCGCAACGATGACCTGGCGCCGGGCGTCCCCAGCGACAGCCACTGCTGGAACGTCACGGGGGTGGGCCTGGCCGGCAACCAGCGGATCACTGCGCAGGCACTTGAAGCGGCTGTTCTTGCTGCACTCAAGCCCTGCATGGGCATCGACGACATCAACCGCCTGCTCAAGGCCATCACCCAGCGCTATGTGCAAGCCGGTTACCCGACCAGCCGCCCCTACCTGCGCCAGCCACCACAGCATGACGCGCCCCTGGATGTCGTCATCATCGAAGGCTTCGTCGAGTCGGTCGAATTCAGCGCCGACCTGCCGCTATCCCTGCACGGTGCATTCCCCGACCTGCTGGGCCACCCCCTGTACCTGCCAGACCTCGAGCAAGGGCTGGACCAACTCAACCGGCTGCGCGCCTATGAGTTGAATGCCGAGCTGTTGCCAGGCGAGATGCAGGGCGGCACGCGGGTGCTGGTGCAATCTCGCCAGGTGGCTTCACGCTGGCACCTGGACAGCCGCTTCGACAACCGCGGCAGCGCCCTGACCGGGCGGCACAGGTTGAATCTCAGCCTCGGCGTGGACAGCCCGCTCGGCCTTAACGATGACCTGCGCGTATCGCTGGCGACCACAGCCATCGATGCCCCTGGGCGCAGCCAGGGCGTGACGCTGTACTACAGCGTGCCCTACGGGCCATGGACGTTCGCGCTTAATGCCAGCCAGTTGAGCTATGACGCGCCGATCCCGCAATACAGCCAACGCAGCAACGGCAGCAGCAGCTTCCAGGGCATCAGCGCCGAACGGCTGCTGTGGCGCAACCAGCGCGGCATGCTCAGCGCCAGTGCCCGAGTGGATCGCAAGCAACTGGTCAACCGTGCCGGCAAAGCTGTCATAGCCGTACAGAGCCATGGCCTGACCACCGTCGAGGCTGGCCTCAACTTGCTATGGCTGGACGACGGCCTGTGGAGCGCGCACCTGGGCGTCGCCCAAGGCATGGGCTGGTTCGGCGCCGATCAGCCAGCCCAGCGCGCGGATGCGCCGCGCCCCGACTTTCGCAAGTACCGCGCCAGCGTGCTGCATCTGCGCCAGGGGCCGGCGAACTGGCCTTGGCGTTGGCAGAGTGAACTTGCCCTGCAATACAGCAGCGATGTCCTGCCCGCCGTCGAGCAACTGCTGGCCAGCGATGACTCGGCAGTGCGCGGTTTTCGCCAGCGCACCTACGCCGGGGCCAGCGCCGCCGTCTGGCGCAATACCTTCAGCCAGGCACTGCCCATGGCCTGGGCCGCCCCCGTGCAGGTGCGCCCTTATCTGGGGGTGGACCTGGGCGGGGCTCGCGTGGCGCAAGGCAAGCCTGGCCAGCGCCTTGCCGGTGCAGCGGCAGGCGTGGAACTGAGCCTGCCCCATGGCCGCTTTCGCCTGGATTACCAACGCGCCCTCTACACCAACGACTTGCACCGCTCTGGCCTTGAGCCCGGCTTCTGGGTGCTGGAGTGCGCCCTGAACATCTGATTCACCCACAACAAAGAGAACGAGAACATGCAGACACTCTCGCAGATACCGTCTACCCGCCCCGATACCTTGCGCTGGAAGATATTCCTCGCCCTGCTCGGCCCCTCTACCGCGCTGGCTCAGGGCGGCCTGGAAGCAGCCACTGGCCCTGGGGGTACTCCCGTCATCAACAACGGCCACGGCGTGCCGGTAATCGACATCGTCGCCCCCAACCCCAGCGGGCTGTCGCACAACCAGTATCTCGATTACAACGTCGCCGGCGCCGGCGTGGTGTTGAACAACGCCGTGCAAGCCGGCCAGTCGCAACTGGCCGGCGCGCTTGCTGCCAATCCGCAGTTCCAGGGCCAGGCAGCCTCGACCATTCTCAACGAGGTGGTCAGCCGCAACGCATCGTTGATCGAAGGCCCGCAAGAGATCTTCGGCCGCCCCGCCGACTACATCCTGGCCAACCCCAACGGCATCACCCTCAACGGTGGCAGCTTCATCAATACCACCCGCGCAGGGTTCCTGGTGGGCACGCCGGAGCTGCAGGAGGAACAATTGAAAAACCTCAACACCTTGAACGCCAGCGGCACTTTGCAAGTGCTCCACGGGGGCCAGAGCAATGCCGAAGGTGCGCTCGAACTGATCGCGCCGAAAATCGACAGCAAAGGTTTGCTGCTGGCCGGGCAAGACCTCAACGTCACCGTTGGCCGTAACCGCATCGGCTACAGCGACGGGCAGGTTATCGAGCATCTGCCCGGTACACCTTCAAGCATCGACGCCAACCTGTTCGGCGCCATGCGTGCGGGGCGTATCCGTGTGGTCAGCACCGCCGAGGGTGCCGGGGTGCGGGTGGGGCCGGTGCAGGTCAAAGCCGGTCAAGGCATCACCGTTCAGTCGGCCGGTGCGCTACAGGTCAGTGGCAGCGCCGACCAAGCGGGCGAGTTGCTCAGCGAGCACGGCACAATGCTGCTGACAGCCGCCGATGACCTGACGCTGACGGCCGTCGACGGTCGCGCCGAACGCATCGAAATCAAGGCGGGCAAGAAGCTCACTCTGGATGCCGATAGCCGCGAAAAAATCGCGCACGAACGCGAGGACTGGAAGAAGAAGTTCCTGTTCGTCACCCGCGAGACCTACAGCCGGGAGCGCACCACTGCCGACAGACATCTGCGCGGTACACAACTGAAAAGCGCTGACAGCACCCTGTTGCAGTCCGGTGCGGACATGCGCCTGGTAGCGGCCGACGTGAATGCCGGTGGCGACCTGACCGTCGACAGCGGCGCCAACCTGGACATCGTCGCAGGCATCGACAGCAAACGTACCAGTGAAGCAGTCCGCCACCGCAAAGACCTGTGGCGCGGCGACTCGGATACCACGCAGTACAACGAAACGGCCAAAGGCAGCAACCTCAATGCCGGGCGCATGACGATCAAGGCCAACGACACGCTCACCGTCAATGGCAGCAAGCTGCACAGCACAGGCGACATGGACATCAACGCCGCTCACATTGAAATAGGCACAACGGCGCTGAAGGGCCAAGGCTCCAGGCGCAACTACCGGGGCGACCTGGTCTCCGGCACGTTCTTCGCAGACCGCAAAGGTAACGACACTCAGGGCCAAAGCCTTGCAGGCAGCAGCGTTACGGCAGATGGCCTACTCAACATGACCGCCGACCAGGTCAGCATCAAAGGCAGTACCGTTCACGGCACGCAAGACGCGGTGCTCTACAGCGAAAAAGGCGCGCTGGCGATCGAGGCGGACTACGGCAGCACCACCACCACCGAGCGGGACAGCAACAGCAAGCTGTTTGGCCTGATCGGCAGCCAACATGAGCGCACGGACCGCACCCAGCAGGTGCTGGTCAGCGACGTGAGCTCGTCCAGCAACCTGCGCCTTGCCAGCGCCGAAGAAATGCGCATCCGCGGTTCCAAAGTCGAGGCTGGTGCGCATCTGCAAGTCGAGGCCAAGGGCGACCTGATCATCGACAGCAAGCAATCGGTCAGTGACAGCGAAACACGTAGCCAACAGCGTAATTTCACGGCCAGCGCCAAGCAGACCCAGGCAGCCGAGGACGGCAAACCCGAGTCGCGGCAATACGCCGCTGGCGTGGCGTACGACGTTGTCACCACCACGGGTAAAGAGCACAAGGTTACCCAGCAGGCCAGTGAACTGAAGGGCGCCACCGTTGGCCTGGACAGTGGTGCCCACCTGCAGGTCAACGGGTCCAAGGTCCAGGCCACCGCAGGCGATTTGAACCTCCAGGCCAGGCAGGTGACCCTGGGCGCGACCCGCAACGAAAACGAATCATCCAGCAGCACTGCCCGCAGCGGCGGCGGCCTGACCGTCACGGGTGGCATCGATCGGCTGGGCAGCCTGTTCGAAGGCCATCACAACGTCGAGGCGGTCACCGAGCGCGACAGCAAGGCGCAACGCAGCGAGCTACAGGCCAGCGGGGGTTTGAACATCAGCGCCGACGAACTGGTCACCGAAGCCGCCCGTGTGAAGGCTGGCAATACCCTCAAGGTCACCGCCAAACATATTGAAAATCGTGCCGTGATGGACACCCACGAACGTGTGGAGCAGCGCAATGACTGGTCGGGTAGCATCGGTGCCAGCCTGGAGTATCGCGACCTGACCCGGCCGATCGAACGCTTGGTGCTGGGCGAGGAAGCCGCACGCTTCCAGCAAGCCTCCCCTGAAGATGCGATGACGGCGCCCAGCGTTGGCGGTGACATGACCATCGACCACCTCAAGCGCCTGGAAAACCAGCGCCGCGGCGTTGCCCAGGTAAGCGAGCTGGCCGGGGCCGCGGTGGAGGTAAAGGCCGATACCATCGATGACCACGGCACTGCCTGGCGCGCCAATGCCGGTGAGCTGAAGATCGAGGCCGAGCAACATCACGTGCGCGCCGCCGAGAACACCGAGGACGCTACGCTGCAGCGCCTTGCCTACGGTGGCGACTTGCGCGTGGACACCAGCACCGGCCAGGACTTGAACGTCCGCGCTTCCGGCAAGGGCGGCTCGCTGGACACGCAGAAAACCGCCAGCACCGCCGTGCCGGGCAGCCTGTATGGGCAACAGGGCATTCAGGTGCAGCTGGGAAGCGATGGCCGCTACGAGGGCACACACATCGATGGTGGTGACGGCGACGTGGTCGTCCAGAGCGCCGGCACGCTGTCGATGACCCAGGCCAGCGACCATGCTCAGCAGGTATCGCGCCAACTCGACGGCAACGCCTGGGCCAAGGTTGGCAACCGGCCTGGCAGCACCGGCTTCGACGGCCGTGGCTACCTCGACCATCGTCAGCAACAGGCCATGCAGACCACGGCGCACGTGGCACAGATCGATACCAAGGGTGGCGTGCGCCTGCTCAGCGAGGGTGATCTGCTGCTCGAAGGCACCCGCATTGGCAGCCGCGAGGCGAAGGTCGGCGATACATTCCTGGAAAGTGGCGGTGGGCTGCAGGTCAACGCGGCCGACAATACCCAGCAAGCGAATGGCGCAAGCCTCGGTGGCGGCATGGAGCTGGCGGTCAAGACTGGCAGCACCCAGGGCGGGGCCATTGGTGGCCACTTCAACTACGGCAAGCAGAACGAAGACGCCCGCCAGGCAGTCGACGCTCACATCGAGAGCACCGGCAAACTGACCCTCGGCAGCCGTGCCCGCGAAGAAATCGCCGTGCACCTGGCAGGCCTGCAGGCTTCGGCACAGCAAATCGACATTCAGGCCGCCAACGGCGGCGTGCTGGTCGAGGGGTCGTCCAACCTCGAGCGCCGCGACAACCTGGACATCACCGCAGGTGCCGGTTTCAACCTGTCCAAAGGCGCGACCGACACCCGCGGGCTGCATGGCCGTGCGCAGGTCGACCTGGACAAGCGCGACAACCACACCTCGAACGCCGGCAACCTGCGCGCCGAAAACATCGACCTGCAAAGCCGCGGTGACACGCGCATCGAAGGCGTCAGCCTGGAGGCTGGCCGTATCAGCGGCGCAATCGATGGCGACCTGCACATTGCCAGCCGCATGGACAAGGTGGACACCCTCACCGTCAAGGGTGATGCACGCCTGAGCCAGGAGAAAAACCCGCAGGGCTACGCCAACGCGGCCAGCTCCGTTACCACCCCGCTGGGCAGCAAGGTAAGCGACAAGGCCAGCTCGGCCGCAAGCAAGGTAGACCCCGGCTTCTCGCCAACCTTCAGCCTGGATGTATCGCATGAGCAGCGCAACAGCGTGGCCCAGCAGGCGGTACTCAAGGGCAGCGAAGGAATTGACCTGACTGTCGGTGGTGATGCTCACCTGGTGGCTGCGAAGTTGCAGTCGGCGAAGGGTGACGTCGCCCTTAAGGCCAACGCGGTAAACCAAGCCTCACTAAGTGGCAATGACTACCGCCGGGATGTGTCGATCGACGCCTCCAATTCGCCGGTAGACTTGGGCACCGCGATAGCCCAGGTGGCCAAAAACAAAGGTGCGGCGGCTGGGGAAAATGCACTGGACCTGGGGTTGCTGCGTACCAGCGGGCATAGCCGCAGTGAGCAGTGGGCTTCGCGTATACAGGGCAAGGCGGACTGAAACGACGCCCTTACCACCGCACATCCCGTTGCCCGCTAACAGCCTGCGGCCCCAACCATTGAGCGCCACGCAGTAAAGGCGTCAGCGCAGCGTCCGGCTGTAGCTCAAAGGCCACCTGCGCCCGGCGCCCCAGCAGGTCGGCATCGACCATGAGTCGATGCTGCCCTTGCTGCGCCAACTGGCCATGCAGGCGCCAGCCGTCGCGGCAGTCCATTTCTACCCACCCTTGGCCCAGGCCCAGCGACCAGGGCTCGCTCAATGCCAAGTCGGTGACGGTGATACGGCCGTCGCTGGCGCGGCACTGGCGCCCTGAGCCCTGCATCCGCAGCATGCCCTGCCATTGCCCGGCCAGCCGGTAATCGGAAGGCGCGGTTGCCTGGGCATTCAACGCCGCAGCTTCAAGGCGCCAGCGCCATGGCCAACCTTCGGCGCGAAGCTGCCAACCCTGCCCTTGCCAACCCAGCTGCGCACTGGCTTGCAAACGCCAGGGCTGCACAGTCCAGTGCACTGGCCCTGCCGGGCCGAACTGGAGGGCATGGCCTTGCCACAGGCTGCCGCTGACATCGAGCATGGGCAGGCCAAGGCCTCGCGATACCCAGGACGCCGGCAGCTCCACCAGCAATGTCAAGGCAAAAACCCCGCAAGCCCACAGCAAGCCTCTGCGGTTCATGGCCGCATCACCAGGTCGAAACGCAAGCCTTTGGCGTCCTGCTCCAGCCCCCATTGCAGCAACTGGGCGCCCTCCGCCCGCAAGGCTTGCATCCAGCCTTGCAGAGCTCGCTCATCGGCTACCTGGCCGCGCAGTTGCCAGTTATTGCCTTGCGCTTCTACCTCCGCCAGCTCGATGCGCCGTGCCTGGGCTGACTGGCGCAGGCGCTCCAGGCTTACGCCTGACGTGCCTTGCAACGCGGCAGCCTGCTCTGCCAGAACGCGCCACTGGCTGAGCTCGCGCCACTGCCAGAGGCCTTCGCGCAGCGCCACGAACGCCAGTAATGCGCCAATCAAGCACCAGGCCAGCCACAGGCGATGGCGCTGGATCCAGTCACGGGTCATGTTGCCGCCCCCAGATCGAACACCACCTGGGTCGCCGATGCCGCGCTCTGCACCTGCACTGCCGCACCTGCGTCAGCGGCCATTTGTTGCCATGGCGGCGCGGTTCCTTCGCCGTCCAGGCGCAGGTGCCAGCACTGGCCGTCAAAGCGCACTGCTTGCAGACGCCAGGCTGGGTGGTCCTGCAGCCAGGCGTGCAGACGTGCCTGCAAGTCGTCCAGCTGGCGCATGCGCAGTTGCTGTTGCACATCGGCCTCCCTCAGGCGCTTGAGCGCCTGCGCCGCGTGCCTCGGCGTGGCCTGGGCGCCGGTCACCGCCAGCACTTGCCCTCGCCATGTCTGAACCTGGCGCCATTGCTGGCTTGACCACAACGCGCCCCACACCGCAGCCAGTAACAGGCAAACCACGATCAAGCGCCGCTGGGGGGCTGGCACGCCGGGTAGCGCGCGCACTGAACGTGAGCGTTCGAACAGGCTTGGCAGGTTGTCCAGCGGCGCCAGCGCTAACGGCCAGCGACCGGCCAAGGCTACTGCGCGCAGCCCGCTCCAAGGCTGCTGCGGCAAATCACCCAGTGCGTCCGGCCACGCCAGCCAATGTTCACGGCTATCGTCACTGAGCCCACGGTAAAGGCTCAGGCCAGGTGCCCGCTGCCACTGCCAGGCCGCGCCCGTTTCGGCTGTGGGCAGCAACTGGAACTCGGCCCAGCAACGTTCCACCTCAAGCCCCCATTCGGCGCATTGGCCACGCCAGTCATCCAGGTGCTGCCGTGCTACCGCCAACAAGCGCAGCTGCCCGGCCTGACGAGACAGGCAGGCACATTGCACCTCCTGCGCCCCCTGCAGCAAATGGTCTTCCAGCAGCAATGGCCACTCGTCACGCTTGAGGCCGGGCGGTGCCGCTAGCTGAAACTGGCTGCACAGCGGGCCCGGAATGACCAGCGCTACCCGTGCTTGCAGGTTCGCGGGCGGCTCGCCCTGCCCTTCACGCTGTGCCACCCCATCTTCGACCAGCACCCAGTCCCAGATTTCGCCCGGGCGCACCAACAGCCACGGCCGGGCGGGCGTACGTCGCCGCCATTCAAGCTTCATGAACGCCCCCACGGGAGGATGAAGGTGCAGACATAAGGTGCTCCATCGCGCTGCAGTTCCACACGCACGCCACGGCCGGGGTGCGCAGGTTGATCGGAGGGCCAGGGCAGCCAGCGGCCACCCTGGTGATAAAGAACAGTGAAGGCACTGACCTGCTGCAGTTGCTCACGCAAGACCCAACGCGGCTCGCTGGCGGCATACAGGTCTGCCGAGGTTTCCAGCAGCAGGCGTTGCTCGCGGGCGTCGAAACGCAGGCGCTGGCGCTGCAGCCGCGAACCGCCCTCGGCTTCGGGCAACGCCGTGGCTGCCACCCACAGCAATTGCTGACGGTCGGCCTGCCAGTCGAGCCAGCGGCTGGCCAGTGGCAGGCGCTGCTCGTACACCCGGCGCAGTGCCGGGCTGTCGAAGCGCCGCTCCAGGGCCAGGCAAAACTCCAGCACGGGGGTTTCCTGTTGAGTGCTCTGCAACCGTTCGCGGACCTTCAGCCAGCCATTGACCAAGGCGGCAAGCATCACCCCAAGCAATGCCGTCAGCGCCATCGCCACCATCAGTTCGATCAGGGTCAAGCCGAGCTGGCGCCGCTTCATGGGCGCTCCAGAAAGACCGTGTACTGGCCAAGCGGCAGGCGCTGGTCGCGGTCGGCGTACAGCTGCATCTCGCCACGGCGCAGGTCGCGCACGCCGGTGCGGCGCAGTTGCAGTAGCCAGTGGCAGGCCTGGCCACCCTGGCGCAACACGCCACTGGCCTGGCTGCTCGCCGGCCAGAACTGCTCGACGGCAAAACGCGCTTGCAATTCGCGGGCGCACAGCACGCCCAGGCGATGCTGTTGCACGCTGTCCTGTACCGCCAGGCGCTGGCGCAGGACCTGGCTGGTGATCACCGCCAGTACTGCGGCGATCGCCAGCGCCACGGTCACTTCCAACAGCGTGAAGCCGTGCTGCCGGCGCTTCATGGTGCCAGCCCGACGCGCAACTGACCGTCGCGGCCCCACGCCCACTGCTGGCTGCCTTCGGCCCAGCGCCAGTGCACTGTACCCGGCTGCGCCCACCCCTGTGGCGTGAACAGTAAACGTGGCTGGCTGCTGGCTGGCCAGTCCGGGCGCAGGCCCTTCGGCCAGTCACCCAGGCTGACCGCTTCGACCACCCAACCGTCGCGTTCACGGCGTACGAACTCTGGGTGCTGGCCGGTCCAGCGCAGCCCGCGCAACTGCCCGGCGTGCCTGGCCAATGCAGCCTGCGCCTGGACGTGCGCGGCCAACCGCTGCAGCGCCTGGTCGACACTGGCCTTGCCGCTGTCGAGCCAGGCCACGGCGAGCCCGGTCATGAGCCCGGCGATCGCCAGCACCACCAGCAACTCGAGCAGGCTGAAACCCTGTTGGCCGCGCATCGATCACAGCGCCCAGTTGCCCAGGTCGGCATCCTGGCCTTCACCGCCCGGCGCCCCGTCTGCGCCCAGCGAATACACATCGACCCGGCCATGCTCGCCCGGCATGCGGTACTGGTAAGGGGTGCCCCACGGGTCTTCGGGCAGGCGGCGCACATAGCCGTCGCTGCGCCAGGCACGCGGTAGCGGCTGCTGGGCCGGTTTTTTAACCAGTGCGGCCAGGCCTTGCTCATTGCTGGGGAAGCGCAGGTTGTCCAGCCGGTACATGTCCAGCGCCTGTTCGAGCGTGGCCAGGTCGGCCATGACCTTCTGCCGCATGGCCTTGTCCTGGTTACCAAGCACACTGGGCGCGACCACCGCGATCAGCAGGCCGATGATGAAGATCACCACCATGATTTCCATCAGGGTGAAGCCGCGTTGGCGGTTACGACGATGCTGCATGGGAAACTCCTTGTCATCTACAGTTGCAGGCCCTGGTTGAGTTGCATGATCGGCAACAGCACCGCCAGCACGATGAACAGCACCACGGCGCCCATCACCAGGATCATCAGGGGTTCGAAAAGCGCCATGGCGGTGTCCACCTGGCGGGCAAAACCGCGCTCTTGGTCATCGGCCACGCGTTCGAGCATGTCGGCCAGCGTGCCGCTGGCCTCGCCGCTGCCGACCATGTTCACCAGCAGTGGCGGGAACTGTTGGCAGGCGTCCAGCGCCCGGTGCAGGCTGGTGCCGCCCTGCACCTGCTGGCGCACCTGTTCCATCGCCAGGCGGATGCGCCGGTTGCCGACGGTTTCGGTGGCCACCTGCAAGGCTTCGAGCAGGGCCACGCCGCTGCTGGTGAGAATTGCCAGGCTGCGTGCCAGGCGGGCACTCTCCAGCACCTGCAACAACCCGCCGATGCGGGGCAGGCGCAGCAGCACGTCGTCGCGGCGCAGGCACCAG
The DNA here is from genome assembly GCF_042902325.1 of Pseudomonas sp. NPDC012596. Classification (NCBI taxonomy): domain Bacteria; kingdom Pseudomonadati; phylum Pseudomonadota; class Gammaproteobacteria; order Pseudomonadales; family Pseudomonadaceae; genus Pseudomonas; species Pseudomonas sp. NPDC012596. The sequence continues at coordinate 241,574 of NZ_JBIBEB010000004.1, read as the reverse complement.
TGCGGTTTACGCAGCAGCCAGCTGGCCAGCAGCGTGGTGAGAACTGCCAGGCCGAAAACCCAAGGCCCGGCGTGCACAAGGCCCTGGCTGAAGCCGATCAGCAATGACGTGATCAGCGGCAGGCTCTGGCCCGCATGGGCAAACTGTTCCGTGAGCTTGGGCACGACAAAGGTCATCAGGCCGATCACCACCGCCAGGGACACGCCCATCAGTACGCAGGGGTAGATCAACGCGGTGCGTGCCTTGTGCTGCTGGCGCTGCACCTGCTCCAGGTGGTCGGCCAGCCGTGTCAGCACCTGGGCCAAACGGCCCGAGCGCTCGCCGGCCTCGACCAGGGCGCAATACAAACCGGTGAACGGCGCGCCCTGGCGCGCCAGGCTCGCCGCCAGCCCCACGCCTTCGGCGAGCGAGCCACGCAAGGCCACCAGCACCCCGTGCAGGGCGGGCTGGCGCAGCTGGCGTTCCAGCGTGGCCAAGGCATCGACCAGGGCAATGCCGGCACCGGTCAAGGTCGCCAGTTGACGGGTCAGCTCGCACAACTGCGCCCGGCTCAGGCGCTGGCGGCGCGGTTGCCGGGTGCTGGCGTCATGGCGCTGTAATTGCCGGGCAAACAGCCCCTGCTCGCGCAGCAGCTGGCGCGCATGGCGTTCGGTGTCGGCCTGCAGGCTGGCCTTGTGGGTCTTGCCGGCAAGGTCGACGGCCTGGTAGCGAAAGGTCGGCATAGGTCAGCCCTGCACCACGCGCAGCACTTCGGCCAGGCTGGTCTCGCCACGGGCCAGGCAGTCACTGGCCATCGTCACCAGGCTCTGGCGGCGCTCGGCCAGGTAGTCCTGCATCGCCAGCTCGCTGGCACCGTCGTACAGCAGCGCGATCAGGCCCGCGTCCAGCTCGACGAATTCATAAAGGCCCAGGCGCCCGATATAACCGCTGCCCTGGCACTGTTCGCAGCCCACCGCGTGGTAGCTGCTGCCCAGCGCTGCAAGCTCCGGCCACAGCGCGCGCTCGGCTGCCTGCAGCGGCTGCGCCACGGCGCAGCTGCACAGGCGCCGTACCAGGCGCTGGGCCAGCACGCCGCGCAGGCACGAGGCGATCAGGAACGGCTCGATGCCCATGTCGCGCAGGCGGGTGACCGCGCCCACCGCGCTGTTGGTGTGCAGCGTCGACAGCACCAGGTGCCCGGTGAGGCTGGCCTGCACGGCGATCTGCGCGGTTTCCTGGTCACGGATTTCGCCGAGCATGATCACGTCCGGGTCCTGGCGCAGAATGGCGCGCAGGCCACTGGCGAAGGTCAGCCCGGCGCGCGGGTTGATGGCGGTCTGGCCGATGCCGGCGATGGCGTATTCCACCGGGTCCTCGACGGTGAGGATGTTGCGGCTGCCGTCGTTGAGGCTGTTGAGGCTGGCGTACAACGTGGTTGTTTTGCCCGAGCCGGTCGGGCCGGTGGACAGGACGATCCCGTTGGGCCGCGCCAGGCAGCTACGCAGGCCCTGCAGCACTGCTGCCGGCATGCCCAGGTTGGTCAGCGACAGCAGGCTGGCCTGCTTGTCGAGCACGCGCATCACCACGCGCTCGCCGTGGATGCCGGGCAAGGTCGAGACGCGCACATCCACCTCGCGCCCGGCGGCGCGCAATGTAATGCGGCCGTCCTGCGGCTGCCGCTTTTCGGCGATGTCGAGCCGCGCCATGACCTTGATCCGTGACACCAGCATCGCCGAAAGCGCACGCGGCGGGCGCAGCACTTCGCGCAGGTGCCCGTCGACGCGCAGGCGCACCACCAGGCTCTGTTCGAAGGTCTCGATATGAATATCCGAAGCGCGCAGGCGCAGGGCCTGGCCGAACAGGCCGTTGATCAGGCGGATCACCGGCGCTTCGTCGTCGCTTTCAAGCAAATCCTCGATGCGCGGCATTTCGCTCATCAGGCTGTTCAGATCGACCTGGTCGCCTATGCCCTCGATCAGCGCTGCGGTGGCGGCATCGCCAGCCTGGTACAGCAGGCCAAGACGTTCGTCGAAGGCAGCAGGCTCCAGGTACGCAAGCGCAACAGGGCGGCCATGCACACGCAGCAGTTCCTGCAGCTGATCGCTGTCGGCATCGCGGCGTAGCCACAACTGCCAGCCGGCCTCTGCCGGGGCCATGGCCAGCCCGGCCTGGCGCGCCAGGCGATAGGGCAGCATCACCAGTCACCGCCTTCGAGGCGCGCACGGCTGGCTGGGAACACGCGCTGAAGCTGGCCGTCCTGTGCCAGGTCGGGCAGCTTCAGCGGCGTGGTCTGCTGCAGGGTGCGGTACTTGTCTTCGCTCAAACCGGCCAGGCTCGGCCCGTCACGCAGGATGCGCGGGCGGATGAACACCATCAGGTTCTGCTTGGTGTTCTTGCTGGCGTCGGAGCGGAACAGCCGGCCCAGGCCCGGAATATCACCGAGGAACGGCACGCGCTGGTCGCTAGTGCTCAGCTCGTCACTGATCAGCCCGCCAAGGATCACCAGGCCATTGTCCTCGACCATGACCTTGGTCTTGATCTCGCGCTTGTTGGTGATCACGTCGCTGGCAGCGCTGGAGTCGGCGATCGACGAAACCTCCTGGACGATGTCCAGGCGCACGCTGTTGTCGATGTTGATCTGCGGCTTGATGCGCAACTTGACCCCGACTTCCTTGCGCTCGATGGTCTGGTACGGGTTGGCGTTGTTCTGGGTGACGGAACCCGTGACGAAGGGCACTTCCTGCCCCACCAGGATCGACGCCTCGGCGTTGTCCAGGGTCAACAAGGTGGGCGTGGACAGCAGGTTGAAGCCGCTCTTGCCTTTGAGTGCGTTGACCAGCATTGCGAAGTTGAACCCACCGCCGATATGGCCGATGCCAACGGTGGCACCGGTGGTGGCTGACAGCAGGTCACCGAGCCCTTCGTTGTCACCACTGGCGGCGGCGCCAGCGATGTTGGCGATGTTCACCCCGTTGCTGCCGAAGTTGACGATGCCGGCGCCAAACTTCTCATCGGCAAACAGCCACTGCACGCCAAGCTCCTGGGCGCTGCTGTCGGAGACTTCGGCGATGATCGCCTCGACCACCACCTGGGCGCGGCGGATATCCAGTTGTTCGACGATGGAGCGGTAAGCGGCCAGTTGGCTATCGGGGCCTACCATGACCACGGCGTTGGTGCCTTCCTCGTACTCAAGGCGGATGCCCGAATCACTGGCGGCGGCCATCACCGGTTTGTCCTTGCCTTCGCCTTCGCCTTCGCTTGCACCTTCGCTGGGCGCTGCGCCTTCCTGGCTCAAGCCGCGCAGCACCTTGACCACTTCGCCGGCATTGGCGTGACGCAGGTAGATCACCTGGGTGTTGCTACTCTGGCGGTTTTCGCTGGGCTGGTCGAGCTGGCGCAGCAGCGCCTTGACGCGGTCGGTGCTGCCACGTACCAACAAGGCATTGCTGCGCGGGTCGGCGACCACCTGGGTGCTGTCGGCGCCTTGCTCGCGGGCCAGCAGGCGGGTCAGCAACTGCGCGGTGTCGGCAGCGCTGGCGTGGCGTAGCGGCATGACCTGCAGCGGCTCGTCGCTCACCTGGTCGAGCTGGCGCAACAGGCTGTCGATGCGTTCGAGGTTGCTGCGCCAGTCGGTGACCACCAACAGGTTGGCGGCAGGGTACGGGGTGATTACGCCGACGCGCGGGTCGATCAATGGCTTGAGGATGCCGAGCATCTGCTCGCTGGCGGCGTTGCGCACATTGAATACCCGGGTAGCCACGCCGTCACTGCCGGCGGACTGCTTGCCAGCCGGCTCCACCGGTACCGGCTCCAGCCGCGCCGCCTGGTCGGGGACAATCTTCACACTGCCATTGGGCAGGTCCACTGCGGCGTAGCCCTGGGCGCGCAACTGGGCGAGGAAAATGTCGTAGATAGCATCGGCATCGTGGCGGTCGACAGTACGCACGGTGACTTTGCCTTTGACCCGGGGGTCGACAATGAATGTGGTACCGGTGATCCGCGACACACTGTCGATGAATTCGCCCAGTTCGGTATCGACGAAATTCACTTCATACAGCGGCGTGCCATTTTCATCGAAGGTTTCCGGTTCTTCTGCCCAGGCCATCGTCAGGGCCAGGCTCAAGGCAGCGGCCACGCAATATCTCACCAGCATCGTTCATCCTTGCCGCTTGAAGCCGGTCACGGCGGGGCGTGGCGGCCAGGGCAGGCGCTCACGCCGCCCCTGGTTGTCGAAAATCAGGCCATCGGCGTCGATGTCCTGTAACACGATCCCCGGCGCCAGCCGCTGGCCACGGCCGAGGGTGCGCACCTGCTGGCCGTAGCGCAGCACCACCACGCTGGCCGACAGCGGCTGGGCCTTGAGGCCGCCAAGGTATTGCAATGGCAACCGGGTAAGCGCGATTGCGCCGTCGTCGAGTGGGGGGTGCCAGTGGCCGACCAATAAACCCGGCAAGGGCGTATCGGCGGCTGCGGGAGGGCTGGCCGGGTGCGGCTGGCGGCCCAGTTGCAGCAAGCATTGGGCGGCCAGCCAGCCGGCCAGGGTCAGCAGGCCACCGGTGAACAGGCGCGAGGCAAGGCTCACGAAACCACCTGCCGTGGGTGCCAACCCGGGTGGCCTTGCACGTAACGCACCTCGGGCAGTTGCAGCGGCGCCAGTTGCCAGCCCGGTTGCTGGCGCCCGAGCCAGGCCTCGACCCGCTGCCACAGCGGCTCACCGGCCTGGGTTTCGAACTGCAGGCCAAAGGTGCGACACAGGCCCTGAACCGGGTCCAGGCCAGTGATGCGCTTGCCTTGCGGGCTGTAACTAACCCCCCAGGCCTGGCCCTGCCAGCGCGGCAGGTCCTGGCTGTTGTCCAACAGCAGCGGGTCGCCGAACAGTTGCTCGGCGGCGTTTTCCAGCACCTGTTCGACCTGCCGGGCCGGGGCCTCGACCACCGGTGCCGGGTAGCCGCCGGTCAGGCTGATCAGGTGTTCGCGGGTGATGGGCTCACCGGCGGCCAAGGGGTAGTCGTAGCGCAGGCCCGGCAACAGCACCGGCAGGCCGCTGTCACCCGCCAAGGCTTGATGCAGCAGGCGGTCCCAGCTACCGCCGCGGGTGTCGCGACGCCACAGCGCCTGCGGGGCGCGGGCGAGCGGTTGGTCGAGCCACGCGGCATGGCCGGCGCGCTGCTGGCGCAACTGGGCCTGCAACTGGCTGGCGCGTAACTGCGCGGCAGGTGATAGCTGCTGGCTAACGGCGGGGAAGAAGCGCCCATCGAATTGCCACTGCCCCGCCACTTGCTGGCAGCGCAGGCGAAATGCACCGCTGCCACGGCAACCGGCAAACAGCACGGGAATGCGCCGGCCGCTGGCCTGGGTCGCCTGCACGGGGGTCGGCCACAGGTCCTGGCCGCGTGCGCAGAGCAGTACATCGATTTCTGCAACCCGTTCGGCCAGCCACAGGCCCGGCCCGGTGCCGACATCGGCCAGCGCCACCACCAGGTCCGCCTCCCGACGCGCTTGCTCGAAGGTGGGCAACAGCGACTGATACCACTGTTTGAGTGAGGCTTTCTGGTCCTGGGCGTAGGGGTCGGTGACGCCCACCACGGCGATGCGTGCGCCGCCTCGCTCGAATACGTGCAGCGGCTCCAGCCCCAGGGCTTTACGCTGTTGGTCAGCAAGGCCGGCGCCGAGCGTGACCGCAGGAGACTGGCGGTAAAGGGCCGCGCTGCGCTGCGGCCAAAGTACGCGCTCATCGCTGCTGACCCGCGCTTCACTGCCCAGCAGCTGGCTGCCCTGCGGGCCGCTCTCGCCTTGAGTGAGGTAAGCCAGGCCACTGCCATTCCAACCCTGGCCATTCTCCAGGGTCAGGCTGTTGCTCTGGCCTGCCTCCCCACGCAACTGCTCCAGCAACGCCGCGAGCACCGCATAACCGCCCACTTGCAGCGTTGACGCCTGGTTGGCATCGAGCAATGGCGCAAGGTGTGGGTGAGCCAGGCTGGCGCTGGTGCCGGTCATCCACGGCGCACGGCCCAGGTGGCTGACCGGGCCCAGGCGGGTCGCCGGCACCACGGGCAGGCCGGGCTGGCGCGCATCGAGGGTGTCGGCGACATAGAGCAGGTCCACGCTGGCATTGCCGCCACCCTGGCCTGGGAATGCAGAACAGGCGCCGAGCAACGGTGCCAAGGCACCGATTCCCATCCAGCTGATCACTTCGCGCCTGCGCACACTGCTTGCCATCGTGCCCGCCATCCTTATCCGAGTTCTCTTTGGGCTCCGGATGTTGCGGCGTTGGCATTACAGTTTGATGGCAGAAATCCGACAGCCATTCCAAATTGATCTGTCGGGCACACAAGTAAGAACTTACAGTTTTAAAGCCTCGTTAACATTTCTGCCAAGGAATCATCACACTAGCGCTCTAAAGTCGCGGTTTCTTTCAACTCAGCTACTACAAGGACACCCTGATGAGTCGAGAATCCGGCGACAACGTTGACCGCAACGCTAGCGGCAACCTGCCCATGGCCAGCGTCATGGACGCTTACCTGAGCCGTCGCAGCGTGATGCGCGGCAGCCTTGGCGCCGCTATCGCCATGATTGCAGGTACCGGCCTGACCGGCTGCTTTGACAGTGGCGGTTCTGACAACGACGACCCGGTAACCGAGCCGCCTGTGACCGAGCCACCGGTAACCGAGCCGGAGCCGGAACCGAAAATGGCCTTGGGCTTCCAGTCCATCCCGGGTTCGCGCACCGACGCCTGCGTCGTCGCAGCCGGCTACAGCGCCTACGTGCTGGCACCGTGGGGCACGCCGCTCAACAGCAACGCCAACCCGTGGAAATCGGACGGCAGCAACACCTCGACCGACCAGGCCAATGCCATGGGCATGCACCATGACGGCATGCACTTCTTCCCCATCAATGGCAGTTCGGAAGACGGCCTGCTGGCGATCAACTTCGAATACATCGACGCGGCCGCCCTGCACCCCAACGGCCCCACCACCGACGTCAGCGGCAAGCGCCCGGCCGAGGAAGTGCGCAAGGAAATCAACGCCCACGGTGCCGGCGTGGTGCGGCTGCAGAAGCTCAACGGGCGCTGGCAGGTGGTCGACAACGACCCGCTCAACCGCCGCTTCACCACGGCTTCGCGCATGGAGATCACCGGCCCGCTGCGCGGCACCGACCACGTCAAGACCAAGTACTCGGCGGCCGGTACCCACTGCCGCGGCACCAACAACAACTGCGGCAACGGTTACACCCCGTGGGGCACCTACCTGACCTGCGAAGAGAACTGGCCAGGCATCTTCGTCAACAAGGGCACACGCCCTGAAGACCAGCGCCGCATTGGTGTCGGCACCTCCAGCGGCCAGTACAAGTGGGAAAGCGCTGCCGGTGACAGCACCGAAGTCAGCGACGAATTTACCCGCTTCGACGTGACCGTCAAAGGCGCCAGCGCCACCGACGACTACCGCAACGAAGCCAGCACCTATGGCTACATCGTCGAGATCGACCCGTACAACAGCAGCACCCTGGCCACCAAGCGCACCGCCCTTGGCCGCTTCCGCCACGAAGGTTGCTGCCCGGGCCTGCCGGTGGTGGGCAAGCCGCTGGTCTGGTACATGGGTGACGACTCCAACAACGAGTACCTGTACAAATTCGTCTCCACCGCAGTGTGGGACGCTGCCGACGCGAACCCGGCCGACCGCCTGGCCACCGGTGCCAAGTACATGGACCAGGGCAAGCTTTACGTGGCCCGCTTCAATGCCGATGGCTCGGGCGTATGGCTGTTGCTCGACGTGGCCACCCCAACCGCTGCCGGCACTACTCTCGGCGCGCTGTACGGTGACCTCCCCGGCATCATCCTCAACACCCGTGGTGCGGGTGATGCGGTGGGTGCAACGCCGATGGACCGCCCAGAGTGGACCGCAGTCAACCCGCTCAACGGCGATGTGTACCTGACCCTGACCAACAACAGCGCGCGCACCCCGGAGAAAGTCGACGCAGCCAACCCGCGTGGCCCGAACCGCCACGGCCACATCATCCGCTGGCACGACAGCGACGATCAGTTGAGCTTCACCTGGGATATCTTCGTGTTCGGCGCCAACGCCGCAGGCACGGCCGACATCAACCGCTCAGGCCTGACCGAACTCAACCAGTTCGCCAGCCCCGACGGCATGAGCTTCGATAGCCGTGGTGTGCTGTGGTTCGAGACCGACAACGGTGAGAGCACACTGACCGACTACACCAACGACCAGCTGCTGGCGGTGATTCCTACCGACCTGGTGGATGGCACCGGCAAGCAGGTGCCGATCAATGCCCAGAACCAGGTTGACCTGCGCCGCTTCTTCGTCGGGCCGAATGGTTGCGAGGTGACCGGGATTGCCTTCAGCCCGGACAACAAGTCGATGTTCGTGAACATTCAGCACCCGGAGAACTGGCCGTATACCGACAAGGCCACCGATGCTACCCCGGCGGGGGCCACGGTGCGGCCGCGGGCTTCGACGGTGGTGATCCAGCGGGATGATGGCGGGGAGATCGGGACCGTCTGATCCTGCTCGCATCAGGGCCGCTGTGCGGCCCAATCGCCGGCAAGCCGGCTCCCACAGACACCCTGCAGTGCTGAATATCAGCGGGGTACTTGGGGGCCGCCCGTATTTGTGGGAGCCGGCTTGCCGGCGATTGGGCTGCACAGCAGCCCCTTTACCAGGCAATTGGCCCACGGCTCTTGACCCGCACCTGCTGCGCTGGCACCCGCGCATGCCACTGCACCACACCCAATGCCTCCACCTGAAACTCGCTACGCATCACCCTGCCCTGCTCTTCGAACGACAGCTGCAACAGAAAATGCCCGCTGTTGAGCAACAACCCCTCGCTCAAGCGCTCGAACGTTTCGTCATCCACCGCCCCCAGCGCCTGGCGCAACGCCGACGCATCTTCATACCCCGACGCCGGCCGGCCACTGATGATCCGGCTCAGCAGCGAGCGCGGATAGCGCCCCTCATACAGCGCATCTAGCAACGGCAAATGCTCCACGCCCAGCGCATTGGCATTCAGGCGCCAGCCTGTGGTTTGCGGCAAGGCGCACAGCATGGGGTAACGACGTTGGCGCGCGGCATCCGGTTCGAGCAGCAGGTTCAGTTCACTGGTGTCGAGCATCGGCTGGTTCGCCGCCAGGCGTGGCGGTTGCTGGCGCAGGTACTGGGCACTCTCAGTGCCCTGCAGGCGGGCATCGCTGTCACTGTCGAGCCAGTCGGCCAGCGCATCGACCAGGCGCTGCGCCGCCATGTCATCGCCCAGCACATACCGAAGCTGGCGCTCGGCCCGCGCTCCATCGGCGCCCAACAGTGCATTCACGTTGAAACACGTGTGTTGGTCGCGCACCCGCAACTGCGCCTGGCCGGCGCCAAAATCGTAGGTCAGCGGCTGCCCCCGCAATGCCTGCCAGAACAGCGGGCTGAGCCGCCAGGCAGGGTCGCGCAGGGCCTGCTCGGCATAGGCCAGGCCGGCCTGCTCCATAGCCCTCACCTGCACCCGCTGGCGCAACAACTGCACGTCATCGACCTGGCGGCGGCCGTCTTCCACCAGCCAGGCCATCCCCGCAGCGAGCATCGCCAACACCACCATCACCATCAGCAGTGCCGCGCCCTGCTGTCGCTTGTTGCCCATTCGCAGCCACCCTTTTGATCATTCGAGGCGCCAGTCAACACAGGGGTTGTTGCAGGGAGATGGCAATCACTTTTCAGTCATCTGCGCGTCATCAAGGCGAGGCAGGATTAGCCATTCTTTTCATGGCCTTACAGGAGTGTTGGTAATGGGTGGCATCGGAATCTGGCAACTGGTAATCGTACTGCTGATCGTTTTTCTGCTGTTTGGCACCAAACGCCTCAAAGGCCTGGGCAGCGACGTGGGTGAAGCGATCCAGGGCTTTCGCAAGTCCATGGGCGGCGACAGCGACGCCGACACCCCTGGCGCTACGCAAGCACAACAGCCACCGCTGACCAGCCAGGCTGCTGCGCAGCCACAGCCGCACGCGGACCGACAGGCCTGATGTTCGAGGTAGGTTTCAGCGAACTGCTGCTGGTCGGCATCGTCGCCCTGTTGGTGCTAGGGCCGGAGCGCCTGCCGGTGGCGGCGCGCACCCTGGGCCGGGGGCTCGGCCAGGCGCGCCGGGCGATGCAGGGTTTGCGTACGCAGATGGAGCGCGAAATCGATATGCCCCATTTCGAGCGTGCGCCCCTGCAGCGCCTGGAGCAGGAAATCCGCCAGGGCATCAGCCTGAAGGTGGAACCGGCCAATGACGCAGCAGCAGTCAGCGTGACGCGGGAGAGCAGCTCATGAGTATTGCCCTGGACCCAGCGGCACGCATGCCGCTGACCGATCACCTGCGCGACCTGCGCAAGCGCCTGGTGCGTTGCCTGCTATTGATAGCGCTAGTGTTCGCCGGGCTGTTCCCCTTCGCCCAGCAGCTTTATACGTTGGTCTCGGAACCGCTGCGCCGCTTTCTCCCGGAAGGCGCCAGCATGATCGCCACCAGCGTCACCTCGCCCTTTCTGACGCCGTTCAAGCTGACGGCGATGTGCGCGTTGTTCGTGGCCATGCCGCTACTGCTGCACCAGGCCTGGGGGTTCCTTGCACCGGGGCTTTACCGCCGCGAACGGCGCATCGCCCTGCCGTTGCTGGTGTCGAGCATCCTGCTGTTCTACGCCGGCATGGCCTTCGCGTTCTACCTGGTGTTCCCGATGATGTTCGGCTTCTTTGCCAGCGTGACACCTGATGGCGTGGCGATGATGACCGACATCAGCCAGTACCTGGATTTCATCATGGCGCTATTCCTGGCGTTCGGCTTGGCGTTCGAAATCCCGGTGGCAACGTTCATCGTGGTATGGGTGGGGCTGGCCGATGTGGCCACGTTGCGCCGCAGCAGGCCGTACGTGATCGTCGGGTGTTTTGTGGTGGGGATGATTCTTACACCGCCGGACGTGTTTTCGCAGACCATGCTGGCGGTGCCGATGTGGGTATTGTTCGAACTGGGACTGGTGGCCAGCCAGCTAGTCGGCAAGCTTCCCTCGCCCGAAACGGGCGAGCCTGCAGCCGGGGAAGATTACCTGCGCAGGTAAAGCTGCTCGGTTCTTGCAGGCACAGTAACAAATCAAGCTGGGCGTCCAATTCTCCATGGAATAACGCCCATGCTTACCGAAACTGATGCCAACAGCCCCACGCTAATCAGTACCTATGCGCTGGACCGCCTGAGCAGCTTTGCCGAACACACCGAAAAAAGCCTCTTCGTAGCGATGCTCATGTCCGTATACGGCACGGATCTGCCGGTAGACGTTTATCTGAAACTGCAGGCAGCCCTGCGCGAAGGCGGCATCGACAATCCCCTGTATCAAGTTGACCCGCAGGGCAGCGCTACCGCCCGCTATGACAGTACTAGCCGTACGATTTACGTGGCTGCTACCGCCATCGCGCAGGCACGCACCGAGGACCACATGAGCGTCAACCTGCTCAGCGCCATGACCAGGGCGTTTGGCGAATATCTGAAGGATGTGATCAGGCAAGACTTTGATGCTTCCGCACTGCAGGCTCCGATTCAGCCCCTGGCGGATGCGGAGCGAGACGTCGGCGCCGATTATGCTGCCATGATCTTTTTCTGCGGGGCCAAAACGGCTGACGGCACCGTTTTCGCTAGCGTTGCGGGTGAGGATTTGCGTCTGACCATACCCAACCTTGAACCCGCCCCCGAAAAGGCTGAGTTTAATGCGGGCAAAGGCCATGACCAGCCAGGCTCGTTCGGTCATGAGTCCCTCGAAAAGGGGTTGGCCTCGGTGGGTTTCACAGACGAAGAACGCAGGAGCATCTATTTTGGCAACTGGCTGCGTGATTATTCCCAGCTCCTCGACCCCAAGATCGTGCGAAAGCAGGACGCGCCGAAAAGCTTCCCATCAAAACTGTCCCGCGCAGCCCTGACCCAGCTGGTCGACATTTTGGCGCTCAAGGAATTTCATGACCTGCAGAGCACACCGCAAGGTCGCGATGCCTACACCGTGATACCAGATATGCTGGGGGTCTATCGCCCTTCCGAGCATATCGACAATCCGCTGAACCCGGTGGCAGAGGCAAGCGACCCCCAGGAGATCGACGCGGATTTCGAACCGTTGGTAGGGCATAACCATCCGCTACTTGAAGTCGACCAAGAACGCTCGATATCGAGTTACGTCGACCCTGCGACACGCTATATGTACGATAAGCTGATCGCCGCCATGTACGCGGGCAATACCCCTGAGGGCAGGCGTTATTTGGGCGAAGCATTACATGTACTGGAAGACTACTTCGCCCATTCCAACTTCGTGGAATTGTGTTTGCGCAAGAGAGGGCATCCGGTGTTGCCCTGGACGACTGCAACGGACTGCAAGCACGGCCTGCCGATAGTTACCGGCATGTTTGGTGGCCTGGATGTGATCGCCAGCATCGCCGAGCCCCTGGGAGAAATTCTCTTCGCCGCGCAAAAGCTCGAGTTCAAGCGCACGGAATCGGGTTATCGGAGTGATGCCGAGCAAGTATTGCTGATCTTGTTCGAAGAGCATCACAGCGACATTCCACTCGGTGCGTTGAAACAGTATCTGCAGTGGCGCGACGACGCGGCAAAGGACCCTTTGTTCGGGCTGTATGAACTTGGCAGCTGGGCAGCCAGTTTGCCGCTGACAGCATTAAAGAATGCAATCAACGCCGCGTTCCGGGGAATACTCAGTTGGCTTGGGGACAGCATTGACGAGTTTCAGACCTTGTCCGGCCACAATCCCAATGAAACGGCAGGTCTGCACCCCACCCACTCCCAACTGGCGAAAGATCACGACAGTCACCCGTTTCACGAACTTGCAGCCTACCTGGCAACTCATGCAGTGCAGGAAGTCGGGCGTTCGATGTATCAGTATTGGCAGGGCGACACCGAGCGAGACCCGGCCAGCGTGGCCAAGGGTTTTATCTTGCACCCCAACGATGATGACTGGCATGACGACATCGTCGCTGCATGGGAGGCGAAGGACCGTGACGATTCAAGCGCCAAGATCCGCTTGGGTAGCCAACTCGACGATTTGGCAGCGTTGCAGGCGCAACTCGAGAAAGATGAACGGGATAGAGTGAAAGTGCTGGGAGAAAGCTTCCGCAATGCCCCCAACACCGTGTCGGATATCATCGGCAACGCGTTTTACTTCGGCTGAACTTCAGAACGCTTCGAGCCGCCAGACCTCAAAGGCCGGCGTCTCGTAGGGATGATGCTGCTTGAGCGCAGCGACGACCTGAGCAATCAGGTCGTCAGCCACCACCAGCTCCACCTTCCACTCCTCAACCACCTCGACCTGGCCGGTTTGCCCGAGGAACGGCTGGCTGCCGTCCAACGGGCGAAACTGGCCCTGGCCCAGGGTTTGCCAGGCGCAGTGGTCGTAGTCGCCGATACGCCCGCCACCGGCGGCGAATACGGCGGCCTTGACCGCGTCGACGTGGCTGGCCGGGACGAAGAAGGCGAGCTTGTACACGCCTTAGTTCACCCAGACGCGCGCGTTGCGGAACATGCGCATCAGCGCGGCATCTTCCTGCCACTCATCCGGGCGCCAGGAGTTCTGCACGGCGCGGAACACTCGCTCCGGGTGCGGCATCATGATGGTCACGCGGCCGTCGCGGCTGGTCAGGCCGGTGATACCACGCGGCGAGCCGTTCGGGTTGGCCGGGTAGGCTTCGGTCACCTTGCCGTGGTTGTCGACATAGCGCAGGGCTACGCAACCGGACACATCGGCTTCCAGCAGTGCTTCTTCGCTGGCGAACTCGGCATGGCCTTCGCCGTGGGCGATGGCGATCGGCATGCGCGAACCGGCCATGCCCTGCAGGAAGATCGAGTTGGACTTCTGCACCTCGACCATGGCCACGCGGGCCTCGAACTGCTCCGAGCGGTTGCGCACGAAGTGCGGCCAGTACTCGGTGCCCGGGATAAGCTCGTGCAGGTTGGACATCATCTGGCAACCGTTGCACACGCCCAGGGCGAAGCTGTCGGTACGCTCGAAGAAGGCCTGGAAGGCATCGCGGGCACGGGCGTTGAACAGTGCGGACTTGGCCCAGCCTTCACCGGCGCCCAACACGTCACCGTAAGAGAAGCCACCGCAGGCGACCAGGCCTTTGAAGGCTTCGAAATCGACACGCCCGGCGAGGATATCGCTCATGTGCACGTCGATGGCAGCGAAGCCGGCGCGGTCGAAGGCGGCTGCCATCTCCACCTGGCCATTGACGCCCTGCTCACGCAGGATCGCCACTTGCGGGCGCACGCCTTTCTTGATGTACGGCGCTGCGATGTCGTCGTTGACGTCGAAGCCGACTTTGACCGACAGGCCCGGGTTGTCTTCTTCGAGCAGCGCGTCGAATTCCTGGTCGGCGCAGTCGGCGTTGTCACGCAGGCGCTGCACCTGGTAGCTGGTCTCGGCCCACTGGCGCTGCAGCATGCGACGGTCGTCGTCGAACAGCACTTCGCCATTCAGGCTGATCGACACTTCAGCGTTATTGACCGGCTTGCCGATCACGGCCACGCACCCTTCACCCAGGCCAGCTGCGCTGAACTGCGCCAGCACGTCCGGGGTGGCGTCCTGGCGAACCTGGATGACCGCGCCCAGCTCTTCGTTGAAGAGGATGGCGGGGACGTCATTGCGGTTGTCGGTCAGCGGGTCGAGCTGCAGGTCGAGGCCGCAGTGGCCGGCGAAGGCCATTTCCACCACGGTGGTCAGCAGGCCGCCGTCGGAACGGTCATGGTACGCCAGCAGGTGGCCGTCGGCGTTCAGGCCCTGGATCACGGCGAAGAAGGCCTTGAGGTCTTCAGCGTCGTCGACGTCAGGTGCCTGGGCAGCGATCTTGCCGTAGGTCTGCGCCAGGATCGAGGCGCCCATGCGGTTCTTGCCACGGCCCAGGTCGATCAGGATCAGGTCGGTTTCGCCCTTGTCCATGCGCAGTTGCGGGGTCAAGGTCTTGCGGATGTCGGTGACCGGCGCGAAGCCGGTGATGATCAGCGACATCGGCGAGGTGACGCTCTTGTCGACGCCCTCTTCGCTCCACTGGGTTTTCATCGACATCGAATCTTTGCCGACCGGGATGGTGATGCCCAGCTCTGGGCACAGCTCCATGCCGACAGCCTTCACGGTGTCGTACAGGCGGGCGTCTTCACCCGGGTGACCGGCAGCGGACATCCAGTTGGCCGACAGTTTGATGTCGGACAGTTTTTCGATCTGCGCAGCCGCCAGGTTGGTCAGGGTTTCGCCGATTGCCATGCGGCCGGACGCCGGGGCGTCGAGCAAGGCCAGCGGGGTACGCTCACCCATGGCCATGGCTTCACCAGTGTAGACATCGAAGCTGGTGGCGGTGACGGCGCAGTCAGCTACGGGGACCTGCCACGGGCCGACCATCTGGTCGCGAGCAACCAGGCCTGTGATGGTGCGGTCACCGATGGTGATCAGGAAGCTCTTGCTGGCCACGGCCGGGTGGTTCAGGACACGCTGCACGGCGTTGTCCAGGTCCAGTTGGCTCGGGTCGAAGTCATCGCCCAGCTCGGCTTCGCGGCTGACCGAGCGGTGCATGCGCGGCGGTTTGCCCAGCAGCACGTCCAGCGGCATGTCTACCGGGGTATTGCCGAAGTGGCTGTCGGTGACGGTCAGGTGCGGCGCTTCGGTCGCCTCGCCGACAACGGCGAACGGGCAGCGCTCGCGCTCACAGATGGCCTGGAAGCGCTCGAAATCGACAGCGCTGACGGCCAGGACGTAACGCTCCTGCGATTCGTTGCTCCAGATTTCGTGCGGGGCCATGCCCGGCTCGTCGTTGGGCACGTTGCGCAGTTCGAAGCGGCCACCGCGGCCACCGTCGTTGACCAGCTCAGGGAAGGCGTTGGAGATGCCACCGGCGCCGACGTCGTGGATGAAGGCGATCGGGTTGTGGTCGCCCAGCTGCCAGCAACGGTCGATGACCTCTTGGCAACGGCGCTCCATTTCCGGGTTTTCACGCTGCACCGAGGCGAAGTCCAGGTCGGCGGAGCTGGCGCCCGTGGCAACCGACGACGCCGCGCCGCCGCCCAGGCCGATCAGCATGGCTGGGCCGCCGAGCACGATCAGCTTGGCGCCGACGGTGATCTCGGCCTTCTGCACGTGGTCTTCACGGATGTTGCCCATGCCGCCTGCGAGCATGATCGGCTTGTGGTAGCCGCGCACTTCTTCACCGTGCGGGGTATTGATGGCCTGCTCGAAAGTACGGAAGTAACCGGTCAGTGCCGGGCGACCGAATTCGTTGTTGAACGCAGCGCCGCCCAGTGGGCCTTCGATCATGATGTCGAGGGCGTCAACGATACGCTCCGGCTTGCCGTACGCCTGCTCCCACGGCTGCTCGAAGCCCGGGATGCGCAGGTTGGACACGGTAAAGCCGGTGAGGCCGGCCTTGGGCTTGGCGCCACGGCCAGTAGCACCCTCGTCGCGGATCTCGCCGCCGGAGCCTGTGGAGGCGCCGGAGAACGGGGCGATGGCGGTCGGGTGGTTGTGCGTCTCGACCTTCATCAGGATGTGCACCGGCTCCTTCACCGCGCCGTACTGGCGGGTTTCAGGGTTCGGGAAGAAACGGCCGGCAACGCTGCCGACGATCACCGAAGCGTTGTCCTTGTACGCAGACAGCACGCCTTCGCTGTGCATCTGGTAGGTGTTCTTGATCATGCCGAACAGGCTTTTTTCCTGCTCCTCGCCATCGATATCCCAACTGGCGTTGAAGATCTTGTGGCGGCAGTGCTCGGAGTTGGCCTGGGCGAACATCATCAGTTCGATGTCGTTCGGGTTGCGTGCCAGGTTCTGGAAGGCATTGACCAGGTAGTCGATCTCGTCTTCGGCCAAGGCCAGGCCCAGGTCGATGTTGGCCTTGGCCAGCGCATCGCGGCCACCGCCCAGGATATCGACCGAGGTCATCGGCTTGGGCTGGGCGTGGCTGAACAGGTCGGATGCCTGCTCCAGCTGGGCCAGCACGCGCTGGGTCATGCGGTCGTGCAGCTCGGCGGCGACAACCGCGGCGTCGGCATCACTCAGGTCGCCGGCGACGTAGTAGGCGATGCCGCGCTCCAGGCGCTGGATCGACTGCAGGCCGCAGTTGTGGGCGATGTCGCTGGCCTTGCTGGCCCAGGGCGAAATGGTGCCCAGGCGCGGCACGACCAGGAACAGGCGGCCACTTGGCTCCTGCACCGGCACGCTCGGGCCGTACTTGAGCAGACGGCCCAGCACCTGCTGCTGGTCGGCGGTCAGCTCGCCGTCGACATCGGCGAAGTGGGCGAATTCGGCATACAAACCAGTAACAGCGGGGACTTTCTGGCTCAGTTGCTCGAGTAATTTACCGTGGCGAAAGGCAGAAAGGGCAGGAGCGCCGCGCAGGATCAACATCGTCGGGACAGCCTCAGGAAGGGGTGTGCTTAGAGGCCGTGCATTCTAGCCTAATTCAACCGCTTTCGGCACCTGCTCTAAGCCAAGCCTGCCGGGCGGTGGAACCGGACTTTCGGGTCAAAAAATTTTGACTTGTTTTGCCTGCCCCGGCCCCATCGCCGGCAAGCCGGCTCCCACAGGGACTGCGCCAACCTTGAGTATGTGGCGGGTCCGGTGGGGCCGGTGCAACACAGACTGCGCTACCAGACAAGCTATCAGTTGTCGAGATATGGCGGGCTCCATCCTTTGCGTATACTGCAAGCTATGTTCGCCCACACTGCTTTGCGCCAGCGTTGCGCCAAATGGCTTTTAGCAACCGGTCTCTTTCTGATGCTCGGTGCCTGCGTTGAAAAACCCAGCACCCTCGAGCGCGTGAAGGAGGATGGCGTGCTGCGCGTGATTACCCGCAACAGCCCGGCCACCTACTTCCAGGACCGTAACGGCGAAACCGGCTTCGAATACGAGCTGGTCAAACGTTTCGCCGATGATCTGGGCGTGAAGCTGGAGATCGAGACAGCCGATAACCTTGACGAAATCTTCGACGACCTGAGCAAACCGTCCGGCCCGGTGCTGGCGGCGGCCGGCCTGGTCAGCAGCGAGCGGCGCAAGACCCAGGCGAAATTCTCGCACCCGTACCTGGAAGTGACCCCGCAGGTCATCTACCGCAATGGCCGTTCCCGCCCCACCGAGCCCAAAGGGCTGGTCGGCAAGAAGATCATGGTGCTCAAAGGCAGCAGCCATGCCGACCAGCTGGCCGACTTGAAAAGGCGGTATCCGGGCCTGGAATACGAAGAGTCCGACGCCGTCGAGGTGGTCGACCTGCTGCGCATGGTCGATGAAGGGCAGATCGACCTGACCCTGGTCGATTCCAACGAACTTGCGATGAACCAGGTGTACTTCCCCAACGTGCGGGTTGCCTTCGACCTGGGCGACGCCCGCGATCAGCGTTGGGCGGTGGCTCCTGGCGATGACAACAGCCTGCTCAACGAAGTGAACGAGTTTCTCGACAAATCGCAGAAGAACGGCACCCTGCAACGCCTTAAAGACCGTTACTACGGCCACGTCGACGTGCTTGGCTACGTCGGTGCCTACACCTTCGCCCAGCACTTGCAGCAGCGCCTGCCCAAGTACGAAAAGCACTTCAAGAGCTACGCCAAGGTCGAGCAGGTGGACTGGCGCCTGCTGGCGGCGATCGGTTATCAGGAATCGATGTGGCAGCCGGAAGTCACCTCCAAGACCGGCGTACGCGGCCTGATGATGCTGACCCAGCGCACCGCCCAGGCCATGGGCGTGTCCAACCGCCTGGACCCGAAACAGAGCATTCAGGGTGGCGCCAAGTACTTCATGCTGATCAAGGAACAGCTCGACGACAGCATCAAGGAGCCGGACCGCACCTGGTTTGCCCTGGCAGCCTACAACGTCGGCAGCGGCCACCTGGAAGACGCGCGCACCCTGGCCAGGCGCGAGAAACTCGACCCGAACAAGTGGCTGGACGTGAAGAAGATGCTGCCGCGCCTGTCGCAGAAGCAGTGGTTCCGCCAGACCAAGTACGGTTACGCCCGCGGCGGCGAGCCGGTGCACTTCGTGGCCAACATCCGC
This sequence comes from Pseudomonas sp. NPDC012596, assembly GCF_042902325.1. Lineage (NCBI taxonomy): Bacteria > Pseudomonadati > Pseudomonadota > Gammaproteobacteria > Pseudomonadales > Pseudomonadaceae > Pseudomonas > Pseudomonas sp. NPDC012596. Next base: position 222,549 of record NZ_JBIBEB010000004.1, on the reverse strand, counting down.
CGCTACTACGACATCCTCACCTGGGTGACCCAGCCGCAGCTTGAAGGCCAGGTGGCCGAGGGCAACCTGCATGTGCCTGGCGTGAACAAGGACAAACCGGCAGAACAGTCGCCGCCGATGTGAACCCTTACGGCCCTATCGCCGGCAAGCCGGCTCCCACAGGGTCAGCGCAAGTCATATGGTTTGCGCTGACCCTGTAGGAGCCGGCTTGCCGGCGATGAGGCCAGAACAGGCTAACCCTTGGCCCTCCGAGCCTTGAAGAAGTCACTGAGGATCTGCCCGCATTCTTCAGCCAGCACACCACCCTCGAACATTACCCGATGGTTCAGAAAGCCCTGGCTGAAGAACTGCCCCTGGCTCTGCACGATCCCCGCTTTAGGCTCCAGCGCACCGTACACCACCCGCGCCACCCGCGAATGCACGATCAACCCTGCGCACATGCTGCAAGGCTCCAGCGTGACGTACAAGGTGCTGCCAGGCAGCCGGTAATTACTGGCCGATTTCGCCGCCGCGCGGATGGCGACCATTTCGGCGTGGGCACTGGGGTCACTGTCGAGAATGGGTCGATTGAAACCCTGCCCTATCACCTGGCCGTGCTGCACCAGCACCGCACCGACAGGCACCTCGCCCAGGGCTGCACCTTCGCCAGCCAAGGCCAGGGCCAGGCGCATGAATTCCTGATCGCGGCTGCGATCGATGATCTGCGGGCGCATCAGACCACCGCAATCGCGGCCATCAGGCCGGTTTCCATGTGGTCGATGACATGGCAGTGGAACATCCAGGTGCCTGGGTTATCCGCCACCAGCGCGACCTGGGCGCGTTCGTTCTTGCCCAGCAGATAGGTATCGGTGAACCACGGCTCGACGATATCGTGGCGATTAGAGGCGATCACCTTGAAACTCATGCCGTGCAGGTGGATCGGGTGCTGGTACTGGGTCATGTTCTTCAGCTCGAAGATGTAGCTCTTGCCCTTCTGCAGCGTGGCGATTGGCCGGTCGGCGCAGGTCTTGTCGGTAATGTCCCAGGCCTGTCCGTTGATTTGCCAGAGGCTCGGCGGCTTGCCGTTCTCGGTGTTGACCGAAACCTTGCCGACCCATTCGAAATTGAAGTTCAGCTTCTCGGCATTCTCCAGGTCCGGCTCGGCCACAGGGTTGGGCGGCAACGCGGGTGGCCAGTCGCTGGGCGCATCATTGTTGGCCACCGAACGCAAGGTACCCAGGCGCACGAAGCCGTCGCGCAGGGAGATTTCCTCACCCGCCTCGGGAATGCGAATCGCCAGGCAGATACGCATGCCAGGGCCCAGCCAGTATTCGTCGCCCAGATCACGCGGAGTGACCGGGTTGCCATCGAGGGCGTAGATCTTCGCCTCGAAGTTGCCTTTGAGGTTCAGGCGGTAGGTCCAGGTATTGTCCAGGTTCAGCAGGCGCAGGCGCACCACTTGCCCGGCCGGCAGTTCGGTCACCGAATTGGCCTGGCCGTTGATGGTAATCAGCCGCCCGGCCGTGCCGTTGCGCGCCGCCTCGCGGGGGATGCTGAACGGCAGCCAGGCGCCCTGCTCGTCCACGTGCCAGTTCTTCAGGCTCATGGTGCGCTCATGCAGGAAGCCAGTAGGCTCGCGCTCCTCGACGATCAGCGGCCCGACCAGCCCGCGCCCCAGCTCTTCGGAGCTGCTGACATGCGGGTGGTACCAGTAGCTGCCGGCGTCCGGCACGCGGAATTTGTAGTCGAAGTACTCGCCAGGCTTCACCGGCAGCTGCGACACGTACGGCACACCGTCCATCTCCAGCGGCAGGCGGATGCCATGCCAGTGAATGGTGGTTTCCACCGGCAGGTGGTTGATGAAGCGCACCCGCAACCAGGTGCCCTGGCGTACCCGCAGCTCCGTGCCCGGCGCCGAGGGGCCAAACGCCCAGGCCTCGGTCTTGAAGCCCGGCACCAGCTCTACGTCCAGGGGCGCTGCGATCAGCTCGTAGTCATGCCCCGCGTTCTCGTCCTCGACCTTGCCCAGCCAGTACCGCGCCGCGCCTCCGGCGCCCAGGCCTACCACAACCAGGCCGGTGAGGCCTTTGAGCATTTGTCGACGGGTGAAGGACATCGGTGCGGGTACCTCGTGTTCTGCGCAATCAGTCTGCCAGCAGTGCCTGGCGATGAAGGGCGAATACGATACACCTGCAAATGCGAAAGATTAAGTGAAGTCTTGTCGCAGGATGGTACGCAGTCTGTCACGGCCAGATACAACAAGGGCGCCTTGCGGCGCCCTTGTGGCTCAACTCATTCCCACTCGATAGTGGCCGGCGGCTTGCTCGACACGTCGTAGGTGACGCGCGAGATGCCTTCGATTTCGTTGATGATACGGCCGCTGACGGTTTCCAGCAGCTCGTACGGCAGGTGCGCCCAACGCGCGGTCATGAAGTCCACGGTTTCGACGGCACGCAGGGCCACGACCCAGGCGTAGCGACGGCCGTCGCCAACGACGCCAACCGATTTGACTGGCTGGAACACCACGAAGGCCTGGCTGGTCTTGTGGTACCAGTCGGCTTTGCGCAGCTCTTCGATGAAGATGTGGTCGGCGCGACGCAGGATGTCGGCGTATTCCTTCTTCACTTCACCGAGGATCCGCACGCCCAGGCCCGGGCCCGGGAACGGGTGGCGGTAGACCATGTCGTACGGCAGGCCCAGCTCCAGGCCGATCTTGCGTACTTCGTCCTTGAACAGTTCACGCAGCGGCTCGACCAGCTTGAGGTTCATCTCCTCCGGCAGGCCACCGACGTTGTGGTGTGACTTGATCACGTGGGCCTTGCCGCTCTTGGCGCCAGCCGACTCGATCACGTCCGGGTAGATGGTGCCCTGGGCAAGGAACTGGATGTTTTCCAGCTTGCTGGCTTCGGCATCGAAGATGTCGATGAAGGTGCGGCCGATGATCTTGCGCTTCTTCTCCGGGTCCGCTTCGCCTTCCAGGTTACCCAGGAACTGGGCCTCGGCATCGGCGCGGATCACCTTGACGCCCATGTTCTCCTTGAACATGGCCATCACCTGGTCGCCTTCGTGCAGGCGCAGCAGGCCGTTATCGACGAAGACGCAGGTCAGCTGGTCGCCGATGGCGCGGTGCAGCAGGGCGGCAACCACGGACGAGTCGACGCCGCCGGACAGGCCGAGCAGGACATTGGCCGAGCCGACTTGCTCGCGCACCTGGGCGATGGCGTCTTCGACGATGTTGGACGGGGTCCACAGAGCTTCGCAGCCACAGATGTCCTGGACGAAGCGCGAAAGGATGCGGCCGCCCTGTTTGGTGTGGGTCACTTCCGGGTGGAACTGCACGCCGTAGTAGCCGCGTGCATCGTCGAACATGCCGGCGATCGGGCAGCTCGGGGTGCTGGCCAGCACGTGGAAGTCGCCCGGCATCTGGGTGACCTTGTCGCCGTGGCTCATCCACACGTCCAGGCCCAGTACGCCGTCACCATCGACGTGGTCTTCGATGCCGTCCAGCAGGCGGCTCTTGCCGACCACGTCAACGCGGGCGTAGCCGAATTCACGCAGGTCGGAACCGGTGACCTTGCCGCCCAGTTGCTCGGCCATGGTTTGCATGCCGTAGCAGATGCCCAGCAGCGGTACGTTCAGGTCGAATACGGCCTGCGGCGCGCGTGGGCTGTTGGCTTCGTGCACCGACTCGGGGCCGCCGGCGAGGATGATGCCGCGCGGGTTGAATTCGCGGATCGCTTCATCGTCCATGTCGAACGGGTGCAGTTCGCAGTACACGCCGATCTCGCGCACGCGGCGGGCAATCAGCTGGGTGTACTGGGAACCGAAGTCGAGGATCAGGATGCGGTGAGCGTGAATGTCGAGGGCCATGACTCAATCTCGTCAGTGGAAATCGGAAACGACGCGGGGCTGTCGTGACAGCCCCGCATGCTGATGTTGCTGGAAGCCTCAGCCTACGCGGTAGTTAGGGGCTTCTTTGGTGATCTGCACGTCATGCACGTGGGACTCGGCCATGCCGGCACCGGTGATGCGCACGAATTCCGGCTTGGTGCGCATCTCTTCGATGGTCGCGCTGCCGGTGTAGCCCATGGACGAGCGCAGGCCGCCCATCAGCTGGTGGATGATCGCGGCCAGGGCGCCCTTGTAAGGAACACGGCCTTCGATGCCTTCCGGTACCAGCTTCTCGGCGCCGGCCGAGGAGTCCTGGAAGTAACGGTCGGACGAACCTTGCGCCTGCGCCATCGCACCCAGCGAGCCCATGCCGCGGTATGCCTTGTAGGAGCGGCCCTGGAACAGCTCGACTTCACCCGGCGCTTCTTCGGTACCGGCGAACATCGAACCCATCATCACGCACGAAGCACCGGCGACGATGGCCTTGGACAGGTCACCCGAGAAGCGGATGCCGCCGTCGGCGATCAGTGGCACGCCAGTGCCTTCCAGTGCGGCGGCGACGTTGGCGATGGCGCTGATTTGCGGTACGCCGACACCAGCGACGATGCGGGTGGTGCAGATCGAGCCAGGGCCGATACCGACCTTGACCGCGTCGGCGCCGGCTTCAGCCAGGGCCTTGGCCGCAGCGCCGGTGGCGATGTTGCCGCCGATCACCTGCACTTGCGGGTAAGTCTCCTTGACCCAACGAACGCGGTCGATCACGCCTTTGGAGTGACCGTGGGCGGTGTCGACCACCACCACGTCAACGCCGGCGGCAACCAGGGCAGCAACGCGCTCGCCGGTGTCCTTGCCGGTGCCGACCGCAGCGCCGACGCGCAGGCGACCCTGGTCGTCCTTGCTGGCCAGCGGGTAGGCCTTGGCTTTTTCGATGTCCTTGACGGTCATCATGCCCTTGAGGCTGAACTTGTCGTCGACGATCAGGACTTTTTCCAGGCGGTGCTTGTGCAGCAGCTCGCGAACTTCGTTCTTGTCGGCGCCTTCGCGCACGGTGACCAGGCGCTCTTTGGGCGTCATCACGTCGCGCACCCTGGCATCCAGGCGGGTTTCGAAGCGTACGTCACGGGAGGTGACGATACCGACCAGGTCACCGTTCTCCAGCACCGGAACACCCGAGATGTTGTTCAGGCGGGTCAGGTCGAACAGGTCGCGCACGGTGGCGTCGGCTTCGATGGTGATCGGGTCCTTGACCACGCCAGCCTCGAACTTCTTGACCTTGCGTACTTCGCCGGCCTGCTGCTCGATGGTCATGTTCTTGTGGATGATGCCGATGCCGCCTTCCTGAGCCATGGCAATGGCCAGACGCGCTTCGGTCACGGTATCCATTGCAGCGGAAACCAGAGGGATGTTCAGCTCGATGCCACGAGTCAAACGGGTCTTGAGACTGACTTCATTGGGCAGTACCTCGGAATAGCCAGGTACAAGGAGGATATCGTCGAAAGTCAGGGCTTCTTGGCTGATACGCAGCATCGCGGGGGCTCCCGGGCGGGAAAAATGGAAGCGCGCCATTATACTCATCCACGGCGCGCCGCTCAATGCAAAATAAGGGCCTTCGGTCAGCGTTCTGGCAGTTTTACCTGCACCACTGCCACTGGCTGGTCCAGCCAGTCGGCGAAGCTGTCGAGAAAGGCTTGGGTAAAACCGGCCTCGCCCCAGTTGTTGAAGATGAACCCCAGGTTGGAAAAGGCACATGGCTGCAGGTAAATGAAGCCATTGATGTCGTCTTCGAAGCCGCACAACGGGCAGGTGAAGTTGTCGCTCACCCCCGGCATCCATTCTTCCAGGCTTTCGAACAACGGCTCGCCCACCTCGCGACGGCACTCGGGGCAACCGGCTTCTTCGAGGAAACCGGCAGTGGGGGTATAGATGCAGCGCTTGAGCATCACTTCCAGCCCGTTGACCGGTGCGCCAAACGGCAACTTTTCAGGGTGCAAGGCGACCTTGCCCGCGCCTTCTGCCAAGGCATGGCCCATGCGGTTGCCGGAGCGCCCGCATGTGGTCAGTTGCTCCTCGACCACCTTTTCGCGCACCAGCCAGCGCAGGATGGCCCGAGCGCGGGCCTCGTGCACCGGGACGGTGGAAAGTTTCGGAACGATGATGCTCTGGGTGTTCATGGGTCAAACAGGCCTGCCAACTGCGGTAATCGGCTGATTCTACCGCTCACGCGCTCAGGTAGCGACCGATCAGCGCCAGGCTGGCCAGCATGCCGCGGGATTGTATGTGGGCGAACAGGTGCATGCCTTGATGTTTAGAGCGGCCTAAAGATCGAGCGCCGCCCGCGCGGCGCTAGATCTCAAACGCCCTGAAAAATTGAAGGCGTGCGCCCACAACATCGCCTACCCCCACCAGAACCAGAAATCTCCCCCATGCACTTGGCGCCCTCACCCTCCCCCCTTATCATGCCCCCATGATCAAAGACCCCTTCGAACGACTCGGCCTGGACCGCGAGGTCCTCACCGTCAGCCAGCTCAACGGCCGCGCCCGCGTACTGCTGGAAGACGTGTTCCGCAGCGTCTGGGTGGAAGGCGAGATTTCCAACCTCGCCCGCCCGGCCTCCGGCCACATGTACTTCACCCTCAAGGACAGCGGCGCTCAAGTGCGCTGCGCACTGTTCCGGCAGAACGCTGCGCGCGTGCGCCAGGCACTGCGGGACGGCCTGGCGGTGCGGGTGCGCGGCAAGGTATCGCTGTTCGAAGGGCGTGGCGACTATCAACTGATTCTCGACAGCGTCGAACCCGCCGGTGACGGCGCCCTGCGCCTGGCCTTCGAGGCGCTGAAGGAAAAACTCGGCGCCGAGGGCCTGTTCAGCACCGAACGCAAGAAACCGCTGCCAGCCCATCCTCAGCGCATCGGCATCATCACCTCGCCCACCGGCGCAGTGATCCGCGACATCATCAGCGTCTTCGGCCGCCGCGCCCCGCAGGTGGAGCTGAGCCTCATCCCCACCGCCGTGCAGGGCCGCGAGTCCATCGCGCAGATCGTACGCGCCGTGCAATTGGCCGACAGCCTCGGTTTCGATGCGCTGATCCTGGCCCGTGGCGGTGGCTCGCTGGAAGACCTGTGGAGTTTCAACGAGGAAGCCGTGGCCCGCGCCGTGGCCGCTTGCGTCACGCCCATCGTCAGCGCCGTCGGCCATGAAACCGACGTGTCGATCAGCGATTTCGTCGCTGACGTTCGCGCACCCACGCCATCGGCCGCCGCCGAACTGCTGGCCCCCGACAGCAGTGGCCTGCGGCAACGCCTCGAAGGCCTGCAACGGCGCCTGCTGCTGCGCATGCAAAACCGCCTGAGCCACGACCGCCTGCGCGTGGAGTCGCTGGCCCGGCGCCTGCGCCACCCCGGCGAGCGCCTGCGCCAACAGGCCCAGCGCCTGGACGACCTGGACATGCGCCTGCGCCGGGCATTCACGCTCAACCTCAACCAGCGCCGCGAGCGCCTGGCACGCCTGGACACGCGGCTGGCCGCGCAGCATCCCGGGCGTACGCTGAAACTGCTCAGCCAACGCCTGGACAGCCTCGCCGAGCGCCTGCCGCGCGCCATGCGCGACGTGCTGAAGGATCGTCGCCAACGCTTCCAGGCCCAGTTGCAGACGCTACAGGTGGTCAGCCCGCTGGCGACCCTGGCGCGCGGCTACAGCATCCTCCTCGACGAGCATGGCCAAGCCATTCGCAGCGCCGAGCAGACCCGCAACGGCCAACGCCTGACTGCCCGCCTGAACGAAGGTGAGCTGCAGGTGCGGGTCGAGGACAACCACCTGACTCCGGTCACCCTTTCTCTACTGGACTGACACATGCCCCGCCTGTTCGCGCCCCTGCTCGCCCTTTCCCTGTTGTTGCTGGCCGGCGGCGCCCAGGCCAGCTATATCACTCGCACCCTCAACAAACCGGTACCCGGCGGTGTCGCTGTGGTCGACCTGGGCCCTGCGGCTGCCGCCCCGCGCGCGCGCTTCGATGGCAAGCCGGTGCTGGTGGTGCAGGAGCAGGGCAACTGGCTGGCCATCGTCGGCATCCCGCTGACGCAAAAGCCCGGCACCGCCGTGCTGACCGAGGGTGGGCGCAACCTGCCGTTCAGCGTGGGCAGCAAGAAGTACCCGGAACAGCACATCACCCTGAAGAACAAGCGCCAGGTCAACCCCGACCCGGCCGACCTCAAGCGCATCGACCGCGAGCTGGCCGAGCAGATCAAGGCCTACCGCAGCTTCAGCCCCAACCTGCCAAGCAACCTGGTCCTCGACAAGCCGGTCAGCGGGCCGCTGTCGAGCAAGTTCGGCGTGCGTCGCTTCTTCAATGGCGAAGAACGCAACCCCCACGCCGGGCTGGATTTCGCGGTGCCTGCAGGCACGCCCATCAAGACGCCGGCCAATGGCAAGGTGATCCTTGTCGGCGACTACTTCTTCAACGGCCGCACGGTGTTCGTGGACCACGGCCAGGGCTTCATCAGCATGTTCTGCCACATGTCGAAGATCGATGTAAATGTGGGGCAGACGCTGCGTCGGGGGGATGTGGTAGGCCGGGTGGGTTCGACCGGTCGGGCGACCGGGCCCCACATGCACTGGAACGTCAGCCTCAATGACGCCCGCGTGGATCCGGCCATCTTCATTGGCGCGTTCCAGCCCTGAAAATGGGCTGCCGCTGTGTTGCGCGGGTGAAAAGACTCGCGCAAACAACAAGATCACCCCTTAAAAATTCAGCAATAAAATCTCGGTTGATTGCACTTTTTAAGCATTCCTCTCAATTTTCCGCGAACACTTGCCATCCCTGACCCCACTGGTTAGGGTTGAAGGCATGAAAACCTTCAGCACCCTCATCCTGCTCCGACAACATCGCAGCCTCTGCCTGGTCAGCGCTCGACTACCAGGCTGAATCGCGTCGCCTCGCCCTTCTACCTCGTTACTGCTCGGCAGGCCCGATCTCGGCCGCACACAAAAGGATTGCTTCCATGACCATGCTCAAAGACCCATCGAAGAAGTATCGCGCTTTCCCGACCATCGACCTGCCTGACCGTACCTGGCCGTCGAAGACCATCACCGAAGCGCCGATCTGGTGCAGCTCGGACTTGCGTGATGGCAACCAGTCGCTGATCGAGCCGATGGACTCGGAGAAAAAGCTGCGTTTCTGGAAGACCCTGGTGCAGGTTGGCGTGAAGGAAATCGAGGCCTCGTTCCCGTCCGCCTCGCAGACCGATTTCGACTTTGTGCGCACCTTGATCGAAGACGGCCACATCCCGGACGACACCACCATCCAAGTGCTCACCCAGGCCCGTGAAGACCTGATCGCACGCACCTTCGAGTCGCTGCGCGGGGCCAAGAAGGCCATCGTCCACCTGTACAACGCCACCAGCCCGTCGTTCCGCCGCATCGTCTTCAACCAGGACAAGCAAGGCGTGAAAGACATCGCAGTGAACGCGGCCAAGCTGTTCGTCAAATACGCCGCCCAGCAGCCGGAAACCCAGTGGACCTTCCAGTACTCGCCTGAAACCTTCAGCGCAACCGAACTGGAGTTCGCCAAGGAAGTCTGCGACGCGGTCATTGAAGTGTGGAACCCGACGCCTGAGCACAAGCTCATCCTCAACCTGCCGGCTACCGTGGAAGTCGCCACGCCGAACATCTACGCCGACCAGATCGAGTGGTTCTGCCGCAACATCAGCCGCCGTGACAGCGTGATCATCAGCCTGCACTGCCACAACGACCGTGGCACTGGCATCGCCGCCACCGAACTGGGCCTGATGGCCGGCGCCGACCGTGCCGAAGGCTGCCTGTTCGGCAACGGCGAGCGTACCGGTAACGTCGACCTGGTGACCCTGGCGCTGAACCTCTACACCCAGGGCATCGACCCGCAACTGGACTTCTCCGACATCGACGGTGTGCGCAAGGTGGTCGAAGAGTGCAACCAGCTGCCGGTCCACCCACGTCACCCGTACGTCGGCGACCTGGTTCACACCGCGTTCTCCGGCTCGCACCAGGACGCCATCCGCAAAGGCTTCGCCAAGCAGCAGGATAGCGAACTGTGGGAAGTGCCGTACCTGCCAATCGACCCGGCCGACATCGGCCGCAGCTACGAGGCAGTGATCCGCGTCAATAGCCAGTCGGGCAAAGGCGGCATCACCTACCTGCTCGAGCAGGAATACGGCATCAGCCTGCCGCGCCGCATGCAGATCGAGTTCAGCCAGGTGGTACAGGGCGAAACCGACCGCCTGGGCCTGGAAATGACCGCCAAGCAGATCTACAGCCTGCTGCAGAAGGAATACCTGCAGGCCAACGCCCCGTACGCGCTGGTCAGCCACCGCCTGCAGGAAGAAAACGGCCACAGCGCCGTGGAAGTGGAAGTCGCCGGTGAAGGCGAAACCACCCTGCACTGGCGCGGCAAGGGCAACGGCGCCCTGGAAGCCCTGGTGGCTGGTTTGCCGATTGCCGTGGAGATCATGGACTACAACGAACACGCCATCGGCGCCGGCACCAACGCCAAGGCGGCGGCTTATATCGAGCTGCGTGTGGCCGGTGGCCGCCCGGTACATGGCGTGGGCATCGATGAGAACATCACCACTGCCAGCTTCAAGGCACTGTTCAGTGCGCTGAACCGCTCGCTGAGCCAGCAAGAGGCCAAAGCGGCGTAAGCTGTGAATTGATGGCCCAGGGCCCGCATCCATGATGCGGGCTTTTTTATTGCCGGTACCGGCCCTATCGCCGGCAAGCCGGCTCCCACAGGATCGCCACAGGTTCCAAGAACTGTGGAGTACCTGTGTGAGCCGGCTTGCCGGCGATAGGGCCGTACAATCAGTACAAAACCTGCAGACAAAAAAAGGGGCGCCGACCAAGCGCCCCATAAGCCGTAAAGCACACAACAAATTCAGTTGGCGTCCAGCAGTGCCATCGCCTCCGCACTGCACGCTTCGATTCGCGCCCAGTCACCGTTCTTGATCCAGCTACTGTCCAGCATCCAGGTCCCGCCCACGCACATCACATTGGGCAGCGCCATGTAGTTGCGCACGTTCGCCGGGTTGACGCCGCCAGTCGGGCAGAAGCGGATATCGCCGAATGGGCCGCCAAAGGCTTTGATCGCCGCCACGCCGCCGCTGATTTCAGCGGGGAACAGCTTGAACCGGCGATAACCCAGGGCATAGCCCATCATTATTTCCGAAGGCGTGCTGATACCCGGCAGCAGCGGAATGTCGCTGTCCACGCCGGCTTCGAGAATGTCCTGGGTAATGCCCGGGGTTACCACGAACTGCGCACCAGCGGCTTCGACCGCTGCATACATGCCGCGATCGAGTACGGTACCTGCCCCCACGCACAGCTCCGGGCGCTGCTCGCGCAACACCTGGATGGCCTTGAGGCCATACTGCGAGCGCAAGGTCACTTCCAGGGTACGGATACCGCCGGCGGCCAGGGCATCGGCCAGGGGCAGGATGTCTTCCTCGCGGGCGATGGTGATCACCGGCAGGATGCGCGCCTTCTTGCAGATCGCGTCGATGCGGGCGGCTTTGTCGGCCATCGAGAGCAGAGGCTGTGGGCGTTCAAGGGTGGTCATGACAGTGGATCCTTTGCTCATGGGCACCAGTAGATGTCCAGGGGGGCGTGAAGAAAGGCGCGAATCGGCATTTCGTTTAAGTCGTTGCCCGCCAGCGCGGCGCGCAGGGTAGCGAGTTTGCCTGCGCCTTGGACGGACAACGCGGTGAAGGCGGCGCTGGCCAGCAGCGAACGGGTCAGGGACAGGCGTTGGTGCGGCACGCTCGGCGCCAGCAATGGCAGGCAGCGGCGCTTGCTGTTCAGGTCAAGGCCTTCAGCCAGGTTGGGGCTGTTAGGGAACAGCGAGGCCGTGTGGCCATCGTCACCCATGCCCAGCACCAGCACGTCGATGGCGGGTAATTCGGCCAACGCCTGGTCAGTTTTCAGCGCTGCCGCGTCGAGGTTTTCCGCCTGTTGATACAAACCGACAAAGCGGGCCTTGGCCGCTGCACCCTGGAACAAGTGGCGGGCAAGCAGGCCGGCGTTGCTATCGGCGTGCTCAACCGGCACCCAGCGTTCGTCAGCCAGGCTGACGGTTACCTTCGACCAGTCCAGCGCCTCGGTTGCCAGCTTCTCAAGGAAGGGCACCGGGCTGCGGCCACCGGACAGCACCAGGCAAGCCTGCCCTTTCGCGGTAATGGCTGCACGCAGGCGTTGGGCAACATCGACGGCCAACGTCGACGAAAGCGCCTTGGCATCATCCAGTTGATGCGCCTTTACCGTTGCCGGCAATTGCAGTTCAGATATCCCCATACCACGCCCTCCCATCTCGTGTAATCAGTGCAATCGAGCTCATCGGCCCCCACGACCCAGCCGCATAGGGCTTGGGTGCATCCCCGGCGCTTTGCCAGCCAGCGATCAACTGGTCGCACCACTTCCAGGCGTATTCGATTTCGTCTTTGCGCACGAACAGGTTCTGGTTGCCGCGCATCACTTCAAGCAGCAAGCGCTCGTAGGCATCCGGAATACGCGCTGTGCGCCAGGTGTCGGAAAAATTCAGCTGTAACGGGCCGCTGCGCAGTTGCATGCCCTTGTCCAGGCCCTGCTCCTTGGTCATCACCCGCAAGGAAATACCTTCGCTTGGCTGCAAGCGAATGATCAGCTTGTTGCCGACCTGCAAACGCTGCTCCGGGGCGAAAATGTAGTGCGGCGTTTCCTTGAAGTGGATGACGATCTGCGACAGCTTCTGCGGCATGCGTTTACCGGTGCGCAGGTAGAACGGCACGCCGGACCAGCGCCAGTTGCGGATATCGGCGCGCAGGGCGACGAAGGTTTCGGTGTCGCTCTGGGCGTTGGCGTTGTCTTCTTCCAGGTAGCCGGGCACCGGCTTGCCATCGCTGTAGCCGGCGATGTATTGGCCCCGCACCACGCGGGTGGTCAGCCCCTCACCGGTGATCGGCGCCAGCGCCTTGAGCACCTTGACCTTCTCGTCGCGGATACTGTCGGCCGACAGTTCGCTGGGCGGGTCCATGGCGATCAGGCACAGCAGCTGCAACAGGTGGTTCTGGATCATGTCGCGCAGCTGGCCAGCCTTGTCGAAATACCCCCAGCGGCCTTCGATACCCACCTTTTCAGCCACGGTGATTTCCACATGGGAAATGGAATTCTGGTTCCACTGGGTTTCGAACAGGCTGTTGGCAAAGCGCAGGGCGATCAGGTTCTGCACCGTCTCCTTGCCCAGGTAATGGTCGATGCGATAGACACGGCTTTCCGGAAAGAAGCGCGCCACGGCATCGTTGACCCGGCGCGATGACTCAAGATCATGGCCGATGGGTTTTTCCAGCACTACCCGAGTGCGCGAAGCCAGGCCCGCCGTGTCGAGGTTTTCGCAAATGGCGCCGTACACGGCCGCCGCAGTCGCGAAATAGGCAATCAACGGCAGCTCGGCAGGCGCTTGCTCGGCCAGGGCCTCATAGCCCTCCGGCTGCAGGAAATCCAGGTGTTGATAGCTTAGGCGGCCAAGGAAGCGCCCCAGCGCTGCCGGCTCCAGGTCACCCTCCGCCACATGCTTGCGCAAGTGTGCCTCGATGGTATTCAGGTGCTCCTGCGCGCTACCCGCCTCGCGGGCCAGGGCCAGCAAGCGGGTATCCGCGTGCAACAAATTGGCGCGGTCGAGCTGGTAAAGCGCAGGAAACAGCTTGCGCAATGCCAGGTCGCCGAGGGCGCCGAAAAGGGCAAAGGTGCAAGGTTCGACACTGATCGCAGCCATGATGTTGGTTCTTTCCTAAAGTTGGTCTAGGAATACCGCTTTCACATACGGTTTTCAAGGGATAATGTAGTAAAAACCACAACATTACACACTAGTGTTACAGACAAGTGGTGCGCCACACGCACCGCCAGTACGATAGACGACCGTGCAAAAAGCCTGCTGCTCCGGCGGCCGGCTGTCTTCCCGACCCAAGGACACACCCATGGACCGCGTGCGAAACCTCCTGGAGCAGATCCAGGGACGCCTCGACGAGCTGAACAAGGCCGAACGCAAAGTCGCCGAAGTCATCTTGCTCAACCCGCAACAAGCTACCCGCTTCAGCATTGCCGCGCTGGCCCAGGCGGCCAAGGTCAGCGAGCCGACCGTCAACCGCTTCTGCCGTTCGTTCGGTGTCAGCGGCTACCCCGAGCTCAAGCTGCAACTGGCGCAAAGCCTGGCCAGCGGCGCTGCCTACGTCAGCCGCGCGGTCGAGGCCGACGACGACCCTGCAGCCTACACCCAGAAGATATTCGGCAGTGCCATTGCCTCGCTCGACAGCGCCTGCCAACAACTCGACCCGCAACAGGTCAGCCGCGCCGTGGACATGATGATCCAGGCCCGGCAGATTCACTTCTTCGGCCTGGGTGCTTCTGCCCCGGTGGCGCTGGATGCGCAGCACAAGTTCTTCCGCTTCAACCTGGCGGTTTCGGCCCATGCCGACGTACTGATGCAGCGCATGCTGGCCTCGGTGGCGCACACCGGTGACCTGTTCGTGATCATCTCCTACACCGGGCGTACCCGCGAACTGGTCGAAGTGGCCCGCGTGGCCCGCGAAAACGGCGCTTCGGTGCTTGGCCTGACTGCAGCCGGTTCACCGCTGGCCCAGGCCTGCAGCCTGAGCCTGCACATCCCGCTACCGGAAGACACCGACATCTACATGCCGATGACCTCGCGCATCATCCAGCTGACCGTGCTCGACGTACTGGCCACCGGCATGACCCTGCGCCGTGGCGTGGACTTCCAGCCGCACCTGCGCAAGATCAAGGAAAGCCTCAACGCCAGCCGCTACCCAATCGAGGACGACGAGCTCAACTGAGCCGGTGCGCCTGCAGCCGCAGGTGGGCGCGCTGGCCTGGCGCCAGGCTCAGGCCCTCGCCACTGCCGCTGGCCGCTTCCACGCAAACGAACCCCTGGCACTCGCGCCCCGTCACACCCATCAGTGGCCGGTTGCCGGGGTGCCAGACCACGGTGTCGTCGCTGTCACCGGTGTCGATGCACAGTTCGCGCTGCCATGCTGGGTCCTGCAGCTGCACCCGCGGCGTGCCGGGGTAGACCTTCTGGCAGCCGCCGTTGAGCTTCAAGGCGCCGTCCTGGCGGCAGGCTTGCCGGTTCAGGCGGTCATAACCTTCGATGTCTTCAAGGCCAGACAGCGCTATCTCGGCTACGTCACTGATACGCCAGTAGGCCAGCAGCGCATGGCTCAGCTGGCAGGGTTCGCTGTCCTGGTGTTCGGTACTCAGGCTCAGCTCCATGCGGCTGCCCAGCCGGGCATGCAGGTCGACCTGCCAATCGCACAGGTCCAGGCGCCATTTCAGGCTGACGCCCTCCTCGTCCTCGCGGCTGTCCACCAGCTTCCAGTCCAGCAGGCGCGCCCAGCCATGGGCCGGCCACAGGTCTTCGCTGGGATGGCGGCCATACCACGGCCAGCACACTGGCACGCCTCCACGGATCGCACCCACTTGTGGCCACTGTTCGGCGCACCACAACCAGGGCCGCTCGCCGGCCGGCTGGAAGTGCAGCAACTGCGCGCCCTGGCGGCTGAACACTGCCTGGCAACGGGGGTGATCGATGATCAGCACATCGCGCTGCTGGTAACGCTCCCACTCGAATGTCGGCCTGGGCCTCTGTGCGGAAAAGAAGCGATGTAGCGGATGTTCAGGCATGGGTTCCAAGCTCTTGTTGTTTGAGATAGCGCTGTCTCGGTCTATTCCCGACAACCACTGCAAGCCAGTGGTGCCGGGAGCCGAAATTGGATTGGCGTAAATTTACAACAAACAGGCTCAGAATGACGACTGAATCTTCAAACCTGCGACCAGCGCGTTGTCCACCTCATCCACCCCGCCGGGGCTCTTGATGTACTGAAGGTTCGGCCGCACGGTCAGCCAGTTGGTCACATGGAAGCCGTAGTACAGCTCGGCGTTGTACTCGGTGCGCTGCAGCGGCACGAAGCCCGGGTTGTCGTAATCGTTGATGCCATTTTGCGCATTGAGTTGCTCGGCGCGCTTCTTCACATCGTCGTTTACGTGGATGCGAGCGATGCCGAAACCGATGTCGTCCTTCGGCCGTGCGTTGAAGGCGCCCTTGTACACCAGGCCAACCTGCTGGTAGTTGTCGACCACGTTGGTGGCCTTGTCATGCACGGTGAAGTTGGCGAACAGGCTGAGGCCCCGGCTGGCGTCGCCACCGTGGGCGGTCACCTGCTGCTGCGCCACGACCCACCAGCCATGCTTGCTCGAATGCGACTTGAAGCCTGCGCCGCTGATGCCCTGCGGGTTGCCATTGATGTCCTCGTAAACGTCTTCGGCATCGGCGGTGCTGTAGTAATAACCAAGGCGGTATTCACCCGGCAGGCCATTGACCTGTGGCGACCACACCGCCTCCACCGGCAGGATCGCACCCTTGGTGCCGCTGCCGCTGAGCTTGAAGCCGTTGCCGGTTTCCAGGTTCGACGGGTTCTGCTCGAAGGCGCCGACCTGGACGAAGAACTCCGGCGTGATGTTGTACTTGACCCGCAGCGCCCACTGGCTGACTGGCCAGTTGTACCAGATGCCACCCACCCAGTTGCCCACCTGCGACCCGCAGAAGGCCAGGTTCTGGAAGTCGCACGGGAAGCTGTTGAAGTCTTCACCTTCGCCAAAGCGGCCGAATTTCACATCCAGGGCACCGTCGAAGTATTTCTGCTTGACCCACATCTGCGTCAGGCGCCAGGTCTGCCCACGGCCCCACACTTCCTGTACCGAGCTGAACTGGCCAGCACGCGGGTCGCTGATACGGTCATTGGACAGGTTGCGGCCGCTGCGCTCGGTGATCGCCAGTTTGAATTCGGCATCGTGCCAGCCAAAAATCTTTTGCAGGTCCAGGTGCGCGCCAAGGGCGAACTGGTCGCTGTAGCGTGCAGTCTTGTCGTCGTTGTAGCCGCCGTTGAGGTTACCGGCGACCTCGCCTACATAGTCCAGGGTGAAGTCATAGCCTTTTTCCAGCAGTTCGGTGCGGGCGCCGCCCCAGTCGCCGGTCATCCATTTCGACTCGCTGGAGAAGGCCTCGGCAGCCTGCGCCCCGCTGCTACCCACTACGGCAAGCAAGGCCAGTGAGCCCAAGGTCTTGATACGATTGCGCTGTTCCATCCCTTTGCGTCCTCTTTTTTCTTATTGATGGTGTAGACGATTCAACGGCCCTTGAAGCGGGTGACGTTGTCCTTCACTGAAGCGTTGGCAGTGTTCAGGTCCAGGCGCTCGCCACTGCTGGCATCGAACAGCAGCACCCGTGCCGGGTCGAATTGCAGGTTCAGGCTGTCACCCACCCGGCACGCGACATCCGGCGCCAGGCGGCAGCACACCTTGGTTTGGTTGAGGGTGACGAATACCAGCAGGTCAGGCCCGGTGGGTTCGGTCACCTGGACTTCGGCGCGAATGCCTGGCAGGCCATTACCCTCACCGGTACCCAGGGCGATCTGCTCGGGGCGGATGCCGAGGATGATCTCGCGGCCATCCAGTTCATCGCTTGCCACGCCCAATGGCAACTCACAACGCGCCTGGCCGCTATCGAGTAGCGCCAGCAGGCGGCCGTCCTGTTTGGCCAGGCGCACCGGGATGAAGTTCATCGGCGGCGAGCCGATGAAGCTGGCGACGAACTGGTTGGCAGGGTCGTTGTAGATCTGCTGCGGGGTGCCGAACTGCTGAATGATGCCGTCCTTCATCACCGCCACCTTGTCGCCCAGGGTCATGGCCTCGATCTGGTCGTGGGTGACATACACCGTGGTGGTCTTCAGGCGCTGGTGCATCAGTTTCATTTCAGTGCGCATCTCCACCCGCAGCTTGGCGTCGAGGTTGGACAGCGGCTCGTCGAACAGGTAGATCTTCGGCCGCCGGGCCAGCGCCCGCCCCATGGCCACACGCTGCTGCTGGCCGCCGGACAACTGCGCTGGCTTGCGCGCCAGCAGGTGCTCGATCTGCAACAGCTTGGCCACCCGCGCCACTTCTTCGTCGATGGCCGCCTGGGGCATCTTGCGGATCTTCAGGCCGAATTCGATGTTCTCGCGCACGCTCATGGTCGGGTACAGCGCGTAGGACTGGAACACCATGGCGATGTCGCGGTCCTTGGGGCTCATGCCGCTGACGTCCTGCTCGTCGATCAGGATCGCGCCGCCGGTGATCTGCTCAAGGCCGGCGATGCAGTTCATCAAGGTCGACTTGCCACACCCCGAAGGGCCGACCAGGATCAGGAACTCGCCGTCCTTGATCGACAGCTGGATGTCCTTGAGGGTGTCGGGCAGGCCGCTGCCGTAGGTCTTGCTCACATTGCGAATTTCAAGCGTTGCCATGACTTACCCCTTGACGGCGCCGGCCGTGAGGCCGCGGACGAAATACTTGCCTGCCACTACATAGACCAGCAGGGTTGGCAGGCCGGCGATCATCGCCGCCGCCATGTCGACGTTGTATTCCTTGGCCCCGGTGCTGGTGTTGACCAGGTTGTTCAGGGCCACGGTAATCGGTTGCGAGTCGCCGCTGGAGAACACCACGCCGAACAGGAAGTCGTTCCAGATCTGGGTGAACTGCCAGATCAGGCAGACCATGATGATCGGCGTCGACATCGGCAGGATGATGCGGCGGAAGATGGTGAAGAACCCGGCACCGTCCAGGCGTGCAGCCTTGACCAGCGCATCGGGAATGCTCACGTAGAAGTTGCGGAAGAACAGCGTGGTGAAGGCCAGGCCGTAGACCACATGCACCAGCACCAGGCCACTGGTGGTGCTGGCCAGGCCGAGTTTGCCGAGGGTGAACGAGGCTGGCAGAAGCACAGTCTGGAACGGCAGGAAGCAACCGAAAAGCAGCAGACCGAAGAACAGCTGCGAACCCCGGAACCGCCACATCGACAGCACATAGCCGTTAAGCGCACCAATGGCGGTGGAGATCAGCACCGCCGGTACGGTGATCATGATCGAGTTCCAGAAATACCCGTTCACGGTGCCCCAGGCCTTGACCCAGCCAATGCCGCTGATCACCGTCGGCCAGCTCAGCAGGTTGCCGCTGCTGATGTCTTCTGGGGTCTTGAAGCTGGTCAGCAGCATCACTACCAACGGCACCAGGTACAGCAGCACGGCAATCAGCAGTACCGCATGGATGGCGATGCGGCTGATGCTCAGCGCCGGTTTGTCGGCAGGGCTATGCATGACGTTTGCTCCGCAGCTCCGAATACAGGTAAGGCACGAGGATCGCCAGGATCGCCCCGAGCATCAGAATGGCGCTGGCCGAGCCCATGCCCATCTGGCCGCGGCTGAAGGTGAACGAGTACATGAACATCGCCGGCAGGTCGGAGGAGTACCCCGGGCCACCAGCGGTCATGGCCGCCACCAGGTCGAAGCTCTTGATGGCGATGTGCGAAAGGATCATCAGCGAGCTGAAGAACACCGGGCGCAGGCTGGGCAGCACCACGGTCCAGTAGATGCGCGGCAGGCTGGCGCCATCCATCTGAGCAGCGCGGATGATCGACTGATCGACGCCGCGCAGGCCGGCAAGGAACATCGCCATGATGAAGCCCGAGGCCTGCCACACGGCAGCGATCACCAGGCAATACACCACGCGGTCGGGGTCGATCAGCCAGTCCAGGCGAAACCCTTCCCAGCCCCAGTCACGCAGCAGCTTGTCCAGGCCCATGCCGGGGTTGAGCAGCCACTTCCAGGCGGTGCCCGTGACGATCATCGACAGTGCCATGGGGTA
Source organism: Pseudomonas sp. NPDC012596 (assembly GCF_042902325.1). Taxonomy (NCBI): domain Bacteria; kingdom Pseudomonadati; phylum Pseudomonadota; class Gammaproteobacteria; order Pseudomonadales; family Pseudomonadaceae; genus Pseudomonas; species Pseudomonas sp. NPDC012596. The sequence goes on along the minus strand of NZ_JBIBEB010000004.1, from coordinate 202,934 downwards.
CAGGTAGATGGTGCGGATAAAGCCTTCGCGGCGGATGCGCTGGTCGAGCAACACCGCCAGCAGCACGCCAATGGCCAGGCTGATGGCGATGAACAGGCCACCGAACACCAGCAGGTTCTTGCTGGCCACCCACCAGCGGTCGTTGTCGAACAGCCGGGCGTATTGCGCAAGGCCCGCCCACTTGTAGGTTGGCAGGAAGGTCGACGTGGTGAAGGACAGGACGAAAGTCCACAGGATGTAGCCGTAGAAGCCCACCAGCACGATGAACATGCTCGGCGCCAGCACCAGTTTGGGCAGCCAGCGCTGCAGAGCGTCCAGGGGTGAGGCCCGCAGTCGGGCGGTTGCTGTAGTCATGGTGTGATTACCGGGAGCCTAGGCAGCCCCTTGTGGTGTCGATACTGGCCTCATCGCCGGCAAGCCGGCTCCTACATACCCCCACAGTTTCAAGGGCAGTGAAAGGCCTGTGGGAGCCGGCTTGCCGGCGATGAGGCCATCAGGGTTTCACTTGGCCGCCTTGATCGCCGCCGCCAGCTTCTTCGCCGCGTCAGCAGGGTCCGCCTTGGGGTCGTTGATGTAGTTGGTCACCACATCGAAGAACGCCCCCTGCACGGCCAGCGTGGTGGCCATGTTGTGCGCCATGCTCGGCTGCAGGCCGCCAGTTTTGGCGTCAGCCAGGAAGTCCTTGGCAGAGGTCTGGGCGCAGGCATCGAAGCCGTTCGCGGCCATGTCGGCGAGCATGTCGTTACGCACCGGGATGGACCCCTTGTTGGTGCTGAAGACCTTCTGGAAGTCCTGGCCGAGCACCTTTCGGGCGATGTCCTGCTGGCCAGCGGCAGTGCCCTTGTCGTTCTGCTTGAACACCACCAGCGAGTCGATGTTGTACAGGAAGGCCTTGTCGGTCCCCGGGAATGCTACGCACTGGTAGTCCTTGCCGGCAGTTTTCTTGGCCAGGGTCCATTCACTCTTGGCCCAGTCACCCATGATCTGCATGCCGGCCTTGCCGTTGATGACCTTGGCCGCCTCCAGGTTCCAGTCCTGGCCCTTGCCGTCCGGGTCCATGTAAGTGGCGACCTTTTTCAGCTCGGTCAGCGACTTGACCATCTGCGGGCCGGTCAGCGTCGCTTCGTCAAGGTCGACCAGCGCCTTCTTGTAGCCGTCCGCGCCCATCACCGACAGCACCACGCTCTCGAACACAGTGCTGTCCTGCCACGGCTGGCCGCCATGGGCGAGCGGGATGAAGCCGGCGGCCTTGAGCTTGTCGGCGGCGGCGTAGAATTCGTCGAGGGTGGTCGGCGCCTTGTCGATGCCGGCCTTCTTGAACACCTCGGGGTTGATCCACAACCAGTTGATGCGGTGGATGTTCACCGGCACAGCCACATAGTCGCCTTCGTATTTCACGGTGTCGGCGACTTTCTTGTCGAGCAGCGAGTCCCACTGCTCCTCCTTGGCGACGTCCTTGAGCACATCGGCGTCGAGCAGGCCGGTGGCGGCCCAGTCCTGGATGTCCGGCCCCTTGATCTGCGCGACGCCCGGCGGGTTGCCGGCCACGGCGCGGCTCTTGAGCACGGTCATGGCAGTGGCGCCACCGCCGCCGGCAACCGCGCCATCCTTCCAGGTGAAGCCGTCCTTCTCGACCTGGGCCTTGAGTACATCGACAGCCGCTTTTTCACCACCGGATGTCCACCAGTGCACCACCTCGACACTGCCTTTAGAGTCGGCGGCGAAGGCACTGAGCGGGAACAGGGAGGCAAGGGAGATCGCGGCAGCGAGGCGGAGAGTCGAATTCATCGGAATACCTTTCTTGTTGTTATGCCGGGCAAGTCGGTCGCTTGCATTGCATGGAGTCTAATCAGAGTGCTCGCTGCGCCAGGTAACGAAGCGATGCGTGAATGTCATCGTTTGGTTACATTGCGCGCCAGCGCGGTGGCAAGGCTGGGTGCTAGCGGCAGTGTAGGCAGCAACACCGCCTGGTAGGCGTGGTAGAGGTCGGGCTTGCCGGCCCAGATGGTTGCAGCGGGCCGGTTGGCAGGGTCGAGTTCGTGGTGCCAACTGCCGGCGGCGCGGTCGATGAAATGAGTGTCGATGAACGCCCAGAAGCGACGGTACCAGTGCGCGTAGTCACGCTCGCCGGTACGCCGAAGCAGGGCTGCAGCGCTGGCGCACGCTTCGGCGTGCACCCAGTGCAGGCGCTCACGCACCACGGGCTGGTCGTGCCAGTCGAGGGTGTAGACTATGCCCACTGCACCCTCAACGCCCCAGGCATGCTGGCAGGCACTGGCGAACAAGCCACGGGCGCAGGCCAGCAACCCATCCGGCGTGGGTAACCCGGCCAAGCGCCGCGCCGCCTCCAGATGCAGCAGCAGCCGCGACCATTCGAACGCGTGCCCGGGCGTGGTGCCATAAGGCCGGAAGTGATCAGCGGGGTTTTCGCGGTTGTATTCAGGCACGGGCTGCCAGTGCGCATCGAAATGCTCGACGACCCGGTAGCCGTTGGCGGCCGCATGGCCTTGAATGATGCGTTCGACGATGCGCAGGGCGCGCTCCAGCCACAGCGTATCGCCGGTGACATCCGCCAGGGCAAGAAACGCCTCGGTGGCGTGCATGTTGCTGTTGGCACCGCGGTAGGCCTCGGGCTGCTGCCAATCGCTGGAGAAGGACTCGCGCAACGCGCCCTCCTCCTCACACCAGAAGCGCTGTTCGAGCACCCGGATTGCATCCGCCAGCAAGCCCTGTGCACCGGCAGCATCCGCCACCACCGCAGAGCTGGCGGCCAGCGCGACGAACGAATGCAGGTACGCCGCCTTGCCGTCGTCGCCCTGCCCATGCGGGCGGGCGAACCAGCCGCCATGGGTGGCATCGTGCAACGGCCCGCGCAACGCGCGCACGCCGTGTTCGACCAATCCCAGGCAGCCAGGTTCACCCTGCAGATGGGCCAGGGCGAAGCTGTGGGTCATGCGCGCCGTGATAATGGTCTCGGCGCAGGCGACGGGCAGCAGCCTGCCTTGTGCGTCTAGAGCGGCGAAGCCTTCAGCCACCTGCGAAGCCTTGGCAAACGACAGCAGGCGCCGGCCTTCAGCCCTGAGCCATTCGCCGTGTTCGGGGGAATCGATGTAGTCCATGCACCCGTACCTTCCATGCCTGAGGTTTGCAGATTCTAGCCAGCCGTCCTGGCTGGGATGTCACGAACGCCTGCGGGTATGTCACCAGAAAGTGACACTTGCTTTGCCTGCACTGGCCCCATCGCCGGCAAGCCGGCTCCCACAGGTACCCCACTGTTCTCGAAAGCGGTGAACTTCCTGTGGGAGCCGGCTTGCCGGCGATGGAGCCAGTGGCCTCAATCAAAGCCGCGTGGCAAGTACAAAGTCACCCGCAACCCACCTTCGCGCAAGTTCAGTAGACTGACTTCACCGCCATGGCTATGGGCAATGTTGCGCGCAATCCCCAACCCCAGCCCATAGCCCTGCTGCTGCCCGGCCAGCCTGAAGTGCGGCTCGAACACCTGCTCCTGTTGCTGCTGCGGCACGCCCGGCCCCTGGTCATCCACCTGCAGGACGAAGCCGTCGGCGCTGTCGATGATGCGCAAACGGGCCCGCTCGCCGTACTTGATGGCATTGTCGATCAGGTTGCCGATGCAGCGGCGCAACGCCAGCGGCTTGCCCGGGTACGGCGCCAAGGCTTGGCCTTCGACAGTGATGCGGCCGTCACGCACGTAGGGCTCTGCAAGGATTTCCAATACCTGGTTGAGGTCGACAGGTTCGATGTTTTCGTGGATGTCGGTGTCCTTAACGCACTGCAAGGCGCCCTTGACCAGCAGCTCCAGCTCATCCAGGTCCTGGCTGAACTTGGCCTGCATATGCTCGTCCTCCAGCAGCTCCACACGCAGGCGCAGGCGCGTGATCGGCGTGCGCAGATCGTGGGAAATGGCACTGAACAACTGGCTGCGCTCGGTGAGGTAACGGCTGATGCGTTCACGCATGCTGTTGAACGCCCGCCCAACCTCGACCACCTCACTACCGCCACCCTCGGCCACCGGCGCCACGTCAGCACCCAGCGACAGCTCGCGGGCGGCCCTAGCCAGGCGCTTGAGCGGCCAGCTCTGCCAGTGCACCAGCAGGCCGATGAACAGCAACAGCAAGGCGGTGGTCAGCACGATGAAGCCGATCTGCTGGCGTGGCAGGCGCTCGGCTTCCAGGCTGGTGTAGGGTTCGGGCAGCAGCGAGGCGATATACAGCCACTCGCCTTCGCCCAGGCGAATCTGGGTGACCAGCACCGGTGGCTTGAGTGGCTCCAGGGTAAGCGAATAATGCGCCCAGGAACGTGGCAGCTCATCGAGCTTCAGGCCGCTGTTGAAGATGCGCAGGTCATCGGGCCCGACGAACTCCACCGATATTTCCATCTGCGCGCCCTGGCGCTCGTGCAGCACCTGCTGGAACACATCGATGACCGCCTGCTTGCGCGGGGTGATGGGCAGTACCGGCATGTCCAGCGGCTTGTCGTTGAGCGAAACGAAAAAGCGTGTGCCGCCCATGCTGCGCAACTGGTCCAGCACCATTGGCCGGTAGGCCACTGGCAACGAACGGAAGTAGCTGACGCTGGCGCTCATCGAATGCGCCAGGCTGCTGGCACTGGCGCGCAGCCCCTGCAACTGGCTGGCGCGCAGCTGGGCGACCCAGATCACACTCGAAAGGCCCTGGGCGAGCAACACCACCAGCAGCGTCAGCAGCAGCATGCGCCCCAGCAAGGAGCGCGGCAGCAGGCGCCAGCGCCGCTCAGGAAGCGCAGCAGACATGCGCGGCCAACAGGTAACCACTGCCGCGTACAGTGCGGATCAGCCGCGGCGGTTTGTCGGTGTCGCGCAGACGCTGGCGCAGGCGGCTGACCGCCATATCGACAATGCGGTCCAGCGGCATGGGCTCACGGCCACGGGTGGCGTTGCCGATGGTGTCGCGGTCGAGGATCTGCTGGGGGTGGTCGAGAAACAGCTTGAGCAGGGCAAAGTCGGCCCCTGAGAGGATCACTTCTTCGCCATCACGGTGGAACAGCCGGTGGCTGATCGTGTCCAGGCGCCAATCATCGAAGGCGAGCACGGCGCTGGCCGGCGCTGCGTGGCCGAACTCTGCACGGCGCAGCAGGGCCTTGATCCGCGCTTGCAGCTCGCGCGGGCTGAAAGGTTTGCCCAGGTAGTCGTCGGCACCCAGTTCCAGGCCGATGACCCGGTCGGCCTCGTCTGAGCTGGCGGTCAGCATGATAATCGGCACCCGCGACTGGCGCGGGTGCTGGCGCACCCAGCGGCACAGGCTGAAGCCGTCTTCGTCAGGCAGCATCACATCCAGGATAACCAGATCGCAGGGGGTGTTTTCCAGCGCGCGACGAAAGCCTTGGCCGTCGGCTTCGGCATGCACCTGGAAGCCGGCGCGGCTCAGGTAGGTTTGCAACAGCTCGCGGATTTCCTGATCGTCGTCGACCATCAAAATCGATTTACCGGCAGTGCTCAAGGTGTCCCGCCCTCTTGTTTGTCGCAGGTCTTCAGTGCCTGCTGCAAGGGCCGCTTCGCGCCCCAATCGCCGGCAAGCCAGCTCCTACAGGGATCGTGATTGCGCACGTTTTTTGTGGGAGCCGGCTTGCCGGCGATTGGGGCGCGAAGCGGCCCCGTTCACAATTCAGTGATCCAGCGCTTGCTGTAATGCCACCCCAGCGCCCAGCAGTCCAGAAAATTCCGCCGTCACCAGCCATACCGGCACGCCGGCAAAGTAGCCACTCATGCAACCCTTGTCGGCAAAACTCGCAGCAAAACCACTGCGCAGAAACAGCTCGGCGAAGCGCGGGATCACGCCGCCGACAATATAAACCCCACCACGCGCCCCCAGGGTCAGCACATTGTTACCAGCCACGCGGCCCAGGAAGCGGCAGAACTGCTCGACCACCGCCAACGCCTGTGGCTCACCGCCCAAGGCCGCATCGGTGATGTCCGCAGGGGTCTTGTGCCGCGGTACGGCGCCATCCAGCACGCAGATGGCTTGGTACAAGCGCACCAGGCCACCACCGCTGAGCACGGTTTCGGCACTTACATGGCCGATCTGGCTGTGGATCTGCTGGTGGATCGCCGCCTCACGGGCATTGCCGACCGGCAGGTCGACATGCCCACCCTCGCCCGGCAACGCCTGCCAATGCTGCTCGCCAAGGCGCAATAGGCTGCCGACACCTAGGCCGGTGCCCGGCCCGATCACCAGTGCAGGCCGCAACGGGTCGGCCTGGCCGGGGCAGACTTGGCGGTACTCGCCCTGTTGCAGGCGGGTCATGCCCAGGGCCATGGCCGAGAAGTCGTTGATCAGCAGCAGCCGCTCGACCTTCAAGGTGTTGCAGAATGCGCTGCGGCTCAGCCGCCAATGGTTGTTGGTGAAGCGAAACTCATCGCCATCGACGGGCCCGGCGACTGCCAGGCACACAGCTGCCAAACCACCACGGGCGATACCCTGATCGTCAAGGTAGGCCTCGATGGCCTGCTCGGGGCTTGTGTAGTCGGCAGTGGCGAAGACCTTCACCTGGTACAGCTGGTTGTCACGCCACAACGCAAAACGGGCATTGGTGCCACCGATGTCGCCAACCAGCAGGTCCTTCATTTGAGGTTCTCCAAAGCCGAGGTGAAGGCGCTCGCGCCCTGTTCGGCCGGGCTGAACGCCATGCGCATGAAGCCGAATAGCTCGCGCCCGCAGCCCAGGTCGTTACCCAGAGGCGCTGGCGGCAGGTCGCGGCTGGCCAGTTCTTCGGCCGACACCATCACCTGCAGCGTGCCTTCGACACCATCGACGCGCACGATATCACCCTCGCGCACCCGCGCCAGCGGGCCGCCGTCAAATGCTTCGGGGCAGACATGAATGGCGGCAGGGATCTTGCCCGATGCGCCCGACATGCGCCCGTCGGTGACCAGCGCGACTTTGTAGCCGCGGTCCTGTAGCACACCGAGGAATGGCGTCAGCTTGTGCAGCTCGGGCATGCCGTTGCAACGCGGCCCCTGGAAGCGCACCACGGCCACGAAATCGCACTCCAGCTCGCCGGCCTTGAACGCATCGGCCAGCGACTGCTGGTCCTGGAACACCCGCGCCGGGGCTTGCACAACGCGGTGCTCGGGGGCGACTGCAGACACTTTCATCACCCCGCGGCCGAGGTTGCCTTCCATCACCCGCAAGCCGCCCTCGGCCGAGAATGGCCGCGCCACCGGGCGCAGGATGGTTTCGTCAAGGCTGTCTTGTGGGCCTTCGCGCCACACGAGTTTGCCGTTGTCGAGGAACGGTTCCTGGGTGTAACGGCGCAACCCGTGGCCAGCCACGGTGTTGACGTCTTCGTGCAACAGGCCAGCGTCGAGCAGCTCACGGATGAGGAACGACATGCCGCCGGCGGCCTGGAAGTGGTTGATGTCGGCTTTGCCGTTGGGGTACACGTGGGACAGGGTCGGCACCACCTCGGACAGGTCGGCCATGTCCTGCCAGGTCAGCTGTATACCCGCCGCCTGGGCAATCGCCGGAATGTGCAGGGTGTGGTTGGTCGAGCCGCCGGTGGCGTGCAGGGCGACGATGGAGTTGACCAGCGCCTTTTCGTCGACGATTTCACCCAGCGGCATGAAACTGCCACTGGCCTTGGTCATGCGCGTGACCTGCTGCGCAGCCTCGGCAGTGAGCGCGTCGCGCAAAGGCGTATACGGGTTGACGAACGAAGCGCCCGGCAGGTGCAGGCCCATCACCTCCATCACCAACTGGTTGGTGTTGGCGGTGCCGTAGAAGGTGCAGGTACCCGGGCTGTGATAGGAGTTCATCTCCGATTCCAGCAGCTCCTCGCGGCTGGCCTTGCCTTCGGCATAGCGCTGGCGCACATCGGCCTTCTGCTTGTTGGAGATGCCAGACACCATGGGGCCGCCCGGCACGAAAATGGTCGGCAGGTGGCCGAAGCGCAGCGCACCCATCATCAGGCCGGGGACGATCTTGTCGCAGATACCCAGCATCAACGCGGCGTCGAACATGTTGTGCGACAGCGCTACCGCAGTGGACATGGCGATGACTTCGCGGCTGGCGATCGCCAGCTCCATGCCCGGCTCGCCCTGGGTCACGCCATCGCACATGGCCGGCACGCCGCCGGCGAACTGGCCGACCGAGCCGACCTCGCGCAGGGCCTGCTTGATCTGATCGGGGAAGTGCACGTAGGGCTGGTGCGCCGAGAGCATGTCGTTGTAGGCCGAGACGATGGCCACGTTGGCAGCGTTCATCAGCCGCAGGCTCTGCTTGTCGTCGGCGCCACACCCGGCGACGCCGTGGGCAAAGTTGGCGCACTGCAGGCTGGCCCGCATGGGTCCGTCACTGGCCGCGCCGCGAATCAGCTGCAGGTAGCGTTCACGGGTGGCACGGCTGCGTTCAACCAGCCGTTGGGTGACCTCAAGGATGCGCGGGTGCATGTACGGGACTCCAGGCTAACGGTAAGGGCGGTTTACCGGGCATTTCCCCTCCAAACGATTGCGGCCTAGGCTCCAGTGTAAGGGGCCCTGCGCATCGAGGAGGCGGCTCACCCGACCACTCGTTGTATATTTAAACAAAATACTGCCAGTAAAAAGGCTTGTTTTCTATCGCTAAGTGAATAATCTTGTAATTCCAACAACAAAACCGTTTCAGTGAAGCTTCTTTGTGCCACAGGTTTCACTCGGACTGCCAGAGGTACTGCCATGACCCTACGCATCGCCATCAACGGATTCGGCCGCATCGGGCGCAATGTTCTGCGCGCACTGTATACCCAAGGCTACCGCCAGGACCTGCAGGTCGTCGCCATCAACGACCTGGGCGACAGCGCCATGAATGCTCACCTGCTCAAATACGACAGTGTGCACGGTACATTCGATGCATCGGTGGAGGCCGATCATGAAAGCCTGACGGTAAATGGCGACCGCATCGCGGTCAGCGCCATCCGCAACCCGGCCGAGCTGCCTTGGAAGGCCGAAGCGATCGATGTGGTGTTCGAGTGCACCGGGCTGTTTACCGACCGGGCCAAAGCCGCGGCACACCTGGCGGCGGGTGCCGGCAAGGTGATTGTCTCGGCCCCGGCAAAAGGCGCCGACGCCACGGTGGTGTACGGGGTCAACCACGACATCCTGCGCGCATCCCACCAGGTCATTTCGAACGCGTCCTGCACCACCAACTGCCTGGCGCCGATCGCCCAGGTGCTGCACCGTGAGTTCGGCATCGAACAGGGCTTGATGACCACCATCCATGCTTACACCAACGACCAGGTGCTGACTGACGTTTACCACAGCGACCCTTACCGTGCGCGCTCGGCCACCCAGTCGATGATCCCGAGCAAGACCGGCGCCGCCGAAGCCGTGGGCCTGGTGCTGCCGGAGCTGGCCGGCAAACTGACCGGCATGGCCGTGCGGGTGCCGGTGATCAACGTTTCGCTGGTCGACCTCACCCTCAACCTCAAGCGCGAAGCCACGGCCGAGCAGGTCAACCAGCTGTTCCTCGAGGCCAGCCGGCATTCCAAGGTGCTGGGCTACAACACCCTGCCGCTGGTGTCCTGCGACTTCAACCACAACCCGTTGTCGTCGATCTTCGATGCCAACCACACCCGCAGCAACGGCAAGATGCTCAAGGTGATGGCCTGGTATGACAACGAGTGGGGGTTCTCCAACCGTATGCTGGATAACTGCCTGGCGCTGTGCAGCGCGCGGTGAGGGGGCGCCTGGCGGGGGATTTTTTAGCGCCTGTGAGATCGAGCGCCGCCCGCGCGGCGCATCGCGGGGCGCTTGCCTTGGGATCTTTAGCGTCCTTGAGATCGAGCGCCGCCCGCGCGGCGCTTCGCGGGGCAAGCCCGCTCCCACATTTGTTGCAACGTGCCATTCCAGTCAGGCCATGGTTGTCCGCCCTGGCGCATGACTGAAGACAGGTGAGGCGGCGGCAGTGCCAGCCGAAATATCTCGTCGGGCCAACAAGACTGACAACTATGGCCTATCAGGCCATGGCACGTTGCAACAAATGTGGGAGCGGGCTTGCCCCGCGAAGCGCCGCGCGGGCGGCGCTCGATCTCATGAGCGCTGAAGATGCCAAGACATGCCCCCCACAGCCGCCACTCACAATCTTTACCTTTCCCTAACACTTCCGCGCTTGACCAATAGGCAAGATGATAAGCATTATCATTAACCTTCTGTCGGCCAGGTCCCCCCGTGAGTCAGTCCCGGTTCAACTCCGTCTTCCTCGTCCAGCGCCTTTCCCTGCTGCGCACCTTGCAGCGCATGGTCGGCAACCCCAGCACCGCCGAGGACCTGCTGCAGGAAACCTACCTGCGGGTGTCCCGTGCCCTGGGCGAGCGGCCTATCGACCACCTCGAACCGTTCGTGTTCCAGACCGCCCGCAACCTGGCCCTGGACCACCTGCGCACACGCCGGGTGCAATCGCGCATGCTGGTCGACGATGTTCCCGACGAAATCCTGCACAACGTCGCCGCCCCCCTGAGCAGCAGCGAAGATGCCGCACATGCCGAACAACTGCTCAAGCACCTCAGCGTCAGCCTCAACCAGCTGACCGAGCGCCAGCAACGCATCTTCATCCTCAGCCGCCTGCATGGCGCCAGCTACCTGGAAATCGCCGAACAGCTGGATGTCTCGGCCAGCACCGTGCAGAAGGAACTGAAACTGATCATGGCCATCTGCATAGGTGTGGCCGATCGCCTCAAGTGAGACGACCGCCGGCCAGCAGAGTGAGGCTAAGCGCTTGCCACGCCCCGCCTTAGCCGTGATCATTCGGGAAAATCATTTCAAGGATTCACCGTGACCGACAGCCCCGTCCCTCGCCCGCCGACCGCCGGGCCCGACGCCCGCGCCCGTGCGATGGACGAGGCGCTGGACTGGCTGGTACGCCTGCAATGCGCCACTGAAGCCGACACCCTGGCCTTCGAGCAATGGCTTGGCGCCGCGCCGGAAAACGCCGTGGCCTACGTCGAAGCCGAAGCCCTGTGGAACGGCACGCCGCTGCGCCAGGCCGCCACGCAGATGCACCAAGGCCGGCGCCGCTCCGTGCGCGGGCGCCTGCGTGCACACTGGAAACCGCTGGCGACCGCTGCCGTGCTGCTGGTCGGGCTGTTCACCGTGGGCAACCTGCCGGTGCGCCTGCAGGCCGATCACCTGACCGTGGTGGGCGAACGTCAGCGCCTGCAACTCGATGACGGCGCCAAGGTGCTGCTCAACACCAACTCAGCCTTCGCCAGCGACCTGCGTGACGGCCGCCAGGTGGCGCGCCTGCTGCAGGGTGAGGCGTTTTTCCAGGTACCGGCGGGCGCCCAACTGCCGTTGGAAGTGCAGGCCGGGCCGCTGCGAGCCCAGGTACGCGACACCGATTTTGCCGTGCGCTACCTCGATGGCGAGGCGCAGGTCCGCGTGCAGCGCGGTGACGTTGACCTGCAGGCGGCCAGCGACCAGCGCATCCGCCTCAGCGCTGGTGACAGCATCAGCGTCGGCCCGCAAGGCTTCGGCCAGCGCCAGCGCCCGGACATGCACAAGGACCTGGCCTGGGTCGACGGCCGCCTGGTATTCGAAAACTGCCCGCTGAGCCAGGTGCTGGCCGAAGTGCGGCGCTATTACCCAGGCTGGATCATCAACCGCAACGCCAACCTCGACGACATGGCGGTGACCGGCAACTACCGCCTCGACCAGCCGCTGGAGACCTTGCGCGCGCTGGCTCACATCACTTCGGCGCAGCTGCACGAATACCCCGCCGTGGTCATTCTCAACTGACCTGCCAATTATTTTTACGCGATCGCGCTACCCCGCCCGTCTCGTTATAGCCAATGCAACTGATTCTTGTTTGAAAACAAGAACGGTCATCACCTATAACAGTTCGCGCGTCTGGGAGCGCTTTCGATGTCCACAGGTACAACTCGCCCGTCCACCCTTCCCCGCCGTACCGGCCAACTGTCCCTGCTGACCCTGGCCCTGCTCGCCAGCGGAGCCTGCAGCCTGCCTGCGCTGGCCACAGAGCCAGCCCAGGCGAGCAGCCCACGCATGGGCGACTACCGCTTCAGTATCGCCCAGCAGCCCTTGGTCGAGGCCATCAATGCCTTCAGCCAGGTGACCGGGTGGCAGGTAGGTTTCAGCGCCGAACTGGCAGAGGGCGTAGCTTCGCCAGGTGTGCAAGGTTCGTTGGCGCCAGAGGCTGCACTCAAGCGCCTGCTGCAAGGCACCGGCCTTGGCTATCGCAAGATAGGCAACGGCAATGTGGTGCTCGAACGCCAGTCGGCGGGCAACGCCATCGCCCTGCAGCAAATGACCGTCAGTGCTACCCGTAGCGCCCAGGACGTCAGCCAGGTGCCCAGCACCGTGAGCGTGCAGACCCGCGAACAGCTGGACCGCCAGAACGTCAGCAACATCCAGGAGCTGGTGCGTTACGAGCCGGGCGTGTCGGTCGGCGGCACCGGCCAGCGCAGCGGCCTGAATGGTTACAACATCCGCGGTATCGACGGTGAGCGCGTGCTGACCCAGATCGACGGTGTATCGATCCCCGACAGCTTCTTTTACGGCCCCTACGCCCAGACCCAGCGCAACTATGTCGACCCGGAAATCGTCAAGCGCGTCGAGATCCTGCGCGGCCCCGCCTCGGTGCTGTATGGCAGCAACGCCATCGGCGGCGCCGTGAGCTACTTCACCCTCGACCCCGAAGACATCATCAAGCCTGGCAAGGATGTGGGTGCTCGGCTGAAGACCGGCTACAGCTCGGCCGATGACAGCTGGCTGACCTCCGCCACCGTGGCCGGCCGCCAGGGCGACTTCGACGGCTTGCTGCACGTGAGCCAGCGCAACGGCCACGAAACAGAGTCGTATGGGGGCCACGGCGGCACCGGCCTGTCGCGTACCGAAGCCAACCCGGAAGACGTGCGCACCACCAACGTGCTGGCCAAGCTTGGCTGGAACTACGCCGACGACGCCCGCCTGGGTTTCACTTACGAGCGCTACAAGGATGACCGAGACCAGGACATCCTCAGCGCCGTGGGCGGCCCGTTCGCCAATGGCGCCGGCATGGGCATGTACCGCAGCCGTACCGGCAACGACACCGTGACCCGCGAGCGCTTCGGCATCAACCACGAATTCGGCCTGGATTCGCTGGTGGCCGACCACATCAAGTGGAGCCTTAACTACCAGATCGCCAAGACCGACCAGCACACCGAGGAAGTCTACTTTCCGTTCAGCCGCACGGTCTTTCGTACCCGCGACACCACCTACAAGGACCGCCAGTGGGTCTTCGACGCCCAGCTGGACAAAGCCTTCAGCATCGGCGCCACCGACCACCTGCTGACCTACGGCACCACCCTCAAGCACGAAAAAGTCACCGGTTCGCGCAGCGGCACCGGCACCTGCCTGGCAGTCGGCGGCACCTGCCGCGCCATCGGCCAGGTCAGCGCCAGCGATGCACAGGCGCTGGTCAGCGACTTCCCGGACCCGACCGTCAACACCTACAGCCTGTTCGCCCAGGATGAAATTCGCTGGAACAACTGGACCTTCCTGCCAGGCGCGCGTTACGACTACACGCGCATGGAGCCGAAGTTCACCGACGAGTTTCTGCGTGGCATCCAAGGCTCGGGCGCAGCGCCTGGCAGCCTGGACGACTCGGACAAGAAGTGGCACCGCGTGTCGCCCAAATTTGGCCTGACCTACGCGTTCAACGACAACTACACCTGGTATGGCCAGTACGCAGAGGGCTTCCGCACACCGACTGCCAAGTCGATGTACGGCCGCTTCGACAACCCGACGCTGGGTTACAGCGTGCAAGGCAACCCGGGCCTTGAGCCCGAGAAGAGCAAGAGCTACGAAACCGGCCTGCGTGGCAACTTCGATGCCGGTAACTTCAGCGCTGCGGTGTTCTACAACAAGTACCGCGACTTCATCGACGAAGATGCCGTGCAGTCGGCCAACCTGGAAACCACCTTCCAGGCCAACAACATCAAGCACGCCACCATCAAGGGCGCCGAAGTCAAAGGACGCCTCAACCTCGACCACTTCGGTGCGCCCGAAGGCCTGTACACCCAGGGTTCGATCGCTTACGCCAACGGCCGCAACGATGACAACGGCCAGCCGCTGAACAGCGTCAACCCGCTGACCGGCGTGTTCGGCCTGGGTTACGAGCAGCCGAACTACGGCGGCCTGCTCAGCTGGACCGTGGTCAAGCGCAAGACCCGCGTCGACGACACCACGTTCTTCGCCCCGGACGGGCAGAGCTCGCAGTTCCGCACACCAGGCTACGGCGTGCTGGACCTGAGCGGCTTCTACAAGGTGACCGACGACGTCACGGTCAACGCTGGGCTGTACAACCTGACCGACAAGAAATACTGGCAGTGGGACTCGGTGCGCGGTTACGACGGCCAGGGTGAGGCAGGCGTAACCCAGCCAGCCAACCTGGACCGCCTGACCATGCCAGGGCGCAACTTCGCCATCAATGTGGTGTGGGATATCTGATTTGAGCTGATCGGTACTGGCCCCATCGCCGGCAAGCCGGCTCCCACAGGTACCCCGCTGCCCTCAGGTTCAGTGGAACACGTGTGGGAGCCGGCTTGCCGGCGATGGGGCCGGTACATTCAACAGGAAACCCAGTTTTTTTACTCTCCCACCCCCGCTGTTTCGTCTTGTCACTAGACGCCCCCATTTTCCAAGGAAGCCCCCATGACCGACCGCCCAGCCCTGCGCTCGCAACGCCTCAACCAGGTCACCCACGCGCCGCACACCGAGCTCGACGCCCTGGTCAAATCCCACGCGCCGTTCGACAGCCGCGAAAGCTTCGCCCGTTTCGTCGTTGCCCAGTACCTGTTCCAGTCCGAACTGCAGGCCCTGTACACCGACCCGCAACTGATCGCCATCGTCCCCGACCTGGCCGAGCGTTGCCGCGCCGAGCAAGCCCGCCTGGACCTTGCCGACCTCGACACCGAAGTACCCGCCGCCATCGCCGGCGCACCGCAGAACCTGAGCCTTGCCGAGGCACTGGGCTGGATCTTCGTCTCCGAAGGCTCCAAACTGGGCGCTGCGTTTCTGATCAAGCGTGCCGTGGCGCTGGAACTGTCCGACAGCTTTGGTGCTCGCCACCTGGGCGAGCCAGCCGGTGGCCGCGCCGAAGGCTGGAAGCAGTTCACCCGTATTCTTGATGGCCTGGAGCTGACGGCCGAGCAAGACGCTGCTGCCGAGCGTGGCGCTGTCGCCGCCTTCGAGCGCTTCACCGAACTGCTCAAGCATGCCTACGCTGCCGACAGCGCGCTGGCCTGATACGCTTTACCCGGCCACCCCTCCGGTGGCCGGACCGTTTTTCGCAGTGAGACCATGACCCGACCTGCCCGCTCGAAACTGTCGCGCCTGCTATATGGCATCCTGGCTTACGTAAGCCTGGGCATCGGCCTGGTCGCCATTGTCATCCCTGGCCTGCCGACCACCGAATTCATCCTGTTGGCCGCCTGGGCGGCGACACGCAGCTCACCGCGCCTGTCGGCGTGGCTGGAGAACCACCGGCTGTTCGGGCCAATCCTGTACAACTGGCGCAACGGCAAGCTGATCCAGCGCCGGGCCAAGGTCAGCGCGACCATCAGCATGCTGGTGTGTGCAGGCGTGATGCTGACCTTCCTCGACCACCGTTGGCCGGTGTTCCTGGCCATCGCCGGCATGGCCCTGGGCAACCTGTGGATCTGGTCGCGGCCAGAGCCCGCCTGCCCGCCTGCCTCACAAGCTCAGCAGCCCTGAATAAAGCCCATAGGCCGCCAGTGCCGCCCCCGCCAGCACCGCTGCGAAAATCAGTTTTTCCCACGGGGTGAACAGCGCCTGGCCCTGCTCGTGCTTGGCCCGGGCAAACAGGATCACCCCAGGGGCGTACAGCAACGCCGACAGCAACAGGTACTTGAGCCCACCGGCGTACAGCAGCCACACCGCATACAGCAGCGCCACCGCCGCAACCAGCAGGTCCTTGCGCCGCAGCGCCTGCTGCCCGCCATAGCCCTCTGCGCGCAGCGCCAACAGCACCGCGTAAGCGGCCGACCACAGGTACGGCACCAGAATCATCGACGACGCCAGGTAGATCAGGCTGGTGTAGGTGCCAGCCGAAACCAGCGTAATCAGCAGGAACCCCTGGATCATGCAGTTGGTCAGCCACAAGGCATTGGCCGGCACGTGGTTGGCGTTTTCCTTGGCCAGAAAGCGCGGCATGGTCTTGTCCCGCGCTGTGGCAAAGAGAATTTCGGCGCACAGCAACGCCCATGACAGCAGTGCACCCAGCAGCGAAATCGCCAGGCCGATGCTGATCAGCAAGGCCCCCCATGGGCCGACGATATGCTCGAGCACCGACGCCAGCGACGGGTTCTGCAACCCGGCCAGTTCCGGCTGGGTCATGACCCCCAGTGACAGCACGTTGACCAGCACCAGCAGCGCCAGCACGCCGAGAAAGCCGATGACCGTGGCCTTGCCGACATCCGAGCGGCGCTGTGCCCTGCCCGAGTAGACACTGGCACCCTCGATGCCGATGAACACGAACACGGTGACCAGCATCATGTTGCGCACCTGGTCCAGCACATCGCCGAACTGCGGGTTGCTCAAGCCCCAGATATCACGGGTGAAGATGTCGGCACGGAAGGCAAAAGCGGCGATGACGATGAAGATCAGCAGCGGCACCACCTTGGCAACGGTGGTCACCTGGTTGATGAACGCCGCTTCCTTGATGCCACGCAGCACCAGAAAGTGCACGGCCCACAGCAGCAGCGAGGCACAGCCGATGGCGATCGGCGTATTGCCTTCGCCGAATACCGGAAAGTACAAGCCCAGGGTACTGAACAGCAGCACGAAATAGCCGACGTTGCCCAGCCAGGCACTGATCCAGTACCCCCAGGCCGAAGAAAAGCCCATGTAGTCGCCAAAGCCGGCCTTGGCATAGGCATAGACACCCGAGTCCAGCTCCGGTTTGCGGTTGGCCAGGGTCTGAAACACGAAGGCCAGCGCCAGCATGCCCACCGCGGTGATACCCCAGCCGATCAGCACGGCGCCGACATCGGCGCGTGCCGCCATGTTCTGTGGCAACGAGAAAATCCCGCCGCCAATCATCGAACCAACTACCAGTGCGATCAACGCGCCTAGACGGAGCTTCTGTCCTGGTTCGCTCATGTAAATCCCCATCTTTTGTGTGTGTTGTCACACGCCTGAAACAGCTTTATCTGCATATAAACAAGGCTACTTATAAGAGACAAAGCCATTAAAGCTATAGCACTCATAACTCCTTTGTCTATACCTGCCTGCTGACAAAAACGCATGTCCTTCAGGCAACTTTTATCTTCCGGATTTGTTGAGAAATATTTGCGAAAACGGCAGAAGCGACTAGCTTCTAAAGCTCGCAGGCTGAAACAGAGCGTTTGCTCTAGATGTACATGGAGGTGCCAGCGCACGTGGCCTGTAGCAAGGCTGTCGGCACTCTCCAGGAGTCATGTGAAGGAAATTTCCTACTTCACACGCCATGAACTGATCCACGTCAGGTTATGGCTCGGGCGACGGATTTATTCTGTTGTCAACTTTCTCCTGGTACGGAGTTGTTAAATGTCTGATTCATCTGGAAAACTAAAACTTGGCGCACTAGTTGCCCTCGTCGTCGGCTCCATGATTGGCGGCGGCATCTTCTCGCTTCCACAAAACATGGCGGCCAGCGCGGGCGTGGGTGCTGTACTGATTGGCTGGGCGATCACTGCCGTCGGCATGCTGACACTGGCGTTCGTGTTCCAGACCCTGGCCAACCGCAAGCCTGACCTGGACGGGGGTGTCTACGCCTACGCCAAGGCCGGCTTCGGCGACTACATGGGCTTCTCATCAGCCTGGGGGTATTGGATCAGTGCCTGGCTGGGCAACGTCGGTTACTTCGTACTGCTGTTCAGCACCCTCGGCTACTTCTTCCCGATCTTCGGTGAAGGCAACACCCCGGCCGCCATCATCGGTGCGTCGATCCTGCTGTGGGCCGTGCACTTCCTGGTACTGCGTGGCATCAAGGAAGCGGCGTTCATCAACCTGGTCACCACCGTGGCCAAGGTCGTGCCGCTGGTACTGTTCGCGCTGATCTGCCTGTTCGCCTTCAGGCTCGACATCTTCACCGCCGACATCTGGGGCACCGGCACGCCGGAACTTGGCAGCGTGATGAACCAGGTGCGCAACATGATGCTGGTCACCGTCTGGGTGTTCATCGGCATCGAGGGCGCGAGCATCTTCTCGTCCCGTGCGGAAAAACGCGCCGACGTCGGCAAGGCCACGGTCATCGGCTTCATCACCGTGCTGCTGTTCCTGGTACTGGTCAACGTGCTCTCGCTGGGCGTGATGACCCAACCGGAACTGGCCAAGCTGCAGAACCCATCGATGGCGGCTGTGCTTGAGCACGTGGTTGGCCACTGGGGTGCGGTACTGATCAGCGTCGGCTTGATCATCTCGCTGCTGGGTGCCCTGCTGTCGTGGGTGCTGCTGTGCGCCGAGATCATGTTCGCGGCAGCCAAAGACCACACCATGCCGGAATTCCTGCGCCGCGAAAACGCCAACCAGGTACCGGCCAATGCGCTGTGGCTGACCAACGCCATGGTGCAGATCTTCCTGGTGATCACGCTGTTCTCGGCCAGCACCTACCTGTCGCTGATCTACCTCGCCACCTCGATGATCCTGGTGCCCTACCTGTGGTCGGCGGCCTACGGCTTCCTGATGGCACTGCGCGGCGAAACCTACGAAAACGCTGCCGGCGAGCGCAGCAAAGACATGTTCATTGGCGCTGTCGCCCTCGTGTATGCCATCTGGCTGCTGTATGCCGGTGGCACCAAATACCTGCTGCTCTCGGCCCTGCTGTATGCCCCTGGCGTGATCCTGTTCGCCAAGGCCAAACATGAAATCGGCCAACCGATCTTTACCAACGTGGAAAAACTGATCTTCGCAGCCGTGGTCATCGGCGCCCTGGTGGCGGCCTATGGTCTGTACGACGGTTTCCTGACCCTGTGACCCACGTCTTTGCACCAAATGGAGGATTGAACAATGTCCGCTGAAAAACAGAAGTACGGTGTCCATTCCGAAGCCGGCAAGCTGCGCAAAGTGATGGTCTGCTCGCCGGGCCTGGCGCACAAGCGCCTGACCCCAAGCAACTGCGACGAACTGCTGTTCGATGACGTGATCTGGGTAGATCAGGCCAAGCGTGACCATTTCGACTTCGTCACCAAGATGCGCGAGCGCGGCGTGGATGTGCTGGAGATGCACAACCTGCTGACCGACATCGTGCAGGACAAGGAAGCACTGAAGTGGATCCTCGACCGCAAGATCACCCCAGACACCGTTGGTGTCGGCCTGACCAACGAAGTGCGCAGCTGGCTTGAAGGTCTCGAACCTCGCCACCTGGCGGAGTTCCTCATCGGCGGCGTGGCCGGCCAGGACCTGCCGCAGAGCGAAGGCGCCGATGTGGTCAAGATGTACAACGACTACCTGGGCCACTCCAGCTTCATTCTGCCGCCACTGCCCAACACCCAGTTCACCCGTGACACCACGTGCTGGATCTACGGTGGTGTGACGCTGAACCCGATGTACTGGCCAGCGCGACGCCAGGAAACCCTGCTGACCACCGCCATCTACAAGTTCCACAAGGAATTCACCAATGCCGACTTCGAGGTCTGGTACGGCGACCCGGACAAGGAGCACGGCAACGCCACCCTCGAAGGCGGTGACGTGATGCCGATCGGCAAAGGCATCGTGCTCATCGGCATGGGCGAGCGCACCTCGCGCCAAGCCATCGGCCAGCTGGCGCAAAACCTGTTCGCCAAAGGCGCAGTCAAGGAAGTCATCGTCGCCGGCCTGCCGAAATCTCGTGCGGCCATGCACCTGGACACCGTGTTCAGCTTCTGCGACCGCGATCTGGTGACCGTCTTCCCCGAAGTCGTCAACGAAATCGTGCCCTTCATCATCCGCCCGGACGAAAGCAAGCCGTACGGCATGGATGTGCGCCGCGTGAACAAGTCGTTCATCGAGGTGGTGGGCGAGCAACTGGGCGTCAAGCTGCGGGTGGTCGAGACCGGCGGCAACAGCTTCGCCGCCGAGCGCGAGCAGTGGGATGACGGCAATAACGTGGTGGCGATGGAGCCCGGCGTGGTCATTGGCTACGACCGCAACACCTACACCAACACCCTGCTGCGCAAGGCCGGGATCGAGGTCATCACCATCAGCGCCGGCGAGCTTGGCCGGGGCCGTGGCGGCGGCCACTGCATGACCTGCCCGATCGTCCGCGACCCAATCGACTACTAACGACCATACGCCCGGCCGCGCCCACGAAGCGGCGGCCGGGGCCCTCACCGAATTCAAGGAGATACAGTCATGGCGTTCAACATCCATAACCGCAACCTGCTCAGCCTCGAACACCACACCACGCGCGAACTGCGCTACCTGCTGGACCTGTCCCGCGACCTCAAGCGCGCCAAGTACACCGGCACCGAGCAGCAGCACCTGAAGGGCAACAACATCGCCCTGATCTTCGAAAAAACCTCCACCCGCACCCGCTGCGCCTTCGAAGTCGCCGCCTATGACCAGGGCGCCAACGTCACCTACATCGACCCCAACTCCTCGCAGATCGGCCACAAAGAGAGCATGAAGGACACCGCCCGCGTGCTCGGGCGCATGTACGATGCCATCGAGTACCGTGGCTTCAAGCAGGAAATCGTCGAAGAGTTGGCCAAGTTTGCCGGCGTGCCGGTGTTCAACGGCCTGACCGACGAATACCACCCCACCCAGATGATCGCCGACGTGCTGACCATGCGTGAGCACAGCGACAAGCCGCTGCACGACATCAGCTACGCCTACCTGGGCGACGCCCGCAACAACATGGGCAACTCGCTGCTGCTGATCGGTGCCAAGCTTGGCATGGATGTGCGTATTGCCGCGCCCAAGGCGCTGTGGCCGCATGACGACCTGGTCGAGCGCTGCAAGAAGTACGCTGAGGAAAGCGGCGCTCGTATCACCCTCACCGAAGACCCGAAAGCCGCGGTCAAGGGCGTGGACTTCGTGCATACCGACGTCTGGGTGTCGATGGGTGAGCCGATCGAAGCCTGGGGCGAGCGTATCAAGCAGCTCAAGCCTTACCAGGTGAACGCCGAACTGATGAAGTCCACCGGCAACCCACGGACCAAGTTCATGCATTGCCTGCCGGCCTTCCACAACTCCGAGACCAAGGTCGGCAAGCAGATCGCCGAGCAGTATCCGGACCTGGCCAATGGCATCGAAGTCACCGACGACGTGTTCGAATCGCCGGCATGCATCGCCTTCGAGCAGGCGGAAAACCGCATGCACACCATCAAGGCGATCCTGGTTTCAACCCTGGCTGATCTCTGATAAGCACCTCGATAGCGTGGGGCCGGCAAGCCGGCTCCCACACAGAAACGAGGCGCTACCCCCATCTTCGCAAAGGACATTCCCATGCGTATCGTTGTTGCATTGGGCGGCAACGCCCTGCTGCGCCGCGGCGAGCCCATGACCGCTGACAATCAGCGCGCCAATATCCGCACCGCCACCGAGCAGATCGCCAAGATTCACCCGGGCAACGAATTGGTCATCGCCCACGGCAACGGCCCCCAGGTGGGCCTGCTGTCGCTGCAGGCGCTGTCCTATAAACCCGATGAAGCCTACCCGCTGGACGTGCTCGGTGCCGAAACCGAAGGCATGATCGGCTACATGATCGAACAGGAACTGGGCAACCTGCTGGCGTTCGAAGTGCCGTTCGCCACCCTGCTCACCCAGGTTGAAGTCGACGCCAACGACCCGGCCTTCAAGGACCCAACCAAGTTCATCGGCCCGGTCTACAGCAAGGAAGAAGCCGAACGCCTGGCCAAGGAAAAGGGCTGGGTGGTCAAGGCTGACGGCGACAAGTACCGCCGCGTGGTGGCCAGCCCGAAACCCAAGCGCATTTTCGAGATCCGCCCGATCAAGTGGCTGCTGGAAAAAAACAGCATCGTGATCTGCGCAGGCGGTGGCGGCATCCCCACCATGTACGATGAGAACCGCAAGCTCAAAGGCATCGAAGCGGTGATCGACAAGGACCTGTGCTCGGCACTGCTGGCCGAGCAATTGGAAGCCGACCTTCTGATAATCGCCACCGACGTCGATGCGGCGTACGTTGACTGGGGCAAGCCTACACAAAAGGCCATTGCCCAAGCCCACCCCGACGAACTCGAACGCTTAGGGTTTGCCGCCGGCTCCATGGGGCCGAAGGTACAGGCTGCCAGTGACTTTGCCCGCGCCACCGGCAAAGTGGCGGTGATCAGCTCGCTGGAAAACATCGAGGACATCGTCAAAGGCACCGCCGGCACACGCGTTTCCACGGCCAAGCCAGGTCTGAGCTACCGTTGAATGCAGTAGGCGGGCGCTGGCTGCCCGCCATTTTCGACCTCCGGAGGACGCCGCCATGGCTCAGTTTCAACCCGGTCACGTGCATATCGAGCGCACGGCGCTGAACAGCGCCGACCACAGTTACGACCTCAACATCGAGTACGAAGCGACGCAAGATCCCAAAGAAGGCCGCGGCATACAGTTCCACATGCATGGCAGCATCGAAAGCAAGACGGTTGATGAAAAGTTCTTTCTGCCCAAGGACCAGGTGCTGCCCAGCTTCCTGATGGTGATGAGCCGCAAGGCCCAGGCCCACCTCGCCCCGCCCAAGAAATTCGAAACCCTCAGCTCACCGCACAAGATCTACGACGCGATGTTCGAAGACATCCGCGCCAAGCTGGATGTGAAGTCTGGCGACTCGATCAAGCCAGAACATCTCGAGTGATCCCCTTCGCGGGGCAAGCCCGCTCCCACAGATACTCCGCTGCACTTGAATACAGCGCAGTACCTGTGGGAGCGGGCTTGCCCCGCGAAGGGACCACCGCTCAGCTTTGGCCAGAACCCCGTATCAGGGCATACTGAGGCCCTCCCCGGCCACAACCCACCTCCCCCATGCGCATCCACGTCAGCTTCATCGACCGCGTCGGCATCACCCAGGAAGTCCTCGCCCTGCTCGGTGCCCGCAACCTCAACCTGGACGCCGTGGAGATGGTCCCGCCGAACGTCTACATCGACGCCCCGACCCTCAGCCCCGCCGTGCTCGAAGAGCTGCACGACGCACTGTTCGAAGTGCGGGGCGTACAGTCGGTGGACGTGGTCGACATCCTCCCCGGCCAGCGCCGCCACCTGCAGCTGGACGCCCTGCTGGCCGCCATGAGTGACCCGGTGCTGGCTGTGGACAGTGCCGGCCAGGTATTGCTGGCCAACCCCGCACTGATCGCCCTGTGCGGCCGCGAATCTGCCGGGCGTTCAGTCGGCGAACTGTTCGGCGACCCCGGCCTGTTGCAGGCATTGCTGGACAACAACTTCCACCTGCCGATGCGCGAGATGCAGCTCAACGGCCAGAGCCTGCTGCTGGATGCCACGCCCATCACCAACGCCGGCGGCCTGTTGACCCTGTACCCGCCCAACCGCATGGGCGAACGCCTGTCGGCCCTGCACCACGACCATGCCGAAGGCTTCGATGCACTGCTCGGGGATTCCCCGGCGATTCGCACCCTCAAGGCCCGGGCGATGCGCGTGGCCGCCCTCGACGCACCGCTGTTGGTGCATGGCGAGACGGGCACCGGCAAGGAGCTGGTAGCCCGCGCCTGCCATGCCATCAGCAGCCGGCACGCCGCGCCATTCCTCGCCCTCAATTGCGCCGCGCTGCCCGAAAGCCTGGCCGAGAGCGAACTGTTCGGCTACGCCCCAGGCGCCTTCACCGGCGCCCAGCGGGGTGGCAAGCCCGGGCTGATGGAGCTGGCCAACCAGGGCACGGTGTTTCTCGACGAGATCGGCGAGATGTCGCCG
The DNA here is from genome assembly GCF_042902325.1 of Pseudomonas sp. NPDC012596. NCBI lineage: Bacteria > Pseudomonadati > Pseudomonadota > Gammaproteobacteria > Pseudomonadales > Pseudomonadaceae > Pseudomonas > Pseudomonas sp. NPDC012596. The sequence goes on along the minus strand of NZ_JBIBEB010000004.1, from coordinate 179,059 downwards.
TACCTGCAGGCCAAACTGTTGCGGTTTCTCAGCGACGGCAGCTTCCGCCGCGTGGGCGGCGACCGTGAGGTAAAGGTCGATGTACGCATCATCAGCGCCACCCACCGCGACCTGGAACGCATGGTCGCCGAGGGCACCTTCCGCGAGGACCTGTTCTACCGCCTCAACGTGCTCAACCTGCAGGTGCCACCGCTGCGTGACCGCGGCCAGGACATCCTCATGCTCGCGCACTACTTCATGCAGCAGGCCTGCACGCAAATCCAGCGCCCCGCCTGCCGCCTGACCCCGGCGACCCACTCGGCAATGCTGGCCAACCCTTGGCCGGGCAACGTGCGCCAACTGCAGAACGTGATCTTCCGCGCGGCGGCCATCTGTGAAAGCAACCTGGTGGACATCGGTGACCTCGACATTGCCGGCACCTCGGTCGCGCGTGGGGTGGAGGGTGAGGTGGGGAGCCTGGAGCAGGCAGTGGGTGATTTCGAGCGCGAGCTGTTGCAGCGCTTGTATGCCAGTTACCCCTCTACGCGCCAGTTGGCCGGGCGGCTGCAGACCTCTCATACCGCCATTGCCCAGCGGTTGCGCAAGTACGGTATTCCAGGCAAAGCCTGAAGTGCCTGATGCACGCCTTCATTTCAACAAGGTGAAATCCCGACGTTATTCAGAATTCTCCTAGCCGTAGCGTGCTGACATTGCCCCTAAACTCGCCCACCCCAGGCGACCCCCTGCAGTGTTCGCCTCTATATAGAGCAAAGAGTAACCTGAATGCTTGCACTCGATTTCTACGGCACACTGGTGGCCGCTTCCCTGGTGCTTCTACTAGGGCGTGGCCTTGTTACACGCGTTGGTTTCTTGCGTACCTACAACATTCCCGAACCGGTCGCCGGAGGTTTGGTGGTTGCCCTGCTGCTATTGGGCCTGCGTGCATTGGACCTGCACGTGCAGTTTGATACTTCATTGCAAACACCCTTGATGCTGGCGTTTTTTGCCACCATCGGTTTGAGTGCCGACATCGCCAGCCTGAAAAAAGGCGGCCGCATTGTCGGTATATTCCTGCTGGCGGTGACCGGGCTACTGCTGGCGCAGAACGCGATGGGCATTGCCCTGGCAAAAGCGTTGGGGCTCGATCCCTTGATGGGTTTGCTGTCCGGGTCGATTTCCTTGTCGGGCGGCCACGGCACGGGCGCTGCGTGGGGTGCCACCTTCAGTGAGAAATACGGCCTGGCGTCTGCCAGTGAACTGGCACTGGCGGCAGCCACGTTTGGCCTGGTGCTGGGCGGCCTGATTGGCGGGCCGGTCGCACGGCTGCTCATCAAGCGCGTGCAAACCCCAGGCATGGAACAGGAAATACCGCGTACTCCCAAGGGCTTTGAACAGCCCAACACAGAACGTCTGATCACGCCCTCCACAATGATCGAAACCCTTGCGCTGATCGCAGTCAGCCTGATGGGAGGCTCCTTGCTGAACAGCATGCTCCACGGTACAGCGTTGGAGTTGCCGACATTCGTTTGCGTACTGTTCGTGGGGGTCTTGTTGCGCAACGGGCTTTCATTGCTAGGTGTGTATCAGGTCTTCGAGCGTGAAGTTTCAGTACTGGGGAATGTCAGCTTGTCGCTGTTCCTGGCTATTGCGCTGATGTCGCTAAAATTGTGGGACCTGGCCGCACTGGCTCTGCCGTTCTTCGTTCTACTGGCCGCGCAAACATTGGTGATGGCGCTGTTCGCGATTTTCGTGACGTTCAGAATCATGGGCAGCAACTACGATGCAGCGGTCCTGGCAGCAGGGCACTGTGGTTTCGGGCTCGGTGCCACACCTACTGCGATCGCCAACATGCAGGCTGTGACGCAGCGCTTCGGGCCGTCGCAGATCGCTTTCCTGGTGGTACCGATGGTTGGGGCGTTCTTTATCGATATCATCAATGTGATTGTGATCAAGCTGTACCTGGCGCTGCCTTTCTTCGTCGCCCTTTGACGGCTGGTATTCGGACCAAGGGCCCTGTCGCGAAGCATCGCGCACAGGGCCGTACCGAAAACGATACATCGTATCGAATTCAATACACCCCTATTCCAGTCATCGTGGACAAGGGTTTGATCCTCCGAACCTTTTCGTCTTCGCTCGTTCTGTAGCGTTTTCATTCCAAATTATTGATCGCATGCTTAGGTGATTGTCTTATCTAATTGATTTTTAACGTTTTTTTCTTAGTGGCCGCATTTTTGCTTAGGGAACCTCAACCCAAGAGCGCGTACCCACCGCGCCCAACGCCCTGCTTCCCGAGGATTTCCCATGAGCGAGTTGCGTTTCACCGAAGATCACGAATGGCTGCGCGTCGAAGCCGACGGCAGCGTCACCGTAGGCATCACCGCCTACGCCCAGAACGCCCTCGGCGATGTGGTCTACGTGCAACTGCCGGACCTGCAGCAATACGAAAAAGGTGCCGAAGCCTCCACCGTCGAGTCGGTCAAAGCCGCCAGCGGTGTATACATGCCGCTGACCGGTGAAGTGGTCGCTGTCAACGATGGGCTCAATGACCGCCCGGAGCTGGTCAATGAAGACCCGCTGGGCGAAGGCTGGTTCTTCCGCTTCATCCCGGCTGACATGAGCGAAGTAACCGCCCTGCTCGACCAGGACGCATATGACCGCCTGATCAAAGCCAACGACGACGCCTGAGGACCTGAACATGACCATCAACCTCGGCACCGCCAACGAATTCATCGCCCGCCACATCGGCCCACGCGCCGCTGATGAGCAGGCCATGCTGGCCACCCTGGGCTTCGACACGCTGGAGGCCATGACCGCCGCTGTCATCCCCGACAGCATCAAAGGCACCAGCGTACTCGGCTCGCAAGACGGCCAGAGTGAAGCTGATGCCCTTGCCGCACTGAAGGCCATCGCCAGTAACAACCAGCTTTTCAAGAACTACATCGGCCAGGGCTACTACAACACCCACACCCCAGCACCGATCCTGCGCAACCTGCTGGAAAACCCAGCCTGGTACACCGCCTACACCCCATACCAGCCAGAGATTTCCCAAGGCCGCCTGGAAGCCCTGCTGAACTTCCAGACCTTGATCAGCGACCTGACCGGCCTGCCGATCGCCAACGCCTCCCTGCTCGACGAAGCTACTGCCGCAGCCGAGGCCATGACCTTCTGCAAGCGCCTGTCGAAGAACAAGGCCAGCCATGCCTTCTTCGCCTCCGTGCACTGCCACCCGCAGACCCTCGACGTACTGCGTACCCGTGCCGAGCCGCTGGGCATCGAGATCGTGGTCGGCGACGAGCGTGAACTGGGCGACGTCAGCGCCTTCTTCGGTGCACTGCTGCAATACCCGGCCAGCAATGGTGAAGTGTTCGACTACCGCGAGCTGGTCCAGCGCCTTCACGCCGCCAACGCGCTGGTGGCCGTTGCTGCCGACCTGCTGGCCCTGACCCTGCTGACCCCGCCGGGCGAGTTCGAGGCCGACGTGGCCATTGGCAGCGCCCAGCGCTTTGGCGTGCCACTGGGCTTTGGTGGCCCGCACGCGGCCTACTTCGCCACCCGTGACGCCTTCAAACGCGACATGCCGGGCCGCTTGGTCGGCGTGTCGATCGACCGCTTCGGCAAGACTGCCCTGCGCCTGGCCATGCAGACGCGCGAACAGCATATCCGTCGCGAGAAGGCCACCAGCAACATCTGCACCGCCCAGGTGCTACTGGCCAACATCGCCAGCATGTTCGCCGTGTACCACGGCCCTGCCGGCCTCAAGCGCATCGCCGAGCGTACCCACGCGCTGACAGCAATTCTCGCCGCCGGCCTGAAAACCCTGGGCGTGGAGGTGGTCGGCGACACCGCCTTCGACACCCTGACCCTGGCCACCGGCAGCGCCACTGCCAGCCTGCACGACAAGGCTCGCGCCCAGCGCATCAACCTGCGCCAGATCGACGCCGCCCACCTGGGCCTGTCGCTCGACGAAACCAGCACCCAGGCCGATGTCGAGGCGCTATGGCAGCTGTTCGCGGGCGAACAGGCGCAACCCGACTTCACCGCCGTGGCCGCCAGCACCGGCTCGCGCCTGCCGGCCGCCCTGCTGCGCCAGTCGGCGATCCTAGAACACCCGGTGTTCAACCGCTACCACAGCGAAACCGAGCTGATGCGCTACCTGCGCCGCCTGGCCGACAAGGACCTGGCGCTGGACCGCAGCATGATCCCGCTGGGTTCGTGCACCATGAAGCTCAATGCCGCCAGCGAAATGATCCCGGTGACCTGGGCCGAATTCGGCAACCTGCACCCGTTCGCCCCGGCTGAGCAAAGCCAGGGCTACCAGCAGATGACCACCGAGCTGGAAGCCATGCTATGCGCCGCCACCGGCTATGACGCCGTGTCGCTGCAGCCCAACGCCGGTTCACAGGGCGAGTACGCAGGCCTTCTGGCCATCCGTGCCTACCACCGCAGCCGCGGCGACAGCCATCGCGACATCTGCCTGATCCCTTCTTCGGCCCACGGCACCAACCCGGCGACTGCGCACATGGCGGGCATGCGTGTGGTGGTCACCGCCTGTGACGCGCGTGGCAACGTCGATGTAGAGGACCTGCGCGCCAAGGCCATCGAGCACCGCGAACGCCTGGCGGCAATCATGATCACCTACCCGTCCACCCACGGCGTGTTCGAGGAGGCGATCGGCGAGATCTGCGCGATCATCCATGACAACGGCGGCCAGGTGTACATCGATGGCGCCAACATGAATGCCATGGTCGGCCTGTGCGCCCCGGGCAAGTTCGGCGGCGACGTTTCCCACCTGAACCTGCACAAGACCTTCTGCATCCCCCACGGCGGTGGCGGCCCAGGCGTTGGCCCGATTGGCGTCAAGTCGCACCTGGCACCGTTCCTGCCGGGCCACGCGCAGCTGGAAAACCGCGAGGGCGCCGTCTGCGCCGCGCCGTTCGGCAGTGCCAGCATCTTGCCGATCACCTGGATGTACATCCGCATGATGGGCGGTGCCGGCCTCAAGCGCGCCTCGCAGATGGCGATCCTCAACGCCAACTACATCGCCCGCCGGCTGGAAGAGCACTATCCTGTTCTGTATACCGGTGGCAATGGCCTGGTCGCCCACGAGTGCATCCTCGACCTGCGCCCGCTCAAGGACACCAGCGGCACCAGCGTCGATGACGTTGCCAAGCGCCTGATCGACTTCGGCTTCCACGCCCCGACCATGTCATTCCCGGTGGCCGGTACGCTGATGATCGAACCGACCGAAAGCGAAGCCAAGGAAGAGCTGGACCGCTTCTGCGACGCGATGATCCAGATCCGCGAAGAGATTCGCGCCGTGGAAAACGGCAGCCTGGACAAGGACGACAACCCATTGAAGAACGCGCCGCATACCGCAGCCGAGCTGGTGGGCGAGTGGGCACATGGCTACAGCCGCGAGCAGGCCGTATACCCGCTGGCGAGCCTGGTGGAAAGCAAGTACTGGCCGCCGGTGGGCAGGGTCGACAACGTGTTTGGTGACCGCAACCTGGTGTGCGCCTGCCCGTCGATCGAGAGCTATCAGGACGCCTGACCAGGCTCTGCGGCCTCATCGCCGGCAAGCCGGCTCCCACAGGGTCTCCAGTGCTTCCCAGACTGGTGCAGTACCTGTGGGAGCTGGCTTGCCAGCGATCGAGTGCGCAGCACTCGCCTTTACTCTCCGGAGGGAACAAGCAATGTCCCTGAGCGTCTTCGACCTGTTCAAGATCGGCATCGGCCCCTCCAGTTCCCACACGGTCGGCCCGATGCGCGCCGCCGCGCGCTTCGCCGAAGGCCTGCGCCGTGACGGCCTGCTGGCCAGCACTGTCAGCGTCAAGGCCGAGCTGTATGGCTCGCTGGGCGCCACCGGCAAGGGCCACGGCAGCGACAAGGCGGTGTTGCTCGGCCTTGAAGGCGAGCACCCCGACACCGTCGATACCGAATCCATCCCCGCCCGCCTGCAGGCCATCCGCAGCAGCGGCCAGCTGCACCTGCTCGGCGAACACCAGATCGCCTTCGTCGAGAAGCAGCACCTGGCGCTGATCCGCAAACCGCTGGCGTATCACCCCAACGGCATGATCTTCCGAGCCTTCGACGCCGCCGGATTGCAAATCCGCAGCCGCGAGTACTACTCGGTCGGCGGGGGTTTCGTGGTCGACCAAGATGCCGCCGGGCAGGACCGCATCGTCGAGGACAGCACCGTATTGACCTACCCGTTCACCACGGCCAAGGCGCTGCTCGGGCATTGCACCGCGCAGCACTTGTCGGTGAGCCAGGTGATGCTGGCCAACGAGGCCGCTTGGCGCCCGGAGGCCGAAACACGTGCCGGCCTGCTGCGGATCTGGCAGGTGATGCAGGACTGCGTCGAGGCCGGCTACCGGCATGAGGGCATCCTGCCCGGCGGGCTCAAGGTCAAGCGCCGCGCGCCGGCCCTGTACCGCCAACTCAGCCAGCACCCGGAAGCCAACCTGCGCGATGCGTTGTCGGTATTGGACTGGGTCAACCTGTACGCCCTCGCGGTAAACGAGGAAAACGCCTACGGCGGGCGCGTGGTCACCGCACCGACCAACGGGGCGGCGGGCATCGTCCCGGCAGTGCTGCACTACTACATGCGCTTCGTCCCGGGTGCCAGTGAGGACGGCGTGGTGCGCTTTCTGCTCACCGCTGCGGCGATCGGCATCCTGTACAAGGAAAACGCCTCGATTTCCGGGGCCGAGGTCGGCTGCCAGGGCGAGGTCGGCGTGGCCTGCTCGATGGCCGCCGGGGCCTTGTGCGAAGTGATGGGCGGCAGTGTGCAACAAGTGGAGAACGCCGCCGAGATTGGCATGGAACACAACCTCGGCCTGACCTGCGACCCAATTGGCGGGCTAGTCCAGGTGCCTTGCATCGAGCGCAACGCCATGGGCTCGGTGAAGGCCATCAACGCGGTGCGCATGGCCTTGCGCGGCGACGGGCAGCATTACGTGTCGCTAGACAAGGTCATCCGCACCATGCGCCAGACCGGCGCCGACATGAAAAGCAAATACAAGGAGACCGCCCGCGGCGGTCTGGCCGTCAACATCATCGAATGTTGACCCGACACTAAACCTGAGGAGTCACCGATGTCCGAAACACTGCACAAGACCCCGCTGCACGCCCTGCACCTGGAACTGGGCGCGCGCATGGTGCCATTCGCCGGCTTCGACATGCCGGTGCAGTACCCGCTGGGCGTGCTCAAGGAACACCTGCACACCCGCGAGCAGGCCGGGCTGTTCGATGTCTCGCACATGGGCCAGATCATCCTGCGCGGCAAGGACGCAGCCCTGGCTCTGGAAAGCCTGGTGCCGGTGGATATCGTCGACTTGCCGGTAGGCATGCAGCGCTATGCCATGTTCACCAACGAGCAAGGCGGTATCCTCGACGACCTGATGGTCGCCAACCTGGGTGACGACACGCTGTTCCTGGTTGTAAACGCCGCCTGCAAGGACCAGGACCTGGCCCACCTGCAGCAGCACATCGCTGGCCGCTGCGAGATTCAACCGCTGTTCGAAAAACGGGCTCTGCTCGCCCTGCAAGGCCCGGCCGCGGTCAAGGTGCTGGAGCGCCTGGCACCGGAAGTGGCCGGCATGACGTTCATGCAGTTCCGGCCTGTGACCCTGCTGGGTGAAGACTGCTTTGTCAGCCGTTCGGGCTACACCGGCGAAGACGGCTACGAGATTTCGGTACCGGTTGGCGCTGCCGAGGCCTTGGCCCGGCGCCTGCTGGCCGAGCCAGAAGTGCAGCCGATCGGCCTGGGCGCCCGCGACTCGTTGCGCCTTGAAGCGGGCCTGTGCCTGTATGGCCATGACATGAACACCGAGACTACGCCGGTCGAGGCCAGCCTGCTCTGGGCCGTTTCCAAGGTGCGTCGCGCAGACGGCGCGCGCGCGGGCGGCTTCCCCGGTGCCGAGGCGATCTTTGCGCAGCAGCAAGCCGGCGTGGCGCGCAAGCGTGTAGGCCTGCTGCCGCAGGAGCGTACGCCAGTGCGCGAAGGTGCAGAGATTGTCGACGCGTCGGATAAACCCGTTGGCAAAGTGTGCAGTGGCGGCTTTGGCCCGACACTTGGCGCGCCGGTTGCAATGGGTTATGTCGATATCGAACATGCCGCGCTCGACACACCCTTGTTTGCACTCGTGCGCGGCAAGAAGGTTGCCTTGAAAGTCAGTAAAATGCCTTTTGTGGCGCAACGTTACTACCGCGGCTGAAGACATGACATGAGGTTTGCGGGAGGGTTCTACTTATTCGATTTCGAACCTTCCCAATAACTTTTGAACATGCCGCCAGGCCAGGCGCCATGCCGTTTGCGACGTGCCAGCCGCTAGCCGAAAAAAGCGCGATTTTCCAGTTGACCCAGGGCTTGTTTTTTTCTTGGGAGTTGGCGTAGAGTCACAGCACTGTGTTTGCATGGGTCGCAACAGTTCGTGACCTGGGCCAGTAGCCGCAATTTGCTACAACCCGTTCGACGTGACTTACTTTCCTGCAACCCAGCCCAGTAATCTTTCACTATCTAATAACGTGAAAGAAACTGTCATTAAAATTTAAGCTTCATAGGAAATAAGACAATGGCTGAGCGTCAGAACGGTACCGTCAAGTGGTTCAATGACGAAAAAGGTTACGGCTTCATCACCCCAGAAAGCGGTGCTGATCTGTTCGTGCACTTCCGTGCTATCGAAGGTAACGGCTTCAAGAGCCTGAAAGAAGGCCAGAAGGTCACTTTCGAAGCCGTCCAGGGCCAGAAAGGCCTGCAGGCTGACAAGGTTCAAGTCCTCGGCTAAGCCGCACGACTTCGAAGAAAGCCCCTGCCCCGTGCAGGGGCTTTTTTTTGCCCGTAGAATGGCGGCTTCGCCACTCGGAGCCGTCCTGCATGTCCAAACCTCTGCTGTCACCCCAGGGTGAATTCCCCCCGGTCGGCCTTGGCCGGCGCCTGGCGGCGATGTTCTACGATTTTCTGCTGTGCACGGCGCTGCTGATCGTCACCGCAGGCGCGTACAAGATGATCCAGATGGCGGTCATCGGTGAGGCCCGCATGCGTGAGTTGACCGATGCCGGCGCATTGGATGGCGATCCGCTGCTGTCGACGATCCTGCTCTTTGCACTGTTTGGTTTTTTTGCCAAGTTCTGGACCCATGGCGGGCAGACCCTGGGTATGCAGGTATGGGGCGTGCGTGTGCAGAACGCCGATGGCAGCGCAATCAGCCTGTGGCAGGCGCTGTTACGGTTTATCGTGTCGATTGCGTCGTGGCTGTGCCTGGGGCTGGGCTTCTTCTGGTCCTTGATCGACAAGCGCAAGCGCGGCTGGCATGACATCTATTCGCAGAGCCAGCTGGTTCGGGTGCCGAAGCAAAAGAAATGACTTGAGCCTTGTGTTGCCTGCTATGGCCTTATCGCCGGCAAGCCAGCTCCCACAGGTGCAACACAGGATTCGGATCGATGTGATTCCTGTGGAAGCTGGCTTGCCGGCGATAGGGCCACAGCCACAAAAAAGCCGACCCTGGGGTCGGCTCTTCATGCAGTTCAGGCCATCAACCCGCCCGTCGCAACAACCAGACACCCGCCAGGGCACAGATGCCCGCAGGGATCAGCACCGCCAACAGGGGCGGGAAGCCGAACACCTGGCTCGAAGGGCCAAGCAGGTCGCCGGCAATACGGAACACGAAGCCCACCAGCACGCCGGTGAACACGCGCTGGCCGAGCGTCACCGAACGCAGCGGGCCGAAGATGAAGGAAATCGCCATCAGCACCAATGCAGCGGTAACTGCCGGCTGCAGCACCTTGGTCCAGAACGCTAGCCAGTAACGGGCATTGTTCAGCCCCTGGTCGGACAAGTAGTGGATGTAGTCCCACAGGCCGGTGATCGACAGCGACTCCGGCGCCAGCACCACGGTGTTGAGCAGTTGCGGGGTGACCGAGACATCCCACTGCTCTTCAGGGCTCTTGATCACTTCGGTGTGGTCGCCACGGAAGTAAGTGGTGCTGACATCGTTGAGCACCCAGTGATCGTTCTCATAGCGGGCGCGGCGGGCGAAGCTGGAGGTGACGATCTTGCGCTCGTCGTCGAAGCGATAGCGGGTCACACCCAGCAGCAGGCCGTTTGGCTGCACCGAGTTGATGTGCACGAATTCGTCGCCCTGGCGGTGCCACATGCCACGTTTGGAGCTCTGTGCCTCACCGCCCCCCTGGGCCAGCGAACGATCGGCCTGGGCCTTGTTCTCGCTGACCGGTGCCACGTATTCGCCGATCAGCAGGCCGACCAGCATCAGCACCAGCATCGGCTTCATCACCGCCCAGACGATACGCCCGATGGAGACGCCAGCGGCACGCATGATGGTCAGTTCGCTGTTGCTGGCCAGGCTGCCCAGGCCGATCAGGCAGCCGATCAGGGCCGCCATTGGCAACATGTCATAGAGCCGACGGGGCGCGGTGAGCAGCGTGAACCAGCCGGCATCCAGCACGGTGTAGGTGTCGCTCAGGTCGCTCATTTCATCGATGAAGGCGAACAGCGACGCCAACCCGAGAATAATGCCCAGCACGGCCAGAATGGCCACCAGCACACTCATGCCGATATAGCGGTCGAGCTTAACCATGGGCCACCTCCGCACGGCGGGCGGCGCGCTTGAGGCGCAGCGGCTCCCAGTACATCAGCGCAAGGCCGATGAGCAGGAACAGGCCATGCACCCACCACATGCCCAAGGCGATCGGCAATTTGCCTTTCTCCAGGGCGCCACGAACGGAAATCAGCATCGTCAGGTAGGCCATGTACAGAAGAATCGCCGGCAGCAGCTTGAGGAAGCGGCCCTGGCGTGGGTTGACCCTGGCCAGCGGCACGGCCAGCAGGGTCACGATGAATACCAGGATCGGCAGCGAAATACGCCATTGCAGCTCGGCACGTTCACGTAGCCCTTCCTGGCCGATGAGTTGCGAGGTAGGGATGGCTTCGCGCTCGGTCACTTCCTCGCTCACTTCCGGCTTGGGCAGCAGCACGCCGTAGGTGTCGTACTTGATCGCACGGTAGTCGGCCTGGCCCGGGTTGCCGTCATAGCGGTAGCCGTTCTGCAGTACCAGGTAGCGGTTGCCATCGGCCTGTACTTCCTGGTGGCCCTTTTCGGCCACCAGCACAGACGGTGCACGGTCCTTGGTCTTGTCCTGGTTGAAGCGTTTTTCGGAGATGAACACACCGGTGAGGTTGCTGCGGTCATCGGTCAGCTGCTCGGTGTAGGTCACCCGCGAACCATCGCGCAAGGTCTGGAAGCGGCCCGGCACCAGGGTGTCGTACTCGGTCAGGGCGTCCTGCTGGCCAATGATCTTCTGCACCTGGGCAACACCCAGCGGCGCCAGGCTCAGGCTCAGCCACGCCACCAGCAGCGCGACCAGCGCAGCGGGTGCCATGGTCATGCCGAGCAGGCGTTGCTGGCTCATGCCAGTGGCCGAGAGCACCGTCATTTCGCTTTCCAGGTACAGCCGGCCGTAGGCCAGCAGAATGCCGAGGAACAGCCCCAGTGGCAGGATCAGTTGCAAGAAGCCAGGCAGGCGGAAGCCCATGATCAGGAACAGCACGCTCGGGTCGAGCACGCCCTGGGCCGCCTGGGCCAGGTACTTGATGAAGCGCCCGCTCATGATGATCACCAGCAGCACAGCGCTGACGGCGCTCAAGGTCACGAGGACCTCGCGGGACAGATAACGAAAGACGATCAAACCAGACACTCCTGGGTTGTCAGGGGCGGACTGCCTAACAAAGGCTTACGACAGCCAAGACCAATGCCGGTTCGCCGGGGGCGAACCTCCATGTAAAGTGCGCGCATTATCCTGTGATTGACTGCGCCTGTCACTTGGCCTCGCATGAAGGCGGACAACGGGGTTGTCAGCACACTTGCCGGAGGCTCAAACTGGCAGCTTTTCCACTGGTACGCGACCACGCGGCCAGGCCCGCCCAGAGCGCGAGAGTTCAAAGCGCCAACTGCACAGATCATTCGGGGACCCTGACATGGAACTGGTTGTAAAAAGCGTAGCTGCTGCATCCGTAAAAACCGCCACTCTGGTCATAGCGGTCGGTGAAGGGCGCAAGCTCGGCGCCGTGGCCAAAGCCGTCGACCAGGCTGCCGACGGCGCCATCAGCGCCGTGCTCAAGCGTGGCGACCTGGCCGGCAAGCCCGGCCAGACCCTGCTGCTGCAAGGCCTGCCGGGCCTCAAGGCCGAGCGCGTGCTGCTGGTAGGCAGCGGCAAGGACGAAGCCCTCGGTGACCGCGCCTGGCGCAAACTGGTCGGCAGCGTCGCAGGCGTGCTCAAAGGCCTGAACGGCGCCGACGCCGTGCTGGCGCTGGACGACATCGCCGTCAACAACCGCGATGCCCATTACGGCAAATACCGCCTGCTGGCCGAAACCCTGCTCGACGGCGAATACGTGTTCGACCGTTTCAAGAGCCAGAAGGCCGAACCACGCGCCCTGAAAAAAATCACCCTGCTGGCCGAAAAAGCTGGCCTGGCCGAGGTCGAGCGTGCGGTCAAGCATGCCAGCGCCATCGCCACCGGCATGGCATTCACCCGCGACCTGGGCAACCTGCCGCCGAACCTGTGCCACCCAAGCTTCCTCGCCGAACAGGCCAAAGAGCTGGGCAAGGCCCACAAAGGCCTGAAGGTCGACGTGCTGGACGACAAGAAGATCAAGGACCTGGGCATGGGCGCGTTCTACGCGGTGGGCCAGGGCAGCGACCAGCCACCGCGCCTGATCGTGCTCAACTATCAGGGCGGCAAGAAGGCCGACAAGCCGTTCGTGCTGGTGGGCAAGGGCATTACCTTCGATACCGGCGGCATCAGCCTCAAGCCAGGCGCCGGCATGGATGAAATGAAGTACGACATGTGCGGCGCTGCCAGCGTGTTCGGCACCCTGCGCGCGGTCCTCGAGCTGCAACTGCCGATCAACCTGGTGTGCCTGCTGGCCTGTGCCGAGAACATGCCAAGCGGCGGCGCCACCCGCCCGGGCGACATCGTCACCACCATGAGCGGGCAGACCGTAGAAATCCTCAACACCGACGCCGAAGGCCGGCTGGTGCTGTGCGACACCCTGACCTACGCCGAGCGCTTCAAGCCGCAGGCGGTGATCGACATCGCCACCCTGACCGGCGCGTGCATCGTCGCCCTGGGCAGCCACACCTCGGGCCTGATGGGCAACAACGATGACCTGGTCAGCCAACTGCTCGACGCCGGCAAGCGTGCCGACGACCGCGCCTGGCAGCTGCCGCTGTTCGACGAGTATCAGGAACAGCTGGACAGCCCGTTCGCCGACATGGGCAACATCGGTGGGCCCAAGGCCGGCACCATCACTGCAGGCTGCTTCCTGTCGCGCTTCGCCAAGGCCTACAACTGGGCGCACCTGGACATCGCCGGCACCGCGTGGGTTAGCGGTGGCAAGGACAAAGGCGCCACTGGCCGCCCGGTACCGCTGCTGACCCAGTACCTGCTCGATCGCGCCAGCGCGTGATGCCATAAGGCCGGTGGTGCCCCAGGCACTACCGGCCGGCAGACCGAACCATGAGCAAAGTCGATTTCTACATTCTGCCCACCGATGCGTTGTCGGCGCGGCTGGATTTCGCCTGCAAGCTGTGCGAGAAGGCCTGGCGCCTCGGCCACCGGGTCTATCTGCACTGCCAGGACGCCGAGCAGCGCAGCGAGCTGGACCTGCGCCTGTGGCGTTTCAAGGGTGAAGCCTTCGTGCCGCATGACCTCGCCGAGCTGCATGCCGATGCGCCGGTGGCGCTAGGCCTCAACGCCGAGAGCGCTGGCGAACACCGCGACCTGCTGATCAACCTGGGCGCCGATGTGCCCGGCTTTGTCGGGCAGTTCGAGCGGGTGGCCGAGATCGTTGTCGAGGAGGCGACCATCCGCCAATCAGCCCGCGAACGATTCCGTTTCTACCGCGAACAGGGCTATGCTCTGCAAGACCACCGCTTACAGCGACTTTAACGACGATGGACAAGCCTTCCGCCCTACCCGATTCCGCCCATCTGCTCGACGACCTGGAGTCCATTCGCCAGCTGCTGGGCGATTCCGACCTGCAGCCGCCGCTACTGACCGAGACCGTGGAGCAGATCCCGCTGTTGCTGGACACACCGGCCGGCAACACCTTACCAGCGCCTGAACCGATCGCCGCGCCCGCCGAGGCGGCGCCCGAAGAAGATTCGCAGACCCGCCGCCAGGACACCCTGCTGCACTTGGAAGCCGAGCTGCGCGCCGCGGCGCAATTGATCATGCAAGACGTGATCAATGACTTTACCCCGCATATCGAGACCGAGATCAAACGCCGCCTCGATGCCCGCATCGAGCGGCTGATCAAGCGCTCTGAGTAAGCCTGTACCGGCCCCATCGCCGGCAAGCCGGCTCCCACAGGATTTGCAGCGCTGCAACCAGTGTGGAGCCGGCTTGCCGGCGATGAGGCCAGGGCAGCAACACAAGCACAGCTGTCGCCTCAAACCCCCACCTTGGTTATACTTCCCGGCTTTCCCGAATAAATGCACAGGGTCCCGCCGCGCATGGATAAGACCTACCAGCCGCACGCCATCGAAACTTCCTGGTACAACACCTGGGAGTCCGAGAACTATTTCGCTCCACAAGGTGCAGGCGAGTCCTACACCATCATGATCCCGCCACCGAACGTGACGGGCAGCCTGCACATGGGCCACGGTTTCAACAACGCGATCATGGACGCCCTGATCCGTTTCCGTCGCATGCAAGGCCGCGACACCCTGTGGCAGCCAGGTACCGACCACGCCGGTATCGCTACCCAGATGCTGGTCGAGCGTCAGCTCGAGGCCAAGGGCCAGAACCGTCACGACCTCGGCCGTGAAGCCTTCCTGGACAAGGTCTGGGAATGGAAGGAGCAGTCCGGCGGCAACATCAGCCGTCAGATCCGTCGCCTGGGCTCGTCGGTAGACTGGAGCCGCGAACGCTTCACCATGGACGACGGCTTGTCCGACGCCGTCAAGGAAGCCTTCGTGCGCCTGCACGAAGACGGCCTGATCTACCGCGGCAAGCGCCTGGTCAACTGGGACACCAAACTGCACACCGCCATCTCCGACCTCGAAGTGGAAAACCACGACGAGAAAGGCCACCTGTGGAACCTGCGCTACCCGCTGGCCGACGGCGCCAAGACCGCCGAAGGCAAAGACTACCTGGTAGTGGCCACCACCCGTCCGGAAACTCTGCTGGGTGACGCTGCGGTAGCCGTCAACCCGAACGATGAGCGCTACCAGGCGCTGATCGGCAAGTTCGTCGAACTGCCGCTGGTCGGCCGTCGCATCCCGATCATCGCCGATGATTACTGCGACCCTGAGTTCGGCACCGGCTGCGTGAAGATCACCCCGGCCCACGACTTCAACGACTATGAAGTCGGCAAGCGCCACAACCTGCCGCTGCTCAACATCTTCGACAAGAACGCCTTGGTGCTGCCTGCCGCCCAGGCCTTCAACCTCGACGGCAGCGTCAACGAGCAGGCCGATACCCGCCTGCCCGCCCAGTACGCTGGCCTCGACCGTTTCGTCGCGCGCAAGCAGATCGTCGCCGACATGGACGCCCAGGGCTTGTTGGTCAGCATCGACGACCACGCCCTGAAAGTGCCGAAAGGCGACCGCTCCGGCACCATCATCGAGCCGTGGCTGACCGACCAGTGGTACGTATCCACCAAGCCGCTGGCCGAGCCTGCGATTGCCGCCGTGGAAGATGGCCGCATCCAGTTCGTGCCCAAGCAATACGAAAACATGTACTTCTCGTGGATGCGTGACATTCAGGACTGGTGCATCAGCCGTCAGCTGTGGTGGGGCCACCGCATCCCGGCCTGGTACGACGAGGCCGGCCAGGTCTATGTCGGCCGCGACGAAGCCGAAGTGCGCGCCAAGCACAACCTGGGTGCGGATGTGGTGCTGCGCCAGGACGACGACGTGCTCGACACGTGGTTCAGCTCGGGGCTGTGGACCTTCTCCACCCTTGGCTGGCCTGAGCAGACCGAATTCCTCAAGAAGTTCCACTCCACCGACGTGCTGGTTACCGGCTTCGACATCATCTTCTTCTGGGTTGCCCGGATGATCATGCTGACGATGCACCTGATCAAGAACGAAGATGGCACCCCGCAGGTCCCGTTCAAGACCGTGTACGTGCACGGCCTGGTCCGTGACGGCCAGGGCCAGAAGATGTCCAAGTCCAAGGGCAACGTGCTGGACCCGCTGGACATCGTCGACGGCATCACCCTGGACGCCCTGCTGGAAAAACGCACCAGCGGCATGATGCAGCCAAAGCTTGCCGAGAAGATCGCCAAGCAGACCAAGGCCGAGTTCCCCGAAGGCATTGCCAGCTACGGCACCGACGCCCTGCGCTTCACCTTCTGCTCGCTGGCCTCTACCGGCCGCGACATCAAGTTCGACATGGGCCGCGTCGAAGGCTACCGCAACTTCTGCAACAAGATCTGGAACGCCGCCCGCTACGTGCTGGACAAGGGCGAGGACTGCGGCCAGAACGGCGAAGCCTACGAGCTGTCGCTGGCCGACCGCTGGATCATCTCGCAGCTGCAGCGCACCGAAGCCGAAGTGACCCGCCAGCTCGAGCAGTTCCGCTTCGACCTGGCCAGCCAGGCGCTGTACGAGTTCATCTGGAACCAGTACTGCGACTGGTACCTGGAGCTGTCCAAGCCGGTACTGTGGGACGAAAACGCCCCGGTCGAGCGCGCCCGCGGCACCCGTCGCACCCTGGTGCGCGTGCTGGAAGTGGCGCTGCGCCTGGCGCACCCGTTCATGCCGTTCATCACCGAAGAAATCTGGCAGCGCATCGCGCCGCTGGCCGGCATCGACGGCAAGACCATCATGCTGCAGCCGTGGCCAGTGGCTAACGACAGCCGCATCGACGCCGCCGCCGAAGGCGACATCGAATGGCTCAAGGAGCTGATGGTCGGCCTGCGCAATATTCGCGCCGAGATGAACATCGGCCCGGGCAAGCCATTGCCGCTGTTCCTGAAGAACGCCAACGCCGACGACCAGCGTCGCCTGCAGGAAAACGAAGCCCTGTTGAAGAAGCTGGCCAAGGTCGAGTCGTTCACCGTGCTCGGTGACGCCGACGAAGCCCCGCTGTCCGCTACCGCCCTGGTCGGCGACCTGCAGGTATTGGTACCGATGGCTGGCCTGATCGACAAAGACGCCGAGCTGGCTCGCCTGAACAAGGAAATCCAGCGCCTGCAAGGCGAAGTGCAACGGGTGGGCGGCAAGCTGTCCAACGCCGCCTTCGTCGACAAGGCACCGCCTGCGGTGATCGAGAAAGAGCGCGCCAAGCTGGCTGAGGCCGAGCAGGCCCTGGCCAACTTCACCGAACAGCATGCGCGGATTGCGGCGCTGTAACCTGATATTGCTGATCTGACCGGCGAGGGCTTCGCCCTCGTTCGCGGCACAAGGCCGCTCCCACAGGATAGTGGTGCTATCGCCAACATCACTATCCTGTGGGAGCGGCCTTGTGCCGCGAATGGGCCGCACAGCGGCCCCAAGGCCAGCGATGCTCATTTGGATTCAAGCATGACCCAGAAACCCACCCTGCACCCGCGCAACCGCCACCAGGGCCGCTACGACTTCCCCAGCCTGATCAAGGCGCACCCTGACCTGGCCCGCTTCACCATCACCAACCCCCACGGCAAACCCAGTATCGACTTCGCCAACCCCGAAGCCGTACGGGTGTTCAACCGTGCGCTGCTCAAGGCGCAGTACGGCATTCAGCACTGGGACATCCCCGCCGACTACCTGTGCCCGCCCATCCCTGGCCGCGCCGACTACCTGCATGTCGCCGCCGACCTGCTGGCCGAGGACAACGCCGGCGAAGTGCCCAAGGGTGCCCAGATACGCGCACTGGACATCGGTGTGGGTGCCAACTGCATCTACCCCCTGCTCGGCCACAGCGATTACCGCTGGCGCTTCCTTGGCTCGGACATCGACCCGGTGGCACTGGCCTCGGCCAAGGCGATCGTTCAGGCCAATGGCCTGAGCAAAGGCATAGCCCTGCGCCAGCAGGACAACCCCAGGCACATCCTCGCAGGCCTGCTGCAAGCGGAGGAACGTTTCGACCTGACCCTGTGCAACCCACCCTTCCATGCCTCACGCGAGGAAGCCACCCGTGGCAGCCAGCGCAAGTGGAAGAACCTCGGCAAACAGGACCCAAAGCGCAAGCTGCCCGTGCTCAACTTCGGCGGGCAAAACAACGAGCTGTGGTGTGAGGGGGGCGAGATTCGTTTCGTCAGCCAACTGGTCGGCGAAAGCGTGCAATACGCGCAGCAGGTGCTGTGGTTCACCAGCCTGGTGTCCAAGGCCAGTAACCTGCCCGGCATCGAAGCGGCGCTGAAGAAGGCCGGCGCAAAGGCTGTGCGCATCATCGAGATGGGCCAGGGGCAGAAGCAGAGCCGCATGGTCGCCTGGAGCTTCCATGACACGGGCGCGCGCCAGGCCTGGCACGCCGCGCGTAAATCACAGGCATGAAAAAACCGCGCCCGGGCAAGCCGGGCGCGGTTTTGTCAAAGCTTCAACAAATTACTTGTTGATGGCGTCGGTCAGCGATTTGGCTGGGACGAACTTGACGACTTTCTTGGCAGCGATTTCGATGGCAGCGCCAGTCGAAGGGTTGCGGCCGGTACGGGCAGGACGCTCGGAGACTTTCAGCTTGCCGATGCCTGGGAGGGTGATTTCAGCGCCGTTTTCCAGTTGGTCGGCAACGATCTGGCCCAGTTGCTCCAGAGCGTTTTTGGCGGTGGCTTTCGGCTGAGCGATCGACTCGGCGATATCGGCAATCAGTTGGTCTTTGGTCAATGCCATGGTGGTGTTCCTTCCCTATCAAATTCAGTGGTTATGCAGCGCTCTACGACGTTATCGGGCCAGCCCCTGAATTCTGGAGGGCCGCGCCAATCGGGCATGTAGATGCGTAAATCGGCGTTTGGTTCGACACGGCGCAAGCACGCTGCCAGCAATGCGCCACCCGAGGTGCGCAAGACCGCGCAAAGCTACCACAGGAATGGATAAATATCCGCTGCCCGCATCAATTTAGTGCAGGTTTTTCGGGGGTTTTAGCCGAAATCGCAAAAAATTGAACAAAAAATCAACAACCGGCATTTCTGCCAACATCCGGCCACTGCATCACCTGCCGTCTGAGTTAAACTTGACGACTTTTGCAGCGCGGCGCCTGGGCGCCCCCGACTCACCGAGAATTCCATGCCAATCCGTCACTGCATCGTTCACCTGATCGACAAGAAGCCCGATGGCAGCCCCGCCGTGCTCCATGCACGGGATACCGAGCTGGGCGCATCGGACGCTATCGAAAACCTGTTGGCCGACCTCAACGACAGCTACAACGCCAAGCAGGGCAAAGCCTGGGGGTTCTTCCACGGCGAATCCGGCGCCTACCCGCTGAGCGGCTGGCTGAAGCAGTACCTGGATGCGGAAAAGGACTTTGCAGCGTTCAGCCGCGTGGCCGTTGAACACCTGCAAAAGCTGATGGAGGAATCCAACCTTTCCACCGGCGGCCACGTCCTGTTCGCCCACTACCAGCAAGGCATGACCGATTACCTGGCCATCGCCCTGCTGCACCACAGTGAGGGCGTGGCCGTGAACGCCGAACTGGACGTAACGCCGTCGCGGCACCTGGACCTGGGCCAGTTGCACCTGGCGGCGCGCATCAACCTGTCGGAGTGGAAGAACAACCAGAACTCCAAACAGTACATCTCGTTCATCAAGGGCAAGAACGGCAAGAAGGTCTCGGACTACTTCCGCGACTTCATCGGCTGCCAGGAAGGCGTCGACGGCCCGGGTGAAACCCGTACCCTGCTCAAGGCCTTCAGCGATTTCGTCGAAAGCGAAGACCTGCCCGAAGAAGCCGCCCGCGAGAAGACCCAGACCCTGGTCGAGTACGCCACCAGCCAGACCAAACTGGGTGAGCCGGTGGCCCTGGATGAGCTGTCCAGCCTGATCGACGAAGACCGCCCCAAGGCGTTCTACGACCACATCCGCAACAAGGACTACGGCCTGTCGCCGGAGATTCCGGCAGACAAACGCACCCTCAACCAGTTCCGCCGCTTCACTGGCCGGGCCGAAGGCCTGTCGATCAGCTTCGAGGCGCACCTGCTGGGGGACAAGGTTGAATATGACGAGGTGGCCGGTACCTTGATCATCAAGGGCCTGCCCACGCAGCTGGTCGATCAGCTCAAGCGTCGCAAGGACTGATCAGCTGCCGGCATAGGAGGCGACCAACGCCTCCTTGGCCGACTTGCGCAGCTTCTTCACCAGCCGCTCCTGGCGCAATGCCTGGCCTTTGTCCGGCCATTGTTCCACATAGACCAGAGCCTGCGCCGGGCTGGTCTTGAAATACCGCGCCCCCTGCCCTTTCTGATGTGCCACGAAACGCCGCTGCGGGTCGTCACTGATGCCGCAGTACAACGAACCATTGGCGGCACGCACCAGGTACACATACCAAGGTTTGCAAGTGGGGGTTTCGGCGGCTTCGCTCACGGGGCTTCTGACTGATCGCAAAGCCGACAGCTTAACCGCTCAACGCGACTGCTGGAACGTGCGCAGCCCTTTGAACGCCTGCTGGCGTACCTTGTTCTGCAGCATCGGCGACCAGCCCAGCAGCATGCCCGGCACGCCCAGCGCCTGCCGCGACCAGCGCCACAGGTCGAAGCGGTCGTCATGCTGGCAGATCAGCCCGTCGCGGATGACGAACCGCGCCTGGATATCATTGACTACCGTGCGGCCCGTCTGGCTGAACAGGTAAGTCGCCACCCAATGTGCCCCGGCGCTGCGCTCGTCGGCGCGAACCTGGTCGAAGGCCAGGGAAAAGTCCCTGGCGCGGGTGGTGAGCATGCGCCACATGTCGCCCGCATCGCGGCCGCGCAAGGTGCCGAACACCGGGTCGCTGAAGACGATGTCGTCGCTGTAGCAGGCCACCATGGCTTCGGCGTCCAGGCGCTGGAAGGCTTGATAGAAGCGGGTGATCAGATCGCGGTTGGCATCGCTCATGGGCTGGTGCGTCCTGGGATTGAAGGTTGCACGATAATCTGCCCCGATTGCTTTAGCCAGTGCCGGCCCTTGCGCGGGGCAAGCCGGATCGCGCAAGGGCCGGCACTGGCTAAACAGTCTCAGACCTTCTCGCTGCTCACCTGCACATGCAGCGCCCGCCCTGCCCCCAGCCCAAACACGATGGCGCCCACCCCCAGTACGGCGAAAATCCATCCCACCGCCGCCCAGCCCCCGGTCAAGTCATGCACCAGGCCTACCGCAAACGGCCCCATGGACGCCAGGGTGTAACCCACACCCTGGGCCATGC
The DNA here is from genome assembly GCF_042902325.1 of Pseudomonas sp. NPDC012596. Taxonomy (NCBI): domain Bacteria; kingdom Pseudomonadati; phylum Pseudomonadota; class Gammaproteobacteria; order Pseudomonadales; family Pseudomonadaceae; genus Pseudomonas; species Pseudomonas sp. NPDC012596. Next base: position 157,738 of record NZ_JBIBEB010000004.1, on the reverse strand, counting down.
TCGACAGGTTCGCAGCCACGTGGGCGTCCCTGGAACGCAGCACGATCAGCGTCAACGCCAGGGCAAACGTGCCGCCCTGCCCCAAGCCCAACAACACTGCCCAGCCCCACAGCCCTGAAAGCGGCGCGTACAGGCAGCCGAACAGGCCAGCCAGGGTGATCAGCATGACCATGACGATCGCCAGTCGCTGGTCCTTGCCACGGGTAGCCAGCCAGGGTGCACTGAGCGAGCTGACCAGCTGCACAATCACCGAGCCGGACAACACCAGGCCAGCCTCGGTCGGGCTCAGGCCGCGGCCGATGAGAATCGACGGCAACCAGCCGAACACGATATACGCCAGCGACGATTGCAGCCCCATGTACAGGGTGACCTGCCAAGCCAGCGGATCACGCCACAAGCCCCGCACCCTGTAGGCCACCTTGTGCAGGCCATGGCCCTGGCGCGCCTGGGGCAGCCAGACCAGCATTGCCAGCAGGGCCGGGACCATCCAGAAGCCCAGGCCGAGCGCCCAGCTGCCGTCAAAGTGCTGAGTCAACGGCACCGTGGCGCCAGCCGCCATGGCGGCACCAAGGCACAGGGCCATGGTGTAGACACCGGTCAAGGTTCCCGCATGCCTTGGGAAGTCGCGCTTGACGATGCCTGGCAACAGCACGCCGATGATGCCGATACTGGCGCCGGCCATCACACTGCCAATGAACACCCCGGTCTCGCCCAGCGTGCTGCGTACCACGATGCCCAGCGCCAGGGTCAGCAGGATGCCGAGGATCACCCGTTCGCTGCCAAAGCGCCGAGCAAGGATCGGCGCCAACGGGGCAAACAGCCCCAGGCACAGCACGGGCAATGTCGTCAGCAGACCCGCCTGCGAAGCACTCAGGCCAAGGCCTTCACTGACCAGGCCGAGCACAGGCGCCATGCTCGACAACGCCGGCCGCAGGTTCAGCGCCACCAGCACCAACCCCAGCAGTAGCAACCAGGGCCGCTTCAACAGCACAGGCTGCTGAACCTGGGCATCGTCGGCTTCGGCATCGATCAGCAGTTCATCGAGTTCCCGCTCGCGGGCGGGGGTTTGGCGGGTCATTGGTTCGGCCATGGCCTTCTCGTTCTCAGGATTCGATGAGGGTCTGGCTCAGGCGCTTGGCCCGCTCCGGATCGCGTTGTTCGATGGCGTCGAGGATCTGCCCATGCAGGTCGAAGGTCGCCTGACAGCGCGGCACGCTGGTCATGTTGTGCTGCAGCGCGGTCGCCACTACACCCGAGAAATAGCGGTATAGCTCGCTAAGCGCCGGGTTGTGCGCCGCGTCGATCAGGCATTGGTGAAACACCAGGTCGCAACTGACGTAGGCATCGACATCGCCATGAAAATGCTCGGCGCTACCCTCCAGGGCCGCGCGCAGGCGTTGCAGGTCGTCATCGGTGCGGCGTAGTGCTGCCAGGCCGATGGCCTCGGTTTCCAGGATGTGCCGCGTTTCCCGCGCCTGTTCCAGTGTGCAGCGCGACATCGCTTGCACAGCCTGCAACGGGTCTTGGGAAGTTCGCAGATAACTGCCGTCACCCTGGCGAATTTCCACCAGCCCACTGAAGGCCAGAACGCGCATGGCTTCACGCACGGTATTACGGCTGATGCCCAACTGCAGGGCCAGTTCAGGCTCGGTGGGCAGGCGCTGCCCCACCTGCCAGTCGCCTTGAAGGATGCGCTCACGCATGCGCTCCACGGCGAGTTCGACCAGCGACCGTTTGGTCAATTCGCTGTTCATGTCCATTCAACCAATCATCCGATGAATACGCGTAGCTTAAGGGAGCACAGGCCGCGGATCAAATCACCTGGCAGTTTTACCAGTTGTGGGCGGGGCGCCCTGCTGCAATGCTGAGGTCATGTGAACTCAGGATGCCAAGCGATGCCTCGTTACCGAACGCTTTTGCTGCTCTGTGCCTTGCTGGCGGGTTGCGAGCCGACACCCCAGGTGCTTCAGCCCAAAACACTGATCGTGGGCCTGGATGGCGTTCAACTCAGCGAGTACGAAAAGTTGGGCGAGGCAAGCAACCTCAAGCGGCTGCACTATCGCAAGGCGTTCACCGGCGGTATTGCCGGCAGTGCGAGCGAGCAGCAGACGATAAGCGGGCCTGGGTGGATGACGCTGCTCACGGGGGAATGGGCCAACAAGCACGGTGTGACCTCCAACGCACTGCACCTGCGCGTCAGCCCTGACTACCCGAGCCTGTTCAAACAGCTGCGACGCGCGATGCCCAATGCCTACCTGGCCAGCGTGGTTAACTGGTCACCCATCAATACGGCCTTCCTGCTGGAAGACGCCCAGGATAGCAACGTGCGCGAAAGCGGCTTGTCCGATGAACTCGTCACGCAACGCGCCCTGGAAATCCTTGGTAATACCCCGGCCGACTTCACCTTCATTCAACTGGACGATCCCGATGCTGCGGGCCACCAGCACGGCTTTGGCCCCGACTACCAGCAAGCCTTGCGTAATGCTGACGCGCAGCTGGGCCGCTTGCTGGACAAAGTGGCCGAGCGCCAGCAACAGTACCCGCGCGAAGGCTGGTTGGTGATCGTCAGTACCGACCACGGTCGTGATGCATCAGGTGTTGGCCATGGAGGCCAGTCAGAAGGGGAAAGAACCATCTTCATCGCCAGCAACAAGCCGCTGGATGAAGCGCTTCCGGCACAGACATCGGTCGCCCCGATCGTGCTCCGTCACATGGGCATCAACCCAAATGCCGAGCAGTAATAGCCCACCCGACAATTGAGCGTCGGGGCCGCTGTGCGGCCCCAATGCGTTTTAGCCCAGCGCGTCGATCAGCGCCTGGTTCATTTCCGGCGTACCAATGGTGATACGCAAGAACTGGGCGATCCGCTGCTGTTTGAAGTGGCGCACGATCACCCCCTGTTCACGCAGGCGTGCGGCCAGCTGCGCAGCATCTTCCTGCGGGTGGCGGGCGAAGATGAAGTTGGCGGCCGAGGGCAAAACGTCAAAGCCCTTGGCCGTCAGTTGCGCGACCAGCGCCTCACGGCTGTCGATCACTTTGCGGCAGGTCTCTTCGAAGTAGGCCTGATCTTCGAAGGCTGCCGCTGCACCGACAATGGCCATGCGGTCCAGCGGGTAGGAGTTGAAGCTGTTCTTGATCCGCTCCAGCGCCTCGATCAGGTCGGGGTGGCCAACCGCCAGGCCAACGCGCAGGCCCGCTAGCGAGCGCGACTTCGACAGGGTCTGAGTCACCAGCAGGTTGTCGTAGCGGTCCACCAGGCTGATGGCCGTTTCGCCGCCAAAGTCGATATAGGCTTCATCCACCACCACCACCGAGTCAGGGTTGGCTTGCAACAGCCGCTCGATCGCCTGCAGCGGCAACAGGCAGCCGGTTGGCGCATTGGGGTTGGGGAAGATGATCCCGGCATTGGGCTTGGCGTAGTCCTCCACACGGATCTGGAACTGCTCGTCCAGCGCTACCTGCTCGAACGCAATGCCGTACAGGCCGCAGTACACCGGGTAGAAGCTGTAGCTGACGTCCGGGAACAGCAGCGGGCCACCGTGTTGGAACAGGCCGTGGAAGATGTGCGCCAGCACCTCGTCCGAGCCGTTGCCGACAAACACCTGGCCGGTGGTTACACCGTAATATTCGGCCACTGCCTGCTTGAGCCGGTCACCGTTCGGGTCCGGGTACAAGCGCAGGTTGTCGTTGAGTTCGCCCCGCATGGCTTCCAGCGCCTTGGGCGACGGGCCATAGGGGTTCTCGTTGGTGTTCAGCTTGACCAGCCGCGCCAGCTTGGGCTGCTCGCCCGGCACGTAAGGCACCAGGTCCTTGACGAAGGGGCTCCAGAATCGACTCATGCTCAGTTCCCCTTGTCTTGGGTCAGGATACGGTATTCGGCACTGCGGGCGTGGGCGGTCAGCGATTCACCACGGGCCAGAACCGAGGCGGTGTGGCCCAGTTCGGAGGCACCCTGCTCGGAGCAGAAGATGATCGACGAACGCTTCTGGAAGTCATACACCCCCAGTGGCGACGAGAAACGCGCCGTACCGGAGGTGGGCAGCACGTGGTTGGGGCCGGCGCAGTAGTCGCCGAGCGCCTCGCTGGTGTGGCGGCCCATGAAGATCGCGCCGGCGTGGCGGATCTGCGGCAGCCAAGCCTGCGGGTCGGCGACCGACAGCTCAAGGTGCTCAGGCGCAATGCGGTTGGCCACCTCGATGGCTTGCTGCATGTCGCGCACCTGGATCAGCGCGCCACGGCCATTGATGGATTTCTCGATGATCTCGGCGCGCTCCATGGTCGGCATCAGCTTGTCGATGCTAGCGGCGACGCGGTCGAGGAACTCGGCGTCTGGGCTTACCAGGATGGCCTGGGCATCTTCGTCATGCTCGGCCTGGGAGAACAGGTCCATGGCAATCCAGTCCGGATCGGTCTGGCCATCGCATACCACGAGGATTTCCGAAGGGCCGGCGATCATGTCGATACCGACCTGGCCAAACACGTGGCGCTTGGCGGTAGCCACGTAGATGTTGCCCGGGCCGACGATCTTGTCTACCTGCGGCACGCTTTCGGTGCCATAGGCCAGGGCGGCGACGGCTTGCGCACCGCCTACGGTGAACACCCGGTCGACACCGGCGATGCAGGCTGCGGCCAGCACCAGTTCGTTGACCTCACCCCGTGGGGTCGGTACCACCATGACCACCTCGGTCACGCCAGCGACCTTGGCTGGGATGGCGTTCATCAGTACCGACGAGGGGTACGACGCCTTGCCGCCCGGCACATACAGGCCCGCGCGGTCCAGCGGGGTGACCTTCTGGCCCAGCACGGTGCCGTCGGCCTCGGTGTACTGCCAGGAGTCCTGTTTCTGCCGCTCGTGGTAGATGCGCACACGTTCGGCGGCTTTTTCCAGGGCGGCACGCTGGGTGTCGGTAATGCGGGTCAGGGCCAGCTCCAGGCGCTCACGGCCAAGGATGAGGTCGTCGATGGACGTGGCGTCGACGCCATCGAAACGCTGGGTGAATTCCACCAGCGCCGCATCGCCGCGTTCGCGCACAGCCTTGATGATGTCGAGCACACGCTGGTTGACCGCATCATCGGACACACTTTCCCAGCTCAGCAGATGATCAAGATGTCGGGCGAAATCCGGATCAGCGGCGTTGAGACGGGCAATTGCAGTGGACACGGTCATGGCGAGGGCCTCGATTATTAGCGAATGCTCAGGCGCCCTAGGCTACCAGTCCATCCGCACGGGCACCCGAGAAAGTGGCTATGACGCGGATAGACGGGCGCGACAGCGAAGGCCGCGCGCAGTGAGAGTCTTAGCCGCGGTGTCGCGATTCAACAGCCTGACGCAGGGTGTCGATCAGGCTCTGGATGCGGGCGTGCTGCATCTTCATGGACGCCTTGTTGACCACCAGGCGCGAGCTGATCGTGGCGATCAGGTCCTGAGGCTCCAGGCCGTTGGCGCGCAGGGTGTTGCCGGTGTCGACCACGTCGATGATCTTGTCGGCGAGGTTGATCAGCGGCGCCAGCTCCATCGAGCCGTACAGCTTGATGATGTCGACCTGACGGCCCTGTTCGGCATAGTAACGTTTGGCTACGTTGACGAACTTGGTGGCGACGCGCAGACGGCCCTTGGGTTCGGGGGCGCCGGTGACACCTGCAGTCATCAGCTTGCATTGAGCGATCTGCAGGTCCAGAGGCTCATACAGGCCCTGGCCGCCGTACTCCATCAACACGTCCTTGCCAGCCACACCGAGGTCGGCGGCACCATGCTCGACATAGGTCGGCACGTCAGTGGCGCGCACGATCAGCAGGCGCACGTCTTCCTGGGTGGTCGGGATGATCAACTTGCGGCTCTTGTCCGGGTTCTCGGTCGGCACGATACCGGCCTCGGCCAGCAATGGCAGGGTATCGTCGAGGATGCGGCCTTTGGAAAGCGCGATGGTCAACATTGGAAACGTCGGTCCTTAAGCAGCTACTGCCGGCCGGGCGTTGGCCCGACCGCATTCAATTCGTGTGCGGGAGCAGGCTTGTCGAAGCTCGCCCCCACACTTGCGCCTGCGGCGCGACTAGCCCGGTACGCGACGGATTTTCGCGCCCAGCATCTGCAGTTTCTCTTCGATGCACTCGTAACCACGGTCGATGTGGTAGATGCGGTCGATCAGGGTATCGCCTTCGGCGACCAGCGCCGACAGCACCAGGCTGGCGGATGCACGCAGGTCGGTGGCCATGACCGGGGCACCCTTGAGCGCTGGCACGCCAGTGACGATGGCGGTGTTGCCCTCGACCTGGATCTGCGCGCCCATGCGGTGCATTTCGTACACGTGCATGAAGCGGTTTTCGAAGATCGTCTCGATCACGGCGCCGGTGCCTTCGGCAATGGCGTTGAGCGAGATGAACTGCGCCTGCATGTCGGTCGGGAACGCCGGGTACGGGGCGGTACGCAGGTTGACGGCTTTCGGCCGCTTGCCATGCATATCCAGCTCGATCCAGTCTTCACCGGTGGTCAGGTCGGCACCGGCTTCCTTGAGTTTCTCCAGCACAGCCTCAAGGATGGTCGGGTCGGTGTCCTTGACCTTGACACGGCCGCCGGTCACGGCAGCGGCGACCAGGTAGGTACCGGTCTCGATACGGTCGGGCATGACGCGGTAGCTGGCCGAGTGCAGACGCTCGACGCCATCAATGGTGATGGTGTCGGTACCGGCGCCCTGAACCTTGCCGCCCATGGCATTGATGAAGTTGGCCAGGTCGACCACTTCCGGCTCACGCGCGGCGTTTTGCAGCACGCTGCGGCCTTTGGCCAGGGCAGCGGCCATCATGATGTTCTCGGTACCGGTCACGCTGACGGTGTCGAAGAAGAAGTGTGCGCCACGCAGGCCACCTTCTGGGGCCTTGGCCTTGATGTAGCCGCCTTCGACTTCGATCTTCGCGCCCATGGCTTCCAGGCCGCGGATGTGCAGGTCGACCGGGCGCGAACCGATGGCGCAACCGCCCGGCAGGGCCACTTCGGCCTCACCGAAACGGGCGACCATCGGGCCAAGCACCAGGATCGAGGCGCGCATGGTCTTGACCAGCTCGTACGGCGCTACCAGGGTCTTGATGGTGCGTGGGTCGATTTCCACCGCGAGCTTTTCGTCGATCACAGGCTCGATGCCCATACGACCGAACAGCTCGATCATGGTGGTGATGTCGTGCAGGTGCGGCAGGTTGCCTACGGTAACCGGGCCGTCAGCCAGCAGGGTCGCTGCCAGAATCGGCAGGGCTGCGTTTTTAGCACCCGAAATGCGGATCTCGCCGTCAAGGCGAGCGCCGCCAGTAATAATCAGTTTGTCCATTGGAGTCTCGCCGCCAAGTTGGCTCAGGTGCGCTCAGCCCAGGCTGCGCTGCTGAAAAATTTCATGGTTACCGCATGGATGCTGCCATTGGCGATCCAGGGATTAAGGTGAGCATAGATCGCCTGCTGACGTTTGACCGGGCTCAGGCCAGCCAACTCGTCGCTGATCACGTTCAACTGGAAGTTGCAGCCTTCGCCTTCAACTTCTACCCGGGATCCCGGCAATTTTTCTTCAAGGAAGCTCTTAACTTCTAGGGCCTGCATGCTCAACCTCAATCGGCGCCCGATGCGCACGGGTCGGCCATCATACAAAAAAGCCCCTCGCCTGCGAAGCCCAACGAGGGCGTACGCTGACCGAGGGGCCTCCATCAATGGCGAGCCATCAGCTCGCCAGCACTTCATCCAGGTCATAGACCCCGGCGATTTCCCGCATGTCCTCGGGCATGTCGCGGACTTCGCAAGCCTTGCCGGCGGCCTGGCCATCACGAATGAACGCCAGCAACAGCGACAGGCCGACACTCGACGACTTTTCGACAGCCGAGCAATCGAGCACCAGGCGAGGCTCGCCAGAAGCGCCGATCAGCGCCTTGCCCTGCTTGCGCAAGGCCGGGCCACTGCGGTAGTCCAGCACGCCGGCCAGGCGCATCACGCCCGGCTCGGCCATGCTTACGCCAGCCTCACTCATTTCACTTCCTTGTCCGGCGAGCTGTCGGCGGTCTGCTTGGCCTTGGCCACCTCACCCGCCCAACCGTCGATGGTCTTGTCCAGGTTGTTGCCGTTACGCTGCATGGCATCGGCGAACTGGTCACGGAACAGCTTGCCGATGTTGATGCCATTGACGATGACGTTACGCACCTTCCACTCGCCGCCGAGGTTTTCCAGGGTGTACTGCACCGGGTACACGGCGCCGTTGTTGCCGGTCACCTTCATGCCGACGCTGGCGCGCTTGCCGTCATCGGCCTTGGCCGGGTCGACCACGATGCCCTGGTTGTTGTACTCGAGCAGGGCGTTGCCATAGAACTGCATCAGGCTGCGCTTGAAGTTTTCCTGGAAGCGCTGCATCTGCTCAGGCGTGGCCTTGCGCGAGTACTTGACGGTCATGATGCTCTTGGAGATGCCGTCGGCGTCCACCACCGGCCCAAGGATGCGGTTGAGGGCATCGTAGAAAGCCTGTGGGTTGGACTTGTACTGTTCCTTGTTGGCCTTCAGATCACCCAGCAGTTCGTTGGTCGTGCTCTGTACCACGTCATGGGGCGACTGCGCAGCCATGGTCAACAGGGGAAAGGCCGCCAGCAGTACCAGCAAGCCACGTCGCAGGATCGAAATCATGGAAACTCCTTAATTAGCCGGTTGCGCTTCTTTCGGTTCCTTGCCAACGGTGTTGAGCAGGAACTTGCCAATCAGATCTTCCAGCACCAGCGCCGACTGGGTGTCATGGATGGTCGCGCCATCCTTGAGCACCTGGTCTTCACCGCCCACGCTGATGCCAATGTACTTCTCGCCAAGCAAGCCGGCGGTCAGGATCGAGGCAGTGGAATCGGTCGGCAGGTTGTCGACCTTGCTGTCCAGCTGCAGCGTCACCCGACCGGTGTAGGAATCACGGTCCAGATCGATGGCGGTGACCTTGCCGATGGTCACACCGGCCATGGTCACTTTAGCTCTGACCGTCAAACCGGCGATATTGTCGAAGTACGCATAAACTTTATAGGTATCGCTGCTCGGGCTGGCAGACAGCCCGCTGACACGCAGGGCCAGCAGCAGCAACGCCAGGATCCCGGCCAGGAGGAACAGGCCGACACCGATTTCCAGGGTGCGGTTTTGCATCAGAAATCTCCAAACATCAAGGCGGTCAGAATAAAGTCCAGACCTAGAACTGCCAACGAGGCATAGACCACGGTCTTGGTGGTGGCACGGCTGATCCCCTCTGAGGTGGGCTCGCAGTCATACCCCTGGAATACGGCGATCCAGGTGGTGACGAAGGCGAACACCAGGCTCTTGACCAGCCCGTTGAGCACGTCGTCGGTAAAGGAAACGCTGTTCTGCATGTTGGCCCAGAACGAGCCTTCGTAAACGCCCAGCCAGTCCACCGCGACCCACGAGCCACCCCAGATGCCGACCACGCTGAAGATCAGTGCCAGCAGCGGCAACGAAATGAAACCGGCCCACAGGCGCGGCGCGACGATGTACTTGAGCGGGTCGACCCCGATCATCTCGAGGCTCGACAGCTGCTCTGTGGACTTCATGTTGCCGATTTCGGCAGTCAGGGCCGAACCTGCGCGGCCGGCGAACAGCAGCGCGGTGACCACCGGGCCGAGCTCGCGCAGCAGGGTAAGGGCAACCATCTGCCCGACCGCCTGTTCGGAGCCGTACTTGGCCAGGATGCTGTAGCCCTGCAGCGCCAGCACCATGCCGATGAACACACCGGATACGGTGACGATCGCCAGCGACAGCACACCCACCGAATACAGCTGCTTGGTCAGCAGCTGGAAGCCACCGCCAATACCGCCGCGACCGACCAGCGCATGGAACAGGAACAGGCACGAGCGCCCGAGCACCGCCAGCACATCGATCGCCGAGCGACCGAACAGCCGGACACGTTCGAGTAAGGATTTTCTGCGCATCAACGCGCCCCCAGCAGATCGGCGCGGTAGTCTGGCGCAGGAAAGTGGAATGGCACCGGGCCGTCCGGGTCGCCCTTCATGAACTGGCGAATGCGCGGATTGTCCGAGCCCATCAGTTCGTCAGGCGTGCCCTGGCCCAGCACCTGCCCGTCACCCACCACGTAAATGTAGTCGGCGATGCTGGCGGTTTCGGCCAGGTCGTGGGAGACGACGATACTGGTGATGCCCAATGCATCGTTGAGCAGGCGGATCAAGCGCACCAGAACACCCATGGCGATCGGGTCCTGGCCGACGAACGGCTCGTCGTACATGAGGATCTGCGGGTCCAGCGCAATCGCCCGGGCCAGCGCCACGCGGCGCTTCATGCCGCCGGACAGCTCGTCGGGCATCAGGTCGATGGCACCACGCAGGCCCACGGCCTGTAGCTTCATCAGCACGATGTCGCGGATCATTTCATCCGACAGCTGGGTGTGCACGCGCAGCGGGAACGCCACGTTCTCGAACACATCGAGGTCGGTGAACAGTGCGCCGCTCTGGAACAGCACGCCCATCTGCTTGCGCGCGTCGAACAAGTCGCTGCGCGACAGGCTCGGCAGGTTCTGCCCGGCCACCCACACCTCGCCGCTCGACGGACGCAGCTGCGCGCCCATCAGGCGCAACAGCGTGGTCTTGCCGCAACCCGACGGCCCCATGATGCCAGTGACCTTGCCTCGCGGGATACGTATGTCGACGTTGCTGAAAATGCTGCGCGAACCGCGCTTGAAGGTGACGCCCTTCAACTCGACCGCGTAGGCGCTATCCACACTCATCTAGACTCCTTGCTAGTGCAGCCTCGTCCTAGTTGACGCCGGCCCTCATCTTGAAGGCACACACGCCCCTGGCGGGCCGAATAGCGGCGAACTATAGCACCGCTGGCAGTGCCGCCCCAAGGGCATGGCAGCAGTCGTTCAGGCCAACGACAGGCTTTGATGACATTTCCCAGGGCAATCGAAAAGATGAGCCTTTCTTCCATTGCGGCTATAATCGCCGCCTTTTCATCAGGCATCGTTATTCGACATGAGCCAATCGAGTGAGCTGATCCAGTCCGCCCAGCGCACCCTGCGCCTGGAGATCGAGGCCGTTCAAGGCTTGACGGCCAGTATCGACGCCAACTTCGTCAAGGCCTGCGAGCTGATTCTGGCAAGCAAAGGCCGGGTCGTGGTGGTCGGCATGGGCAAGTCGGGCCACATCGGCAACAAGATTGCCGCCACGCTGGCCAGCACCGGCACGCCTGCGTTTTTCGTGCACCCGGCCGAGGCCAGCCACGGCGACATGGGCATGATCACCCGTGACGACGTGATTCTTGCCCTGTCCAACTCCGGCAGCACGGCCGAGATCATCACCTTGCTGCCGCTGATCAAACGCCTCGGCATTCAGTTGATCAGCCTGACCGGCAACCCGGATTCGCCGCTGGCCCAGGCTGCCGAAGTCAATCTTGACGCCCGCGTCGCCCATGAAGCCTGCCCGCTGAACCTGGCACCCACCTCATCGACCACCGCGGCCCTGGTGCTGGGCGACGCCCTGGCCATTGCGCTGCTCGAGGCCCGCGGCTTCACTGCCGAAGACTTCGCTTTCTCGCACCCTGGCGGCGCCCTCGGCCGTCGCCTGCTGCTGAAGGTGGAGAACGTCATGCACGCCGGCGACGAACTGCCGCAGGTAGTGCGCGGAACACTGCTCAAGGACGCGCTGCTGGAAATGTCCCGCAAAGGCTTGGGCATGACCGTGGTCCTTGAAGCAGACGGCAAGCTGGCCGGTATTTTCACTGACGGCGACCTGCGCCGCAGCCTGGATCGCAACATCGACATGCACACCACCCTCATCGACCAGGTGATGACCGTGCACGGCAAGACAGCCCGCGCCGAGATGCTCGCCGCCGAGGCGCTGAAAATCATGGAAGACCACAAGATCAATGCACTGGTGGTCGTGGACCACGACGATCGCCCCACCGGGGCGCTGAACATGCACGACCTGCTGCGCGCCGGGGTGATGTAAATGAGGACGACGCAAATGAGCCAGGAATTGATGCAACGCGGCAAAGCGATCAAGCTCGCCGTATTCGATGTGGACGGCGTACTGACCGACGGTCGCCTGTACTTCCTTGAGGACGGCAGCGAGTTCAAGACCTTCAATACACTCGACGGCCAAGGCATCAAGATGCTCATGGCCTCGGGCGTGACCACCGCAATCATCAGCGGGCGCAAGACACCCGTCGTTGAGCGCCGTGCCAGAAACCTTGGTATCCCGCACCTGTTTCAGGGCCGCGAGGACAAATTGGTGGTGCTCGACGGCCTGCTGGCCGAACTGGGCCTAAGCTATGAGCAGGTCGCTTATCTCGGTGACGACTTGCCCGACCTGCCGGTGATTCGCCGGGTGGGCCTGGGCATGGCGGTGGCCAGCGCCGCGCCTTTCGTCCGCCAGCACGCCCATGGCGTGACCCAGGCGCGCGGCGGTGAAGGTGCCGCGCGTGAATTCTGTGAACTGATCATGCAGGCCCAGGGCACCCTGGACGCTGCCAACGCCAACTACCTGTAAGGCTGCCCATGCTCAGCAAGAAAGTCCGCAATATCGTGCTGCTCGGGGCCATCGCCGCCCTGCTGGTGGCGGTCGGCTACTGGAATGTCAGCCCCGAAAGCTTCCTCGACCAGCCCGTGGCCCAGGTCGACGAAAGCGCCATCGACTATTACGCGATCAACGCCCACAGTGTGCAGTTCCTGCCCGATGGCAAGCTGCAATACGAAATGACTGCCGACAAGGTCGAACACCTCAAGGCCACCGAGGTCACACTGGTGACCACCCCCGACCTGCACATGTACCGCGGCACCGAATACCCCTGGCACGTGCAGAGCGTGCGCGCCGAGGTCAACCCGGATGGCAGCGAGGTCGAACTGATCGACAACGTTCGCGTGGCGCGCACCGACGAAAAACAGCGTGAAACCATCATTACCAGCTCGCGCATGACCGTATTCCCACAGAAGCAATATGCGCAGACCGAGCAAGCCGTTAGAATCGACGGCGCCGGTGGTACAACCACGGGCAAGGGAATGAAAGCGTATTTGAAAGAAGGCAGGATGGACCTGCTCTCTAACGTAAGAGGACAGTATGAGGCTCGTTAAAACCCTCCCCCTTTTGCTCAGCCTGAGCGCAGCACTGGGAAGCGCGAGCGCCTTCGCCCTGCCGACCGACCGTGACCAGCCTATCCGCATCCAGGCCGACAACGCGCACCTGGACGACAAGCAAGGCGTGGCCACCTATACCGGTGACGTGATCATCACCCAAGGTTCGATGATGATCAAAGGCAACACCGTGACCATGACCCGCGCCGCCAACGGCGACATCGACGTGGTGACCTCGGTGGGCAACCTGGCCTACTTCGAGCAACAGCAGAGCGCCGCCAAGCCCGACAAGATGAAAGGCTGGGCCGTGACCATCCAGTACCAGGCACAGAAAGACACGGTGATCCTTACCGACCGTGCCAAGGTCGAGAACGAAGGCAACACCACCGAAGGCGAGAAGATCGTCTACAACACCAAGTCCCAGGTGGCGACCGCCGGTCGTGGCGGCAATGTCACTGCACCGCGTCAGCGCATCGACATGGTGATCCAGCCGAAGAAGAAGGCCGAGTAAATGGCAACCCTCAAAGCCCAGCACCTGGCCAAGAGCTACAAAGGGCGGCAGGTCGTGCGCGACGTCAGCCTTTCGATCGACAGCGGCCAGATCGTCGGCCTGCTCGGCCCCAACGGCGCCGGCAAGACCACCTGCTTCTACATGATCGTCGGCCTGGTCCAGGCCGACCAGGGCCGCGTTCTCATCGACAACCTGGATGTCAGCCACCAGCCCATGCACGGTCGCGCACGCGCCGGCATCGGCTATCTGCCGCAGGAAGCCTCGATCTTCCGCAAGCTGTCGGTGGCCGACAACATCATGGCCATCCTCGAGACCCGCAAGGAGCTCGACCGTGACGGCCGCCGCAAAGAGCTGGAAAGCCTGCTGCAGGAATTCCACATCAGCCACATCCGCGACAACCTCGGGATGAGCCTGTCCGGTGGCGAACGCCGCCGTGTCGAGATTGCCCGCGCCCTGGCGACCGCACCGAAGTTCATCCTGCTGGACGAACCTTTCGCCGGTGTCGACCCGATTTCGGTAGGCGACATCAAGCAGATCATCCACCACCTCAAGGCCAAAGGTATCGGGGTACTGATCACCGACCACAACGTCCGTGAAACCCTGGATATCTGCGAAACCGCCTACATCGTCAACGATGGCCAACTGATCGCAGAAGGCGACGCAGAGACCATCCTGGCCAACGAGCTGGTCAAGGAGGTTTACCTGGGGCACGAGTTCCGACTCTGATCTCCAGGCCGTGCCCGGAGCACTGCTTTGCGGCTTGACAGGGTTTAAGTTGTTAGAGTGCTCTAGGCAAACGCTACAATTTAAGGCATAAAACTTGCTTGAATTTGGCGCTTCGGCGCCCTCGTGTAGTGGATGGCGCATGCGCGCCGGCGAACAAGGTATTAAGCCCCTGCCATGAAACCATCGCTCGTCCTAAAAATGGGCCAGCAACTGACGATGACACCGCAGTTGCAACAGGCCATCCGCCTACTTCAGCTCTCCACCCTGGACCTTCAGCAGGAAATCCAGGAAGCGCTGGAGTCCAATCCGATGCTCGAACGTCAGGAAGACGGCGACGACTTCGACAACAGCGACCCGATGGCGGACAACGCCGAGAACAAACCGGCCGCCGAAGTTCAGGACAACAGCTTCCAGGAAAGCACCGCCAGTGCCGAAAACCTGGAAGACGGTGAGTGGAACGAGCGAATCCCCAATGAGCTTCCGGTCGACACGGCCTGGGAAGACATCTACCAGACCAGCGCCAGCAGCCTGCCCAGCAACGATGACGACGAATGGGACTTCACCACCCGCACGTCGGCCGGCGAGAGCCTGCAAAGCCACCTGCTATGGCAGCTGAACCTGGCACCGATGTCCGATACCGACCGCCTGATCGCGGTTACCCTGATCGACAGCATCAACGGCCAAGGCTACCTGGAAGACACCCTCGAGGAAATCTGCGCCGGCTTCGATCCAGAGCTGGATATCGAGCTCGACGAAGTCGAAGCGGTGCTGCATCGCATCCAGCAGTTCGAACCTGCCGGCATCGCGGCGCGCAACCTCGGCGAATGCCTGCTGCTGCAACTGCGCCAGCTGCCGGCCAGCACACCCTGGATGGCCGAGGCCAAACACCTGGTCACCGACTTCATCGACTTGCTGGGGGGCCGCGACTACAGCCAGCTGATGCGGCGCATGAAGCTCAAGGAAGATGAACTGCGCCAGGTTATCGAGCTGGTGCAGAGCCTGAACCCGCGGCCCGGCTCGCAGATCGAGTCCAGCGAACCGGAATACGTGGTGCCCGATGTGATCGTGCGCAAGGACAGCGACCGCTGGCTGGTCGAACTGAACCAGGAGGCGATCCCGCGCCTGCGCGTCAACCCGCAGTATGCAGGCTTCGTGCGCCGCGCCGACACCAGCGCCGACAACACTTTCATGCGCAACCAGTTGCAGGAGGCGCGCTGGTTCATCAAGAGCCTGCAGAGCCGCAACGAGACGCTGATGAAGGTGGCCACGCAGATCGTCGAGCATCAACGCGGCTTCCTCGACCACGGTGATGAGGCAATGAAGCCCCTGGTGCTGCACGACATCGCCGAGGCGGTGGGTATGCACGAGTCGACCATTTCGCGGGTGACCACGCAGAAGTTCATGCACACGCCCCGCGGGATCTACGAACTGAAATACTTTTTCTCGAGCCACGTCAGCACCTCCGAAGGCGGAGAATGCTCGTCTACGGCTATCCGCGCGATCATCAAGAAACTGGTTGCGGCGGAAAATCAGAAAAAGCCATTGAGTGACAGCAAGATCGCTGGTTTACTGGAGGCACAAGGCATCCAGGTAGCCCGTCGCACCGTCGCCAAGTACCGCGAGTCCCTCGGCATCGCACCGTCGAGCGAGCGCAAGCGATTGATGTAGCGCCTGAGATGTGCCACAGCGTTTGTGGGGCAGGTGCAAGACCTGCCTCTTTATGCACGGGCAACAAAGGAGAAGCTGTATGCAAGTCAATATCAGTGGACAGCATGTAGAAGTCACCCAGCCGCTGCGCGATTACGTGCTTGAAAAGCTCGCCCGGGTGGAGAGTCACTTCGACAAGATCACCAACGTGCAGGTCATCATGAAGGTCGAGAAGCTGCAGCAGAAGGTCGAAGCGACCTTGCAGATTCCTGGCGGTGAAGTGGTTGCCAACGCCGAAGACCAAGACATGTATGCAGCAATCGACGCCTTGGCCGACAAGCTCGACCGCCAACTGAAAAAACACAAGGAAAAACAGCAAAGCCTGCTGCAAGGTGCAGCTGCCCGCTGATCCCCCTCATCCATGATCCGACTTGAAACCATCCTGACCCCCGGCCGTTCCCTCGTGAACGTGCCGGGCGGCAGCAAGAAGCGCGCCCTTGAAATGGTCGCCACCCTGATTGCCAAGCAAGTACCCGAGCTGGCGATGCAAGACGTCTTCGACAAGCTTATCGCTCGTGAAAAGCTCGGCTCCACCGGTTTCGGCAATGGCATCGCCATTCCCCATTGCCGCATCCAGGGATGCACTGCCCCTGTCAGCGCCCTGTTGCACCTGGACGCCCCGATCGACTACGACGCCATCGATGGTGCTCCGGTCGACCTGCTGTTCGTCCTGCTGGTGCCAGAGGCGGCCACTGACGCCCATCTCGAATTGCTGCGCCAGATTGCCAGCATGTTGGATCGCAAGGAGGTTCGCGATCGCCTGCGTGGCGCCGCCAGCAGCGAGGCCCTGTACCAGGTTGTCCTGGACGTACAGAACGAGCACTGAACATGCGCCTGATCATCGTCAGCGGCCGGTCCGGCTCCGGCAAGAGCACCGCCCTCGATGTACTGGAAGACAACGGCTTTTATTGCATCGATAACCTGCCCGCCGGCTTGCTGCCGCAGTTGGCGGAAAACGCACTGATCAATACCGAGCTGCTGCAGCCGAAAGTGGCGGTGTCGATCGACGCGCGCAACCTGCCGAGCCACTTGTCGCGCTTCCCCGAACTGCTCGCGGAAGCCCGTGGCCGCCATATCCAATGCGATGTGCTATTCCTGGATGCCGACGAAGACACGCTGCTCAAGCGTTTCTCCGAAACCCGTCGCCGCCACCCGTTGACCAACGCCGACCGCTCGCTTGCTGAAGCGATACGCGTTGAAAGCGAACTACTGGGGCCGATCTCCGATCTTGCTGACCTGAAGATCGACACTACAAGCCTGAACCTCTATCAACTGCGCGACTCGATCAAGCTGCGCCTGCTCAACCAACCCGAGCCCGGCACCGCATTTCTGGTCGAGTCGTTCGGCTTCAAGCGTGGCATGCCGGTCGATGCCGACCTGGTGTTCGATGTACGCTGCCTGCCCAACCCGTATTGGAAGCCCGAGTTGCGCGAGCATTCCGGGCTGGAGCAGCCGGTCATCGACTACCTGGCCGCACAGGCGGATGTCGAGGAAATGTTCACGGACATTTCCACCTACCTGCTGAAGTGGCTGCCCCGCTTCGCCGCCAGCAATCGCGCCTACGTCACCATCGCCATTGGCTGCACGGGTGGCCACCACCGGTCGGTGTACATCACCGAACGCCTCGGCCAGTTGCTGCAAAAGTCTCTGAAAAACGTCCAGGTCCGCCACCGCGACCTCTAGCCCACAGGATCCGCCCCACGATGCCCGCCCGCGAAATTACCATCATCAATAAGTTGGGCCTGCATGCCCGGGCGGCAGCCAAGTTCGTCGGCGTCGCCGGGCGCTTCGCCTGCCAGGTACGGGTCGGCCGCGCGCCCGACAAGCTGGTAGACGGCAAGAGCATCATGGCGGTGATGATGCTGGCGGCGGGCAAAGGTACTCAGGTGCACCTGCATACCGAGGGTGAGCAGGACAATGATGCGCTGGAGGCGCTGGTGACGCTGATCAACAACTACTTCGACGAAGGCGAGTAAGCCCTCAAGTAACATCCCCTGCCAATTGTCAGGATGCAATCCGGGGTGATTGTCTTTATACCTAGATAGGTATAAATTGAGGCGATGTCATGGATGCTCCAAGACGAATCAAAGCGCTGTACTGGGTAGGGAGCAGCAAAAAAGATCTTCAGGCACTCCCTGATGACGTTCAGGACATTTTCGGCTTTGCACTGCATCAGGCGCAGGAAGGTGGCAGGCATCAGCAAGCAAAGAGTCTCAAGGGATTCACCGGTGCGGGTGTACTGGAAGTGGTGGAAGACTTCAACCGCAGTACCTATCGCGCGGTTTACACCGTCAGCTTTGGCAGCGCGGTCTATGTTCTGCATTGCTTCCAGAAAAAGTCTACCACTGGAATCAAGACCTCGAGCTACGACATGGACATGATCAAGTCGCGGCTCAAGCTGGCTCAGGCGCATTCAAGAGGTGAAAAAGATGTTTGAGATTGAAGAAGGTAGCGGCAACGTATACGCCGACCTGAACACTGCAGATGCAGGTGAAATGCTGGTGAAAGCGCACTTGGCCAGCAAGATCTGCAGCATTCTCAAGGCGCGCCACCTGACCCAGATGCAGGCTGCGGCAGTACTTGGCCTCCCCCAACCCAAAGTGTCCGATATGATGCGAGGCAAGTTCCGCGGCATCAGTGAAACCAAGATGATCGATTGCCTTGCTCGTCTTGGCCGCGACGTTCAGATCGTGGTCAAAGCTGCACCTCGCTCCCGCCGAGAAGGACGAGTGGAAGTCATCTTCGCTTGAGCAAGGCCATAATAGCAAAGCGGCTCCTGCCACCTAAGCACTTCAAGACATCGCCGTATCCATCACCATCATAAGACAGAAACCGACGCACAACCCCAGGCTGGCGAGCCGGTGATGCCCGTTGCTGCGTGACTCAGGGATGATTTCCTGTGTCACGACCAGCAACATCGCCCCCGCCGCACAGGCCAGGCCCAGTGGTAGCAGCAACTCAGCGACGTTCACCAACCATGCGCAGATAACCGCTGCCAGCGGCTCCACCAGCCCCGATGCCGCCCCAATCAGAAACGCCTTGAACCGCGGCATGCCCGCCCCTGCCAGTACCAGCGCAATGACCAGGCCCTCGGGCACATCCTGCAAGGCTATGCCCATCGCCAGGCTGTCGGCATCGGCCATGCCGCCACCGGCCGACACGCCGATGGCCATGCCTTCGGGAATGTTGTGGGCGATGATGGCGATCACGAATAACCAGATCCGCGCAGCAATCACCGGCTGATGTTCGCTGCCTGCCAACCCCTCCGGCGAAGCGCCCGATACTTTCAGATCGACGGCGAACAGGCACAGCGCGCCGAACAGCAGGCCAAAACTGATCAGGCCGCCCGCCCCCCATGGGCTGAAGCCCAGGGACTGAGCGGCATTCAGCCCCGGTATGATCAGCGAGAACGCCGTCGCCGCCAGCATCACCCCGGCACCGAAACCCAGGAGGGTGTCGGCCAGGGCGACTGGCATGTTACGGATCACCAGCACCGGTACTGCGCCCAGCGCCGTACCCAGCGCGCACAATGCGCCCCCCTCAAGGGCGCGCAACATGCGCGGTTCCAGGTCCAGCCAGGCGATGCCCCGGGCCACCAGCAGGGCCGTACCGACCAAAAGCAGCAAAGTGCCTACCGCCAGCCGAAACAGGCGCACACTGCTGACAGACATCACCTCAGAACGCATACCGGGTCGACTCACTTGCTGGCTTCGAGATAACGGCGTTCCACTTGCGCCCAATCGATGACGTTATAGAACGCACCGATGTATTCCGGGCGACGGTTCTGGTACTTCAGGTAGTAGGCATGTTCCCAGACGTCTAGGCCGAGAATCGGCGTATTGCCGTGCATCAGCGGGCTGTCCTGATTACCGCTGCTTTCCACCAACAGTTTTTTCTCCGGGGTGACGCTGAGCCACGCCCAGCCGCTACCGAAGCGGGTCAGCGCCGCTTTGGTGAAAGCTTCCTTGAACGCCTCGAAACCGCCGAGCTCGGCCTCGATGGCCTTGGCCACTTGGCCCTGTGGCTGGCCGCCGCCCTGTGGCGACATGACTTTCCAGAACAGCGAATGGTTGGCATGACCACCACCATGGTTGGTCACCGCGCCACGGAGGTTTTCCGGCAACTGCTTGACCGCGCCGACCAGCTTTTCAACCGGCCATTCGGCCCACTCGGTACCTTCGACAGCCGCATTCAGGCCGTTGACGTAGGTCTGGTGGTGCTTGGTGTGGTGGATTTCCATGGTCTGGGTATCGATGTGCGGCTCGAGCGCATCGTAGGCATAGGGCAACGCAGGCAAGGTATGGGGCATATCAATGGATTCCGTAAGTTGGGGTACTGGACAACAGGTCCGTCTGCGCAGCCAGTTCGCTGGCTGCGGGCGCCTGGCGATTGAGCAGGCGCTCAGTGCGTGGATACTGGCCGTAGTCGGCGATGAAACTCAGCAACTCGGTATAGGTGCGCCCGCTGTGGCGCAGCGCGGCATCCCGCAGCGCCTGGGGCAAGCGTGCCTCCTGGCTGGCCTGAAGCAGGCGCTGATGAGCGGCGCACAGGTAATCGGCGCTTTCCTGCGGCTGGTTCAGCCGCAGGTGCAGATCGGCCAGGTTGTGGTGGGCGATGACGAACGCCGCCACCGCTTCGTCGATGTCATGCCAGCGCTCGAACAGCACCTGGGCCAGGGCCAGGGCTTGCAGGTAGTACTCCCTCGCATCGACCAGCTCGCCTTGTTCAAACAAGCGGTTGGCGATTTCCGTGGTGCGTTTCCAGTGCTGCATGACTTGCCTCCTGCGCGCTGGCGCGGATCAGATGCCGCCAGCAGTGAGTTTTTCCGGGTCCAGCAGCGCCTCGAGCTGATCGCGCGACAGGTCGGTGTGCTCCAGCGCCACGTCGATGATCGGCCGGCCCTGCTTGTAGGCGGTCTTGGCGATTTCGGCGGCCTTGAGGTAGCCGATGATCGGGTTCAGCGCGGTGACCAGGATCGGGTTGCGGGCCAGTGCTTCCTTGAGCTTGCCTTCGTTGACCTTGAAGGTGGCGATGGCCTTGTCGGCCAGCAGGCGGCCGGCGTTGGCCATCAGCTCGATGCTCTCAAGCAGGTTGCGGGCGATGACCGGCAGCATCACATTGAGCTCGAAATTGCCCGACTGGCCTGCTACAGCGATGGTCGCGTCGTTACCGATCACTTGGGCAGCGACCATGGCAGTGGCTTCCGGGATTACCGGGTTGACCTTGCCTGGCATGATCGATGAGCCCGGCTGCAGGCCTTGCAGTTCGATTTCACCCAGACCTGCGAGCGGGCCGGAGTTCATCCAGCGCAGGTCGTTGGCAATCTTCATCAACGCCACGGCAGTGGTCTTTAGCTGGCCAGACAGCGCAACAGCGGTGTCCTGCGAGCCGATCAGGGCGAACAGGTTTTGCCCCGGCGTGAATTCGACCCGGGTCAAGGCGCTCAGCTGACGGGCGAAACCGGCGGCGAACTCCGGGTGGGCGTTTATCCCGGTACCTACGGCGGTACCGCCCTGGGCCAGGGCCTGCAGGCTCGGCAAGGTCGCTTCGATATGTGCCTTGGCAGCGTTGACCTGCGCAGCCCAACCGTCGAGCACCTGGCTCATGCGCACCGGCATGGCGTCCATCAGGTGGGTACGGCCGGTCTTAACGTACTGATGCACCTGCACCGACTTGGCCTCGATTACCTGCACCAGGTGACCCAGTGCCGGCAGCAGCTGCTCATGCAGTGCCAGCGCGGCACTGACGTGAATGGTGGTCGGGATGATGTCATTGCTGCTCTGGCCACAGTTGACGTGGTCGTTGGCATTGACCGGCTCACTGTGCAGGCGGCTGGCAAGCGTCGCGATCACCTCGTTCGCATTCATGTTCGAGCTGGTGCCGGAGCCGGTCTGGTACACGTCGACCGGGAAGTGCTGGATGAAATCGCCAGCCAGCAGTTGCTCGACCGCCTTGACGATGGCCTGGCCCTGCCCTGCGCTGATCTGCTCCAGTTCGATGTTGGCCTTGGCCGCTGCGGCCTTGGCCAGCAGCAGGGCACGGATGAACTGGGCCGGCATGCGCTGGCCGCTGATCGGGAAGTTGTCGACCGCGCGCTGGGTCTGGGCGCCGTACAGGGCCTGGGCCGGCACCTGCAGCTCACCCATGCTGTCACGCTCGATACGGGTATCACTCATCATCAAATCCTTGCATCAGTTCATCGGGAGAAATCGATGGCAGCAACCGGCAGTTGGCCAGTTGCAGGGCGTAGGTCTGCCAACGCAGGTTGTGTTCGCGGCGGTCGAGGTTGCGCAGGTCGAGCAACGGGCGCCAGGCCTGGTCCAGGCACAGGCAGCGCCAATGCCACGGCAGCATGCGGTCGCACGCGGTATCCAGCAGCAGGCGGAAAGAGGTCAGCGCCACCGTCCATGGCGAGGTTTCGGTACAGCACACCAGGTAGCGGCCTTCGGCCAGGTAGTGCTCGATCAGACGCGGCTCGTCAGGTTCGAGCGCGCAACGGATGCGCCGGCTGAGCCAGCGCCAGTTTTCCAGGTAGGGCAGTTCGTGGAGGACGGTTTTCATGAACATCATCGCCGGAGTTACTGGATAATGATATTCATTATTAAGTGATAAACAGAATCACTTCAAGTGTGGATTGATGAAAGAAAAAACCCGGCGCGGTGGCCGGGTTTCTGGAGCATGCTCGCAACGCCGAGTGTTCAGCTACCTGCAACGGTCATCCGCTCGATCAGCACCGAGCCCGTATGAATGTTGCTACGAGTTTCAAGATCGCTGCCAATTGCGACAATTTGCTGGAACATGTCCTTCATGTTGCCGGCGATGGTGACTTCCTGCACCGCGTGCTGGATCTCGCCATTCTCGACCCAGAAGCCCGCAGCACCGCGGGAATAATCGCCAGTGACCATGTTCAGGCCGTGGCCCATCAGCTCGGTGACCAACAAGCCGCGACCCATGCGCCGAATCAGTGCTGCCTGGTCCTCAACGCCGTGGGTGACGTACAGGTTGTGCACCCCACCCGAGTTGGCCGTGCTCGGCAGCCCCAGCTTGCGACCGGAGTAAGTGCCCAGCAGGTACGAGACCAATTCGCCTTTGTCGACGAACGGTTTGGCATAAGTCGCCAGGCCATCACCGTCGAACGCGGCACTGCCCAAGGCACGCGGGATGTGTGGGCGCTCATCGAGGGTCAGCCAGGTAGGGAACAGGCGCTGGCCCATGGCCCCCTCGAGGAAGGACGATTTGCGGTACAGATTGCCGCCGGAAATAGCCGACAGGAAGCTGCCGAACAGGCCGCCGGCAAGCTCGGCAGAGAACAGCACAGGTACTTCACAGGTTTTCACCGGGCGCGCACCCAGGCGGCTGGCGGCGCGCTCTGCGGCGCGCTGGCCAATGCTGCGCGGGTCGGCCAACAAGTTGCCCTGGCGGTTCACGTCATACCAGTAATCACGCTGCATCTGCCCCTCGCCTTCGGCGATCATCACGCAGCTCAGGCTGTGCCGGGTCGATGCGTAGCCACCGATAAAACCATGGCTGTTGCCGTACACGCGGCACCCCTGGTGCGTATTGAGGGTAGTGCCATCGGCGTTGAGGATGCGCGGGTCGGCATCGAATGCTGCCGCCTCGCAGGCCAGCGCCATCTCGATGGCTTTCTCAGGCTCGATGTCCCAGTCATGGTAGAGGTCCAGGTCGGGGATATCGCGGGCCATCAGCGCCGCATCAGCCAGGCCCGAGCACTCGTCTTCGGAGGTGTGCTTGGCAATGGCCAAGGCAGCGGCAACGGTTTCGCGAATGGCGTCCGGGCCGCTGGCCGAGGTGCTGGCCGAGCCTTTGCGCTGGCCAACATAGAGGGTGATGCCAAAGCCCTGATCGCGGTTGAATTCGACCGTCTCGACCTCGCGTTGACGCACCGTGGTGGACAGGCCTTGCTCCAGCGATACCGCCACTTCGCAGGCACTGGCGCCCTGCCGGCGCGCCTCGGCGATGATCGCTTCGACCTGCTCCTGCAACGCTGGCAGGTCTTTCGGGCCTACGCTCTGGACTGCACTCATGGTTTTCTCCACTCAAATTCTGCGTTCGGCGGGGGTCATTCTACGACCGGGCCGGACAAGCGGCCCCCGACTGGTTATGATGGCGGCAATTTCTATGCCTTGTATGAAAAGTGCCTGCGCGACGCTCATGCTGCGTTGAAAACAGGCTCGGAATGCTCATTTACAATCAGTAAAGTCGAGCGCGACTCCGACCGTTCCTCGCCTGTTTTCGCCTTGCCTGAACGCCGCTCGGCGACTTTTCATACAACCCAAGCGGACTGCCACCATGGTTGATTCATACGACGACGCCTTCGACGGCGAAAAAAGCAAAACCCAGATCAAGCGCGAGCTGCATGCGCTGGTCGAACTCGGCGAACGCCTGACCACGGTCAAGGCCGATACCCTGGCACGCCTGCCGTTGACCGACGAGCTGCGCAAGGCCCTGGCCGAAGCCTGCAAGCACACCGCCCATGGCGCACGCAAACGGCACATGTCGTTCGTCGGCAAGTTGATGCGCGACCAGGACCTGGACGCCATCCACGCGGTGCTCGACCAGATCGACAGCTCCAGCCGCCAGTACAACGAGCGCTTCCACAGCCTGGAACGCTGGCGCGACCGCCTGATCGACGGTAACGACGAAGACCTTGAGCGCTTCGTCAACGAGTACCCCGACACTGACCGTCAGCAGCTGCGCTCGTTGATCCGTCACGCCCAGCACGAAAAAGCGCGAAACAAACCGCCTGCCGCTGCGCGTAAGGTCTTCAAGTACATCCGCGACCTCGACGAGCTTCAGCGCGGCCTGCGCTGACGCCTGGGAAGTGGGGGCCTGTGGGAGCGGGCTTGCCCCGCGAACACCGGCGAAGCCGGTGCCAGCCACTACCGCGTGAGCTTCTTCGCGGGGCAAGCCCGCTCCCACAAAGCCCCCCAGCGCCATCAAGCCCCCGTGCCGCCCACAGTGATCGCGTCCAGCTTCAGCGTCGGCTGGCCAACGCCCACCGGCACCGACTGCCCATCTTTCCCGCATGTGCCCACGCCACTGTCCAGCGCCAGGTCGTTACCGACCATCGATACCCGGCTCATGGCCTCAGGCCCGTTGCCGATCAGCGTGGCGCCCTTCACGGGTGCAGTGATCTTGCCGTCTTCGATCAGGTAGGCTTCGCTGGTCGAGAACACGAACTTGCCGCTGGTGATATCCACTTGCCCGCCGCCCAGGTTGGCGCAGTAGATGCCTTTTTTCACCGAGGCGATGATTTCCTGCGGGTCGCTTTCGCCGGCACGCATGTAAGTGTTGGTCATGCGGGGCATCGGCAAGTGGGCGTAGGATTCGCGCCGGCCATTGCCGGTCACGGCCATGCCCATAAGCCGTGCATTGAGCTTGTCCTGCATGTAGCCCTTGAGCACACCGTTCTCGATCAGCGTGGTGCATTCGGTCGGGGTACCTTCGTCGTCGACACTCAACGAGCCACGGCGGCCTTCGAGGGTGCCATCGTCGACGATGGTGCACAGGCTCGAAGCGACCTTCTCACCAATCCGGCCACTGAACGCCGAACTCCCTTTGCGGTTGAAATCGCCTTCCAGGCCATGCCCGACCGCTTCGTGCAGCAGCACGCCCGACCAGCCCGAACCTAGCACCACAGGCAAGGTGCCGGCCGGCGCGGGGATCGCCTCAAGGTTCACCAGCGCCTGACGAAGCGCCTCACGGGCATAACCCATGACCCGCTCCTCGGTGAAGAAGCGGTAGTCGGTACGCCCGCCACCGCCCTGCCCGCCGCGCTCACGGCGGCCGTTCTGTTCGACGATGACGCTGACGTTGAAGCGCACCAGCGGCCGCACATCGGCAGCCAGGCTACCGTCGGCGGCGGCAATCAGAATGCGCTCCCAGACCCCGGCCATGCTCACGCTGACCTGCTGGATACGCGGGTCCAGCGCGCGCGTAGCAGCATCCACACGCTTGAGCAGCTCGACCTTTTCGGCGCGGCTAAGCACGTCCAGCGGGTTATCAGGGGCATACAGGGCCGTGACGTCCTGGCTGCGGAAAGCCTGAACGGTGCCATTCTGGCCCGCGCGGGAAATCGACCGGGCGGCACGGGCAGCGGAGGTCAGCGCCTCGAGGTTGATCGCGTTACTGTAGGCAAAACCGGTTTTTTCACCCGACTGGGCACGCACCCCGACGCCCTGGTCGAGGTTGAAGCTGCCCTCTTTGACGATGCCGTCCTCCAGCGCCCAGGTCTCCGAGATCTGGCCCTGGAAATACAGGTCGGCGGCGTCGATGCCGGGGCCTGCCAGCTCGCCCAGCACAGCCTGCAGGCTGTCCAGGGTCAGTCCGCCTGGGGCCAGGAGCTGATCGCTGACGGTGGATAACATCTGGCTCATAGTCACTCCGAGGTGTGCGCAGGCCGCAAGGCGTCCTGCGAGAAAAAGCGCCGGTGCGAGGCAACCGGCATGCGCGCCCGAATGGACGCTTGTTCATTACTGTCGCGCTCGGCGAGCAATACCGCTTCGCCTTGCGCCTGTTCGGCGACGATCCGCCCCCAGGGGTCGATGATCGCCGCGTGGCCGTGGGTGTCCCGCGGGCCTGGATGGGTGCCGCCCTGGGCTGCAGCCAACACATAGCACTGGGTCTCTATGGCCCGGGCGCGAATCAGCACTTCCCAATGCGCAGCCCCTGTGACCGCAGTGAACGCGGCCGGTGCCGTGATCAGCTCCGCGCCGGCAGCGCGCAGGGCGCTGTACAACTCGGGGAAGCGCAGGTCATAGCATACGGTCAAACCCAAACGCCCGACCGGGGTATCGGCCACCACTACCTGAGCGCCATGGGCGTAGTCGTCGGACTCGCGGTAACGGCCACGGTTATCAGCCACATCCACGTCGAACAGGTGCAGCTTGTCGTAGCGCGCCACCACATCGCCGTGCTCATCGATCAGCAGCGAGCAGGCATGCGCCTTGGCCTCGGGCTGGTCGGCAGGCGGCAGCGGCAAAGTGCCGGCCACTATCCATAATCTGAGGTCGCGTGCCGTGCGTTTCAACCATGGCAGGATCGGGCCTTCACCCAGTGCTTCGGCACGGCCGATCGCGGCAGCGTCCTTTCGGCCCATTGCCGCGAAGTTCTCGGGCAGCACCGCCAGCTGCGCTCCACCGAGTGCCGCCTGCTCGAGCAAGGCACCCGCACGCTGCAGGTTGGCCAGCACATCGTCCTGGCTGACCATCTGGATGACCGCTACCTTCATGGGCACTCCTGACTACTTGTTGAAGGGTTTCACAAAGGTGATTCTAGGCTCTTTCCACGGCCCCTCGACGCGATAGTGCACGCTGGCGAAGCGCGAAACGCGGTCACCGATCAGCCGATCAACCAGGAACAGCGCGCCACCGACCGCTGGCGCGCCCACAATCAGGGCTGCGAGCGGCAGGTTATTGGTGACTGGCAGGGACACCTGCAGGTTGGCATTGACCCGGTCGCGAACCATGTCCAGGGTGCCGTCGAGCTCAAAGTTGCTCGAAGGGCCGGTCACGCTGATCGGTTCGCGTGTGACATAGACGCCGTCACTGGCCACCAGCAGGCCCTTGACCCGGTCATAGGCCAGGCCCTTGTCGAACAGGTCGGAAAAGTCCAGCCGCAGGCGCCGGCCGATGGAGTTGAAGTTGAGCAGGCCGAACACGCGCAGGGCCTGGGCTCCGCCCTCCACCTCAACGAACTGGCCAGTGCGCAGGGCCGCATCCATGCTCCCCGAGAAGCGCTTGAGGCCAACCCAGGCCGGCGAGCCCGGCCAACGGCCATCCACGTCCAGGCGGAAGTCACGGCTGGTCACGGTGGGCGCGAAGCCCCAAGCCTTGAGTACATCGGCCAGGTTCTTGCCATCCAGGCGGCCCTTGTACCAACTGCTGGTGGCACCCGTTTGCCCTTCCCATCCGCCGCTGCCGTCGATGTGCAGGCCTTTGAAGTCGAGGTCGATGTCCTGCGCCGCCACACCACGAGCCGTCGGGCGCAGCTTCAGCGCCACGTTGCCGTACAGGTCGTCACCGCGGTACAGCTTGTCGATGGTCAGGTCCAGCGCCGGCACCTTGCGCGGGTCGAACGAGGCCAGCGGGTCGGGGCCTTCTTCGGCCTGTGCTTCTGCCGGGTCGGCTGCCGGCAGGCGCAGGGTTTGCAGGCGCACGGTCATCGCTGCGGCCTTGGCATCCGGCAGGCGTGCGTTACCGATGACTTCTTTGCTGTCCAGGCGCAGATCCCACGCGGGGCCACCACGGGCCAGGCGCACCACGGCCTGGTTGAGGTCCATGCCGAAGGCTTTCAGTTGGCCGATGCTCAGGTCGACGCTCTGCAGATTCTGCCGGGCATTACCGCCAGGGTCGTCACCAGCAAACCGTGCCATCTGCGCCTGCCACGGTTCCAGGTCCAGGCTTTCGAGGCGCCCGCGCACGCGCAAGCCCTGGCCCGCTGGCACCTGCGCTTCACCGGTGCCCAGCAGCAACTCGCCACGGCCCTGGTCCAGCTTGTCGCTCGGTGCTGCATAGGCAAAGCGGGCAAGGTTGGCATACGCCGCATCGAAACGCCGCTCCGTGCCCTGCAGGTTCATGCTGAAACGGCTGTCGCGGGTATCGGCCGCTGCCTTGCCGAACGGTGCTGGCAGGTCGATGGCCAGGCCCTTGAGCGACGAGTTGACGCTGAGGCTGTTGTCGCGGCTGCCCAGGTTGACCTGCAACTGGTACGGAATATCGCCGGAAGCTGGCAAGTTCTGCTTGAACTTCAACCAGTCGGTAAGGGCCTGTAGCGACACCTGGCCACTGGCGTTGATGCGCGTCTGCATCTGGCCGGGCTGCCCTTCGGCGCTGATCTGCGCGGTCACAGGCTTGCCGAATGCCTGCAGGGCGATGTTCTTGCCGCTCAAGCCCTTGTCGATATCAAAACTGAAGTCGCCTTTCAGGCGGTTCAGTTCAAGGCTCGGCGGTGCCACCTTGAGCCGGGCATCGGCGGTGGCGAAGTCCACCAGCACCTTCGGCTTCTCACCATGGGCCAGCGGGATATCGAGTTTGACCTTGCCCTTGAGCGGCCCCTCGCCCTCCCAGCCGGCAAAGATTTCACCCGTACCGATCGGCGCTTCCTTGAGAATTTTCAGGCCATCGCCAAGCTTGCCGTCGAAATTGCCATCGAGGTACAGGTGGCTATGCTGCTCGCCGTCGACATGGGGGATATTCACGCTTACATCGCTGACCTGGGTATCCAGCAACAGCCCTTTGCTGGCCGTGATGCGCACGCCGCTGTCCTCGATCAGCACATCACCGTCCACATGCTGCACCTGCGGCCAGCCAGGCTGGAAGTCCAGTGCGGCGTCGTGCACCTTGAAGAACAGGCTTATGCTGCGGGCTTCAGGGCTGGCACCGTGGTTCAGTGAGCCCTGGTACTGGAAGTAGCCTTGATCAACGTTACCTTTGACGATGGCGCTGCGCAGCCACTCGTCGAGCGCCGGGCTGAGCACCTCGGGCAGGTATTTGGCGGTGTAGCGGCCATCCCCCTCGGTCATGCCGACGCGCAAGTCCATGTAGCTCTCGCTGCCCTCCTTGAACAGCAGGCGGATCAGAAAATCGCCGGCGATCTTGCCCTCCTCGCCGAGTACCTTGAGGTAAGGGGCGACCAGGGTGAAGCCGTCTTTGTCCAGGGCATAGGTCAAGCGTGCGTTGGCTTTCTGGTAATGCCAGGGCTTGGCGAAGATCGGGTACAGGTGCAGCATGAATGCGTCAGTATCCAGGCGCAGCTCGCCATGCCCCAGGTCGCCGCTGATGCTACCGCTCACATTGCCTGCCGCCGGGGCGCCGTGATAGGCGTCAAAGCCGACCTTCTCCAGGTTGGCGGCGAACTGCAGCCGCTCGTTGCCTTCAGCCTTGGGGCGGATATCCAGGCGCACATTGCGCACGGCACCGGTCACCTTCAAGGCATCGACTACGGCCATGAGGTTGTCAGGCAACGGCGCCAAGGCATTGATCAGCGGGGTGAGCGGGGTGAGGTCGAGGCGGTCCGCCTGCACCTGCCAGGTCTCGCCTGCGGGGTCTTCGCCGGGGCGCTGACGCAGCTGCAGGTGCGACTCCCAACGGTCTTTGCCGATGCTGGCGGCAAGCGAGTCGACGACCACATCGAAGCCTTGCTCACGGCGCTGGAACCATGCCGACACGGCCAGGTTGTCCAGGGTGACCGCCTTGCGCTCGGCATACGCTCCCCGCAGTTGAGGCGCATTGAGGCGGACCACCGCCTGTTCAAGTTGGCCTTTGCGCCAGTCGACCCAGAACTCACCACCAGCACGCAGCGCCTGCGCCTGCCACTGGCCCAGCACGCGTGGTGGCAGCCAGCGTGCCCAATCGCTTTGCGGCAGGCTCAGGTACGCTTCGACCTGGGCGTCACGCCAAGCCTTGGCGGTGGCGCGGCTGCGCAGGTTGATTGCCAATGGCTGGCCGTCTGGCAAAGTTGCGCGCACGTCCAGCGCCTGGCGCGAGGGACCGGCCTGCAGGCCAAGGCTGACATAGGTCAGGGTCAGCGGATCACGCTGCCAGGGCTGCAGGGTGACCTGGCTGTCGAAGACGTCAATGCGCCCCAACTGGCGCAGTTGCTGCAGCACCGCTTCAGGGTCCAGTGGCGCGTCGTCCTTTTTCGGCAACCCTTCGAGGGCCCAGCCGCCCTGCTCGTCTTCGCGCAGGATCAGTTGCAAGCCAGCCAACTGGATATGCGCCAGGCGCACTTCGCGAGACGTCAGGCTGGCCCACAGGTCGGGCACCAGCTTTACGTCATCCAGGCGCAGCGCCGAGGCGCCCTCGCCCAACTGCAGGTCACGCACACGCAGCACCGGCGCCAGGCCACTCCAGCGCCCTTCGAGTGCACCCACATGCACCGGCAGGCCCAACGCCTGCTCGGCCTTGCTTTCAAGGTCGGCGCGGTACTCGGCCACCAGTGGCACCAGCTCGCGCCCGAGGCTCACGTACAGCGCCACCAACACGGCCAGCAGTGCACAGATACCCAGGCCCCAGCGGGTCAAGGCGACAAGAACGCGGTTCAGACGTCCCATGGCCACTGCCCTCCAGGTCGTTTATCCATGATGGCTGGTAGCGCCGCTTTTGCCAGCCCGACCCACCTATGGCGCGTATCGGAAAGCCTCAGAGCAACACCACATCGTATTGTTCCTGCGAGTACATCGACTCGACCTGGAAGCGAATGGTTCGACCGATGAAGGCTTCCAGCTCTGCGACGTTCCCAGACTCCTCGTCGAGCAGCCGGTCAACCACCTTCTGGTTGGCCAGTACCCGGTAGCCTTCAGCCTGATAAGCGCGCGCTTCGCGGAGGATTTCGCGGAAGATTTCATAACAGATGGTTTCGGGGGTTTTCAGCTTGCCCCGGCCCTGGCAGGCAACGCACGGCTCGCACAGCACCTGCTCAAGGCTCTCGCGGGTGCGCTTGCGGGTCATCTGCACCAAACCCAGTTCGGTGATGCCGATGATGTTGGTCTTGGCGTGGTCGCGCTCGAGCTGCTTCTCCAGGGTACGCAGCACCTGGCGCTGATGCTCCTCGTCCTCCATGTCGATGAAGTCGATGATGATGATGCCGCCGATATTGCGCAGGCGCAGCTGCCGCGCAATGGCCGTGGCCGCTTCCAGGTTGGTCTTGAAGATGGTCTCTTCGAGGTTGCGGTGGCCGACGAAGGCGCCGGTGTTGACGTCGATGGTGGTCATCGCTTCGGCGGGGTCGACCACCAGGTAGCCACCGGACTTGAGCGGTACCTTGCGGTCCAGCGCGCGCTGGATTTCATCTTCGACGCCGTACAAGTCGAAAATCGGCCGCTCGCCAGGGTAATGTTCCAGACGGTCGGCGATCTCCGGCATCAGCTCGCCGACGAACTGCGTGGTTTTCTGGAATGTTTCCCGCGAATCGATGCGGATTTTCTCGATCTTCGGGTTGACCAGGTCACGCAGGGTGCGCAGGGCCAGGCCAAGGTCTTCGTAGATGACCGTGGGCGCGCCGCAGGTCTGGATCTGGCTGCCGATCTGCTCCCACAGGCGGCGCAGGTAGCGGATGTCCTGCAGGATCTCTTCGGCACGCGCGCCTTCGGCTGCGGTCCGCAGGATGAAACCACCGGCATTCTTGATATCTTCACTGTCCATGCAGTCGCTGACCACCTGCTTGAGGCGGTCACGTTCGGCTTCGTCTTCGATTTTCAACGAAATGCCGACATGGCTGCTGCGCGGCATGTACACCAGGTAGCGCGACGGGATCGACAGCTGGGTGGTCAGGCGCGCGCCCTTGGTACCGATCGGGTCCTTGGTCACCTGCACCACCAGGGCCTGGCCCTCATGCACGAGGGCGGTGATGGTCTCGACGGCAGAGCCTTCGCGCTGGGAAATTTCCGAGGCATGGATGAACGCAGCGCGCTCCAGGCCGATATCGACGAACGCCGCCTGCATGCCCGGCAGCACTCGCACCACCTTGCCCTTGTAGATATTGCCGACGATGCCGCGGCGCTGGGTACGCTCGACGTGCACTTCCTGCAACACCCCGTTTTCCACCACCGCCACACGTGACTCCATCGGGGTGATGTTGATCAGGATCTCTTCACTCATGGCAGGCTCTCGTCAAAGGTCTTCGGTAATGATGGATCGCGGGTGCCGGGCTGGCTACTGCTGCTTTGTTACCTCTGGCGAAAGCGCCGGTACCTGCCAGCAGGCAATACCGAATTGGGCGAGCAGTTCGGCCGTTTCGCTCAAGGGCAAACCGACCACCGCCGAATAGCTTCCCTGCAGGCCGGTCACGAATACCGCGCCCAGGCCCTGGATGGCATAGCCGCCGGCTTTATCCGCCGGTTCGCCGCTGGCCCAATAGCGCGTGGCCTCTTCAGCGGTGATGGCGCGAAAACGCACGTTGCTGGTGACGCAGACGCTCAGGCTGCACTGGCCGTCGCTCAGCGCCACGGCAGTGAGCACCTGATGCTCACGGTTCGCCAGGTCGGCCAGCATGGCCAAGGCATCTTCGCGGTTTTCCGGCTTGCCGAGAATACGACCATCGAGCACCACTGCCGTATCTGCCCCAAGTACCACAGCCGGGCCGTCGAGCTGGGCCAGGCCAGCTTCGGCCTTGGCCTTGGCCAGGCGCTCGACATACGCCACGGCGCTTTCAGCGGGCAGCGGGGTTTCATCAATGGGGGCGCTGGTGACGGTGAACGGCACGCCGATCTGGGTTAGCAGTTCACGTCGACGGGGTGAGCCGGAGGCCAGGTAAAGTGGTTTCATGCAGACATCTCCCTGTCAGTGGTGGCAGCGCCGTCAGTTGATATGCAAGCGCCGGCGCAGATCGCGCAGGGCGAAACTGATCCAGGGCCAGAGCAAGGCGCTGATGACCGCCGACCAGACCAGGGCCAAGGTTGGCAGGCGGTTGCCGGTGAGTGCACTGAGCCACAGCTGGATCAGCTGGGCAATGCCGAAGATCACCAGGATCACCAGGCTCTGCTGCCACATCGGGAACATCCGCAGGCGCTGCTGCAGGGACAGCACCAGGAAGGTGATCAGGGTGAGGATCAGCGCGTTCTGCCCAAGCAACGTGCCGTAAAGCACGTCCTCGGCCAGGCCGAGGACGAACGCGGTGGTCATGCCGACCTTGTTCGGCAGCGTGAGCGTCCAGAACGACACCAGCATCGCCAGCCACATTGGCCGGAACACTTCAAGGAATTGCGGCATGGGCGAAACACTGAGCAGCAGGCCGATGGCGAACGTCAGCCAGATGACCCAACCGTGATTACGGCGCGCTTTGGCCATCATTGCCTCCGGGGTTGTGCAGGTGCCGCAGGCGCTGCGGCAGGGCTGGCAGGCGCTGCCGCCGGTGCTGCAGCGGCCGGGGCCGGTGTGGCGGGTGTGGCGGGTGCGGCGGGTGCGGGCGTGCCGGCAGGTGCAGCCTGGTCACCGCTTACGGCGGGCTGGGCAGGGTTCGCTGCCCCCTTGCGGTCGGCTTCTTCCTGGGCAAGCGCTGCGTCGGTGGCGCGCTGTTCCGGTGAACGCCGGTCGCTGAACACCAGCAGCATGTAGCGGCTGCGGTTGAGTGCGGCGGTCGGGATGGCGCGGACGATGGCGAACGGCTGACCGGAGTCGTGGATCACTTCGTTGACGGTAGCCACCGGGTAGCCGGCCGGGAAACGCTGCCCCATACCGGAGCTCACCAGCAGGTCGCCTTCCTTGATGTCGGCCGTGTCGGCTACGTGGCGCAGTTCCAGGCGCTCCGGGTTACCGGTGCCGCTGGCGATGGCGCGCAGGCCGTTACGGTTGACCTGCACCGGGATGCTGTGGGTGGTGTCGGTCAGCAGCAATACGCGAGAGGTGTAGGGCATCAGCTCGACCACCTGGCCCATCAGGCCACGGGCATCGAGCACCGGCTGGCCAAGGAACACGCCGTCGCGCTCCCCCTTGTTGATCAGGATGCGGTGGGTAAACGGGTTGGGGTCGACCCCGATCAGCTCGGCCACCTCGACCTTCTCGTTGACCAGCGCCGAAGAGTTGAGCAACTCGCGCAGGCGCACGTTCTGCTCGGTCAGGGCCGCCAGCTTCTGCAGGCGCCCCTGCAAGAGCAGGGCTTCGGTCTTGAGCTTCTCGTTTTCCGCGATCAGTTCGGTACGGCTGCCGAACTGGCCGGCCACGCCCTGCCACATGCGCTGCGGCAGGTCGGTGATCCAGTACGATTCCATCAGCACCAGGCCCATCTGGCTGCGCACGGGCTTGAGCATGTCGAAGCGTGCGTCGACCACCATCAGCGCTACCGACAGCACCACCAATACGAGCAGGCGAACGCCCAGTGAAGGGCCCTTGGAGAAAAGCGGTTTAATGGGCCGTTCCTCGTGGACGACTCAGGAGGTCATTGGACATGGGACAACGCACCAGCCTGGTTGCGGGTTGACGGAAACGACGCCCGAACGGACGCCAGCCCAGCACATACAGGTAGCACTGCATGTGCTACCTGTAAACCGGGCGCTCAGATGCAGCGGTTATCACTCGCTGGAGAGCAGGTCCATCGCGTGCTTGTCCATCATCTCCAGGGCGCGACCGCCGCCACGGGCGACACAGGTCAGCGGGTCCTCGGCGACGATTACCGGCAGGCCGGTTTCCTGGGCCAGCAGCTTGTCGAGGTCACGCAGCAGCGCGCCACCACCGGTCAGCACCAGGCCACGCTCGGCGATGTCGGAAGCCAGCTCTGGCGGCGATTGCTCCAGGGCGCTCTTGACCGCCTGGACGATGGTCGCCAGGGATTCCTGCAGGGCTTCCAGTACTTCATTGGAATTCAGAGTGAAGGCACGTGGCACGCCTTCGGCCAGGTTGCGCCCGCGTACGTCGACTTCGCGCACTTCGCCACCCGGGTAGGCGGTACCGATTTCCTGCTTGATGCGCTCGGCGGTGGATTCGCCGATCAGGCTGCCGTAATTACGGCGCACGTAGGTGACGATGGCTTCGTCGAAACGGTCGCCGCCAACGCGGACGGATTCGGCGTAGACCACGCCGTTCAACGAGATCAGGGCGATTTCAGTGGTACCGCCACCGATATCGACGACCATCGAGCCACGCGCTTCTTCGACCGGCAGCCCGGCACCGATGGCAGCGGCCATCGGCTCTTCGATCAGGAACACTTCACGGGCACCGGCACCCAGGGCCGACTCGCGAATGGCGCGGCGCTCTACCTGGGTCGACTTGCACGGCACGCAGATCAGCACGCGAGGGCTGGGCTGCAGGAAGCTGTTTTCGTGAACCTTGTTGATGAAATACTGCAACATTTTTTCACAAACGCTGAAGTCGGCGATGACGCCGTCTTTCATCGGACGAATGGCAGCAATGTTGCCAGGCGTACGGCCCAGCATGCGTTTGGCTTCGGTACCGACGGCGACGACGCTTTTCTGGTTGCCGTGGGTACGGATGGCAACAACCGAGGGCTCATTCAGGACGATACCGCGCTCACGCACGTAAATAAGGGTGTTGGCAGTACCCAGGTCGATGGAGAGATCGCTGGAAAACATGCCACGCAGTTTCTTGAACATGGGAAAGTGACCCTGGGGAAAGCGTGGGTAAAAAAGTGCGGCAAACTCTAACAATGGCAGGGATTTTGGGCAAGGAGCCAATATGTTAAATTGGTCGTTTTTCCGAGCACGCCAGCAGATGATCGCGGCCGTATGACCGCCAAAATGCCGACATGTTCCTCATCACGGACCCTATTCCGTTCTTTGTATCCTCTGGAGATCCCCATGGCGCTTGAACGCTGCGACGTGGAAAAGATCGCCCATCTGGCCCGTCTGGGCCTGAATGAAGGCGAGCTGCCACGCATTACCGATGCACTGAACAGCATTCTCGGGCTGGTCGACCAGATGCAAGCGGTCGACACCACTGGCATCGAGCCCCTGGCCCACCCCCTGGAGGCCAGCCAGCGCCTGCGTCCCGACCAGGTCACCGAACGCAACCAGCGTGATGCCTACCAGGCCATCGCACCCTCGACCGAAAGCGGTCTGTACCTGGTTCCCAAAGTCATCGAGTAAGGGATAGAGCCTGCCATGCATCAATTGACCCTGGCCGAGATCGCTCGCGGACTCGCCGACAAGTCGTTTTCTTCCGAAGAGCTGACCGGCGCACTGCTGGCGCGCATTCAGCAACTCGACCCGCAACTCAACAGCTTCATCAGCGTCACCGAGGAGCTGGCCCTGGGCCAGGCCCGTGCCGCCGATGCCCGTCGTGCCGCTGGCGAGACCGGTGCGCTGCTGGGCGCGCCCATCGCCCACAAGGACCTGTTCTGCACCAACGGCGTACGCACCAGCTGCGGCTCGAAGATGCTCGACAACTTCAAGGCGCCGTATGACGCGACCGTGGTCGCCAAGCTGGCCGAAGCCGGCATGGTCACTCTGGGCAAGACCAACATGGACGAGTTCGCCATGGGTTCGGCCAACGAGTCCAGCCACTATGGCGCGGTGAAAAACCCGTGGAACCTCGAGCATGTACCTGGCGGCTCGTCCGGTGGCTCGGCTGCAGCGGTCGCCGCGCGCCTGCTGCCGGCCACCACCGGCACCGACACTGGCGGCTCGATCCGGCAGCCGGCTGCACTGACCAACCTCACCGGCTTGAAACCGACGTACGGTCGGGTATCGCGCTGGGGCATGATCGCCTACGCTTCCAGCCTCGACCAGGGTGGCCCGCTGGCTCGCACCGCCGAAGACTGCGCGCTGCTGCTGCAAGGCATGGCCGGGTTCGATACCAAGGACTCCACCAGCATCGATGAGCCGGTGCCGGATTACAGCGCCAACCTCAACGCCTCGCTGCAAGGCCTGCGCATCGGCCTGCCGAAGGAATACTTCGGTGCCGGCCTCGACCCGCGCATCGCCGAACTGGTGCAAGCCAGCGTCAAGGAGCTGGAAAAGCTCGGCGCGGTGGTCAAGGAAATCAGCCTGCCGAACATGCAGCACGCCATCCCGGCGTACTACGTGATCGCGCCCGCCGAAGCCTCGTCCAACCTGTCGCGTTTCGACGGCGTGCGCTTCGGCTATCGTTGCGAAGAGCCCAAAGACCTCACCGACCTGTACAAGCGCTCCCGTGGCGAAGGCTTCGGTGCCGAAGTGCAGCGCCGCATCATGGTCGGCACCTACGCCCTGTCGGCCGGCTACTACGACGCCTACTACGTCAAGGCGCAGCAGATCCGCCGCCTGATCAAGAACGATTTCATGGCCGCCTTCGAAGGCGTCGACCTGATCCTCGGCCCGACCACGCCTAACCCGGCCTGGAAGCTCGGCGCCAAGAGCAGCGACCCGGTCGCCGCCTACCTCGAGGACGTCTACACCATTACCGCCAACCTGGCGGGCTTGCCGGGCCTGTCGATGCCAGCCGGCTTCGTCGATGGCCTGCCGGTCGGCGTGCAGCTGCTGGCCCCGTACTTCCAGGAAGGCCGCCTGCTCAACGTCGCGCACCGTTACCAGCAAGTCACCGACTGGCACACCCGCGCCCCCAACGGCTTCTGAGGAATTCACACATGCAATGGGAAGTTGTGATCGGGCTGGAAATTCATACCCAGCTGGCCACCCAGTCGAAGATCTTCTCCGGCAGCGCTACCACGTTCGGCTCCGAGCCGAACACCCAGGCCAGCCTGGTTGACCTGGGCATGCCCGGCGTACTGCCGGTGCTGAACCAGGAAGCCGTGCGCATGGCCTGCATGTTCGGCCTGGCGATCGATGCTGAAATCGGCAAGCGCAACGTGTTCGCGCGCAAGAACTACTTCTATCCTGACCTGCCCAAGGGCTACCAGATCAGCCAGATGGACCTGCCGATCGTCGGCAAGGGTCACCTGGACATCGCCCTTGAAGACGGCACCATCAAGCGCATCGGGGTAACCCGCGCGCACCTCGAAGAAGACGCCGGCAAGAGCCTGCACGAAGACTTCAGCGGCTCTACCGGTATCGACCTGAACCGCGCCGGCACCCCGCTACTGGAAATCGTCTCTGAGCCGGACATGCGCAGCGCCAAGGAAGCCGTGGCCTACGTCAAGGCTATCCATGCACTCGTGCGCTACCTGGGCATCTGCGACGGCAACATGGCCGAAGGCTCGCTGCGCTGCGACTGCAACGTCTCGATCCGGCCCAAGGGCCAGGCCGAGTTCGGCACCCGCTGCGAAATCAAGAACGTCAACTCGTTCCGCTTCATCGAGCGCGCGATCAACAGCGAGATCCAGCGCCAGATCGACCTGATCGAGGACGGCGGCAAGGTCATCCAGGAAACCCGCCTGTACGACCCGAACAAGGACGAGACCCGCTCCATGCGCAGCAAGGAGGAAGCCAACGACTACCGTTACTTCCCCGATCCGGACCTGCTGCCGGTGGTCATCGAGGACAGCTTCCTCGAAACCATTCGCGCCGGCCTGCCAGAGCTGCCGCCACAAAAGGTCGAGCGCTTCCAGAGCCAGTACGGCCTGTCGGCCTACGACGCCAACGTGCTGGCCTCCAGCCGCGAACAGGCGGACTACTTCGAGCAGGTGGTGAAGATTGGCGGCGATGCAAAACTGGCTGCCAACTGGGTCATGGTCGAGCTGGGCAGCCTGCTGAACAAGCTGGGTATCGAAATCGACCAGGCGCCGGTCAGCGCCGAGCAGCTCGGCGGCATGCTGCTGCGCATCCGCGACAACACCATCAGCGGCAAGATCGCCAAGACCGTGTTCGAGGCCATGGCCGCGGGTGAAGGCGATGCCGACAGCATTATCGAAAGCAAGGGCCTCAAGCAGGTCACCGACACCGGTGCAATCGACAAGATGCTCGACGAGATGCTCGCTGCCAACGCCGATCAAGTTGAACAGTACCGCGCCGCCGACGAGGCCAAGCGCGGCAAGATGTTCGGCTTCTTCGTCGGCCAGGCGATGAAGGCGTCGAAGGGCAAGGCCAACCCGGGGCAAGTGAACCAATTGCTCAAGGCCAAGCTCGAAGGGTGAGCTGAAAAAAGCGGCGAGGGCGTTGCCCTCGATCGCGGATGAATCCGCTCCTACCAGCAATTACGCTGTACCTGTGTAGGAGCGGATTTATCCGCGATGGGCCGCACAGCGGCCCCAACAGCAGCACCGGAGCATCCGATTTGCTAAGAAGATCCCTTACAACCCTGGCCCTGTTCTCCTTCCTGGCCGGCTGCGCCAGCCACGACATCGACCCCCGCGGCTACAACCAGACCGGTACCGCCTCCTTTTACGGCTCGCGCCACCATGGCAAACGCACTGCCAGCGGCGAACCGTTCAACCAGCACGGCCTCACCGCTGCCCACCGCAGCCTGCCCTTCGGCAGCCGGGTACTGGTCACCAACCTCGCCAACCAGCGCAGCGTAGTGGTCCGCATCAACGACCGCGGCCCGCACACACGCGGTCGGCTGATCGACCTGTCACGTGCTGCAGCAGAAAAAATCGGCATGCTCCGTAGCGGAACGGCGCGCGTCCGGGTACAAGGTCTGAGCGACTGACCCAACTGGAGCCCACACCATTTTCGACCTGGCCACCCTTCCCACTTTCAGCCTCCTGCAACTGGGCGTAGCCCTGCTGTTGCTGGTGGGCGGCGCCGAACTGATGGTGCGCGCCGCCCTGCGCCTGGCCCAGCGCCTGCACGTTCGGCCATTGATCATCGGCCTGAGCCTGGTGGCGTTCGGCAGTACCGCGCCGCAACTGACCGTAAGCCTGCAGGCCGCCTACCAGGGCGCGCCCGACGTGGCCGTGGGCAGCGTGATCGGCAGCAATATCTTCAACGTGCTGGTGATTCTCGGCCTGGCAGCACTGATCATCCCGTTGCGGGTATCGCGCCAACTGGTGCGCCTGGACATTCCACTGATGATCCTCGCCAGCGGGCTGGTATATGCGCTGGCAGCCAACGGCCACCTCGGCCGGGTCGAGGGGTTGTTGCTGCTGCTTGGCCTGGCGGGCTACCTGGCCATGCTCTGGCACCAATCGCGACACTATGCCCGCACCTACCCTGCCCCGCGCCCACTCACCAGCAGCGCCGGTCGCTTCTGGTCCGGCACGCTGCTGCAGATCGCCTTCGGCCTCGGCTTGTTGAGCCTGGCAGGGCATCTGCTATTGGAAGCGGCGGTCGAGGTGGCGACTGACCTTGGCTTGTCTGAGCGCATCATCGGCCTGACCGTGGTTGCCGTGTGCACCTCCCTGCCCGAATTGGCCGCAGCATTGATCGCTGCCCTGCGCGGCGAACGCGAGATCGCCGTGGGTACGGTGATTGGCAGTAATTTGTTCAACCTGCTGGCGGTGCTTGGCCTGACGGCACTAATCACGCCAGCACCGCTGACCATCTCGCCCAACGCACTGGGTTTCGACCTGCCGGTGATGCTTGGCGTCGCGGCGCTGAGTTTGCCGGTGTTCTACTCCGGCTACCGCATCACCCGCGCTGAAGGGCTGGTGTTTCTGTGCCTGTACCTGGCCTACGGCCTGCACGTGGCGGCTTTTACCATGGGCATGCCGCTGGCCGGCCGGCTGGAGCGGTTGATGCTGTTCTACGTTCTGCCAGTGCTTGGGCTGGTGCTGCTGTACACCACCGTCCGTGCCTGGCGGCGGCAGCACTAACAGCGGGAAGGTCGTGTCGCGGCAGCGAAATGCATGCCTTGGGTTATTCGGCGCCTATGAAATCCAGCGCCGCGCGGGCGGCGCTCGATCTCAAGAGCGCTACATCATTCAAGACATGCGCCTCGCCCCCCCTATCTCAAGCCTGCCGCGCCTTCTTCAAGCGAAACGCCACATACAACAGCGCAATCCACCCCGGAATCAACATTACCGAAATCCGAATCGGCGGGGTCAGGTACATCACCACCAGAATCAGCACGATGAACGCCAGGCACAGGTAGTTGGTGAACGGGTGCCCCCAGCTCTGGTAAAACGGCTTGATACCCGCCGCCAACTTGGCCTTGCGAAACTTCAGGTGGGTGATGCTGATGCTCGCCCAGTTGATCACCAGCGCCGATACCGCCAGCGCCATCAGCAGGCCAAACGCCTCACCCGGCATCAGGTAGTTGATCAGCACGCACATGCCCGTGGCGAAGGCCGACACGCCCAGCGCCGTCAGTGGCACGCCGCTGCGGCTGACCTTGAGCAGCTGGCGTGGCGCATCACCCTGGCTGGCCAAGCCGAACAGCATGCGGCTGTTGGCGTACACGCAGCTGTTGTAGACCGACAGCGCGGCAGTCAGCACCACGATGTTGAGGATGGTCGCCACCAAATCGCTGTCCAGTTCGTGGAAGATCATCACGAACGGGCTGCCGCCCTGCACCACCTTCTGCCACGGGTACAGCGACAGCAGCACTGCCAGCGCACCGATGTAGAAGATCAGGATGCGGTACACCACCTGGTTGGTTGCCTTGGGGATGCTCAGGCGCGGATTGTCCGCTTCGGCGGCAGTGATGCCCACCAGCTCCAAGCCACCAAAGGAGAACATGATCACCGCCAGCGCCATGATCAGGCCGGTGACACCGTTGGGGAAGAACCCACCGTATTGCCACAGGTTGGCCACGCTGGCATCCGGACCGCCGTGGCCACTGGTCAGCAGCCAGGCACCAAAGCCGATCATGCTGACGATGGCCACCACCTTGACCAAGGCGAACCAGAACTCCATCTCACCGTAGACCTTCACCTGGGTCAGGTTGATGAGGTTGATCACCACGAAGAAGATCGCCGCCGTGGCCCAGGTGGGAAACTCCGGCCACCAGTACTGCACATAGATGCCCACGGCCGTCAGCTCGGCCATGCCCACCAGCACATACACCACCCAGTAGTTCCAGCCCGAGACGAAGCCTGCGAACTCGCTCCAGTACTGGTGGGCGAAGTGGCTGAAACTGCCGGCGACCGGCTCTTCGACCACCATTTCACCGAGCTGGCGCATGATGAAGAAGGCCATCAGGCCAGCAATGGCATAGCCCAGCAAAACCGACGGGCCTGCCAGCTGGATGGTCTGGGCGATACCCAGGAACAACCCGGTACCAATGGCACCGCCCAGCGCGATCAACTGGATATGGCGATTCTTCAGCCCGCGCTGCAAGCGCTCGGGCGTGCTCTGGTCTTGCATGAAGTGTCCTTTAGCTCAGTGAGGCAGTGTTTTTGTGTTGTTGGCAGCGAAGGATCTAGATCCACCCGCCCCACTGCAAGATGAAAATTCCAATGTTGGTGGTGATCGCCGCCATTAGCGTGGTAATCACGATGATCGAGGCCGCCAACTCATGGTTGCCGTTGGCCGCTCGCGCCATGACGTAACTGGCCGCCGCCGTCGGGCTGCCAATGTACAGGAACAGGATGCCGAGTTCGGCCCCGCGAAAACCACAGAGCCAAGCGCCGAGGGTGCCGATCAGCGGCAACCAGACCATCTTCACCAGGCTGACATCGATGGCCAGCTTGCCACTGTCGCGCAGCGCCGCCAGCGACAGGGTGCCGCCAATGCAGATCAGCGCCAGCGGCAGGGTCATCTGCGCCAGGTAGTCGCCGGAGGTAAGCAGCCAGTTGGGCAGTGGCACCTGCCCGTAGGCCATCGGCGTGGCCACCAGCACGCTGATGATCAGCGGGTTGCTGAAGATGCTCTTGCAGATGCTCCACGGGTCGGATTTGAGGTCCGGGCTGTACACGGCCAGCACCACAGCGGACAGCGAGTTGTACATGAGGATCACAAGCCCGGCGAGCACCGCGCCCAGGGAGATGCCGTAGTCGCCGTAAAGGCTGGCGGCCAGCGCCAGGCCAATGACCCCGTTGTTGCCGCGAAATGCGCCTTGGGTGTAGATGCCACGGTCGGCCCGCGGGCAGCGCCAGATGGCCATGCCCCAGGCCACGGCAAAGCCCACCAGCGTGGCGACGACGAAGTAGAGGATGACACCGGGTTTGACGGCCGACGCCAGGTCGGCGTGGTAGATGCCAAGGAACAGCAGCGCGGGCATGCAGACGTTGAACACCAGCTGCGAGGCGACCCGGTTG
Organism: Pseudomonas sp. NPDC012596; assembly: GCF_042902325.1. Taxonomy (NCBI): domain Bacteria; kingdom Pseudomonadati; phylum Pseudomonadota; class Gammaproteobacteria; order Pseudomonadales; family Pseudomonadaceae; genus Pseudomonas; species Pseudomonas sp. NPDC012596. The sequence goes on along the minus strand of NZ_JBIBEB010000004.1, from coordinate 114,220 downwards.
AAATTGTCGTCGATCAGGTGGATGCGTTTTAGCAGCACGCCCATGAACAGCATGGCGAAGACCGGGGCCGTGATGTTCAGCGTCTGGATGAGAAGGGCGAGCATGCGCAAGCGATCCTGAAAGGGTTGCCGTTAGGGGGCTAATGATACGTCAACAGGCCAGGATTTGCGGGGATCAGCTTCAATATAAAGAAATTTCTGTCAGTACTGGCCCTATCGCCGGCAAGCCGGCTCACACAGGCACCCCACTAAACCTGATTACTGTGGAGCACCTGTGGGAGCCGGCTTGCCGGCGAGAGGGCCGGTACTGCCAGGATAAGCTCAGCGCCGGACGGGCCGTTTCTGCAGCTTGCGCTGCAACGTGCGCCGGTGCATGCCCAGCGCCCGCGCAGTGGCGGAGATATTGCCTTCGTGCTCACCCAGCACGCGCTGGATGTGCTCCCACTGCAGGCGGTCCACCGACATCGGGTTTTCCGGCACCAGGGTGTCCAGGTCGGTGTGCTCCGAGAGCAGCGCCGCCAGCACATCGTCGGCATCGGCAGGCTTGCACAGGTAGTTGCAGGCACCGCGTTTGACCGCCTCTACTGCGGTGGCAATGCTCGAGTAACCGGTCAGGATCACCACGCGCATCTCTGGGTCCAGCTCCAGCAGCTTGGGCAAAAGCACCAGGCCGGAGTCGCCTTCCATCTTAAGGTCCAGCGTGGCGTAGTCCGGCAGGTCGTTCTGGGCCAGGACCAAGCCTTCTTCAGCGGAGCTCGCAGTGCTTACGCGAAAGCCCCGACGGCTCATGGCGCGGGCCATGACCCGGGTGAAGGTGGCATCGTCATCCACCAGCAGCAGGTGCGGCAGCTCTTCGCTTTCGACCTGGTTTTCTTCGCTCATCATTCATCTCCTCGCGTGCCATGGGGCAGGCGCAGTTCGGTGAGGGTGCCACCCTGCTCATGACTATAGAGTTTCACCGAGCCGCCCGCACGGGTCACGCTGGCTTTGCTCAGGAACAGGCCCAGGCCGAAGCCTTTGCCCTTGGTGGTAATGAAGGGTTTGCCGATGGCTTCGGCAATGGCCGGCGGCACGCCGGGGCCATGGTCGCGGATGCTGATGACGATGTCCTGGGCGTCCCAGTCCAGGTGCACTTCCAGGTCATCGGGGCAGGCATCGGCGGCATTGTTCAGCAGATTCAGCAGCGCCTGGGTCAGGTCTGGGGGCGGCGTCAGGCGCGGCACCTGGCCGTCGCGCAAGCGCTGGAAGCGGTAGCTGGCTTCCGGGCGCATCAGGTGCCAACGGTTGAGGGCTTCATCGAGCCATTCGGTGACGTCCTGCTCGACCACGGCCAGCCGGCGGTTGGCTTCGGCGGCGCGGACCAGTTGCTGCAGCGTCTCTTTGCACAGTTTGACCTGATCCTGAAGGATCTGCAGGTCTTCCTGCAACAGCGGATCCTTGTGGTCCTGGCGCATCTCGTTAAGCAGCACGCTCATGGTCGCCAGCGGCGTGCCCAGCTCGTGTGCAGCACCTGCCGCCTGGGTGGCGACGGCCAGCAGCTGTTCATCGCGCAGGCTCTCTTCACGGCGTTCGGAGCGCAGTTGCTCCTGGCGGCGCAGCTCTTCGGCCATGCGCGCGGCGAAGAAGGTAATGACCGCAGCGGCCAGTGCGATGCTCAGCCACATGCCATAGACCTGCATCTTGTCCCGCGCCATCGGCAACCCTTCGAGCGGGTAGAACTGCACCAGCAGCATGCTATAGGCGGTCAGCGCGATACCCGACAGGATCAGCGAGTAGAGCCAGGGCAAGGTCACTGCGGCGATGGCCAGCGGCACCAGGTAGTAGGAAACGAATGGGTTGGTCGAGCCGCCCGAGTAATAAAGCAGGGCGCTGTGGATCAGCAGGTCACAGGCCAGCTGCAGCGCATATTCAAGCTCGGTGACCGGCAGCGACAGGCGCAAGCGCAAGGCGGTGAACGCGCACAGCAAGGATGACAGAGCCAGGGTCGCGGCCAGCGAAAACCATGGCAGCGGCAGCAGTTCGGTCCAGTAGGCAACGCCCACGGAGCCGGCCTGGGCGGCCAGGACCAGAACCCGAATGACAGTCAGGCGCCAGAGGTTCTGGCGTGTAGCGGACAGCGGTTGTGCGGCGGCGAGCATGAGCTCTCCTGATGAGTGCTCCAGGAAAATCGGCTGGAGTATACCGAAGCCGGGCGGCCAGCTGCAGCGATGCGGCAAAGCGCCACACTTTGTCACAGGTTCATGATGGCACTTTTGAACCCACTACACTGATCCCGGTCTGATGGGCCATGCGTGGGATGGACGCCCTGAACCCACGCCTTTTATTGCCAAGGAGTACCACATGCATATCCCTCGTCGCGGCGCTGCCCTGATCCTCTCCTGCGGCCTGCTCGCCAGCCTGCCAGCGCTGGCGGCTGATGAGCCGCGCTACAACCAGGTATCGCTGCGTGCCGAAGTCAGCAAGGAAGTGCCGCGCGACCTCATGGTCGTGACCCTGTATAGCGAAGCGCAGAACACCGACCCGGGCAAGCTCGCCAAACAGATCACCGAAACCATGAACAAGGCGGTGCAACAGGCCCGCCAGGTCAAGGACGTGAAGATCAGCCAGGGCAGCCGTAACAGCTACCCGGTATACGACAGCAAGGGCCAGAAGATCACCGGTTGGCGCGAACGTGCCGAACTGCGCCTGGAAAGCGCCGACTTCCCGGCCCTGTCGCAGCTCAGCGCCGACCTGCTGCAGGACCTGAAAATGGGCGGCATGGACTTCTCCATCGCGCCGGCTACTCGCAAAACCAGCGAGGACGAGCTGCTCAAGGATGCAGTCAACGCCTTCAAGGCACGTGCCCAGCTGGCTACCGAAGCGCTGGGTGGCAAGGGCTACAAGGTGGTCAGCCTGAACCTCAACAGCAGCGGCTACCCACGCCCTTACCTGCGCAGCGCCCCCATGGCGATGAAGGCCATGGGCGCGGATGAAGCCGCACCGGCTCCGGACATCGAAGCTGGCACCAGCGAGGTCAGCATGAATGCCGATGGGCTGATCGAAGTCCAGATGCCCTAAGCCTGTTCATCAGGGGCGCTAAGCGCCCCTTTCAGCACATTTCAGACATTTCCTACGCACCAACAACGCGCATCCTACGTATATCCCTCCCCGAAATATTCTGCAAAAAGCCATCATTTTGCCCTCGCAAACGTTCAACTTCCGAGAAAGTTACATGGATGCGACATCCATGTACGGCCGTACTACTTTTCTGACGCCAACTATCCTTCGGAGTGTTGCATTGGGTACATCCCCTGCATAAGTATCCGCAGGTCGGCTCACGAGGCCACCTCAAACCAGAAAAATGACAACAATGAGGCCACCATGCTCAAACACGCAGTCATTCCGTTTCTGCTCGGCGCAGGCTTGCTGAGCGGCGCCCCGCTTGCCCACGCCGCGTCCAACCTGGTGTTCTGCTCCGAAGGCAGCCCGGCCGGTTTCGACCCGGGGCAATACACCACCGGAACCGACTTCGACGCCTCGGCCGAGACCGTGTTCAACCGCCTGACCCAGTTCGAACGGGGCGGTACCGCCGTCATCCCGGGCCTGGCGACCCAATGGGATGTGTCCGACGACGGCAAAACCTACACCTTCCACCTGCGTGAAGGCGTCAAGTTCCACACCACCGACTACTTCAAGCCAAGCCGCGAATTCAACGCCGACGACGTGCTGTTTACCTTCAACCGCATGCTCGACAAGAACCACCCGTTCCGTAAGGCCTACCCCACCGAATTCCCTTACTTCACCGACATGGGCATGGACAAGAACATCGCCAAGGTGGAAAAAGTAGACGCACACACCGTCAAGTTCTCCCTCAACGAAGTAGACGCCGCGTTCATCCAGAACCTGGCAATGAGCTTTGCCTCCGTGCAGTCGGCCGAGTACGCCGACCAGTTGCTCAAGGATGGCAAGGCCGCCGACATCAACCAGAAGCCGATCGGCACTGGCCCATTCGTGTTCAGCAAATACCAGAAGGACGCGCAGATCCGCTTCAAGGGCAACAAGGACTACTGGAAACCCGAGGACGTGAAGATCAATAACCTGATCTTCGCCATCACCACCGACGCCTCGGTGCGCATGCAGAAGCTGAAGAAGAACGAATGCCAAGTCACCCTGTTCCCGCGCCCGGCCGACATCGAGCCGCTCAAGGCCGACAAGAACCTGCAGATGCCGCAACAGGCCGGTTTCAACCTCGGCTACATCGCCTACAACGTGATGGACAAGATCAAGGGCAGCAACGAGCCCAACCCCATGGCCAAACTCGAAGTGCGCCAGGCACTGGACATGGCCGTGGACAAGCAGAAGATCATCGAATCGGTCTACCAGGGTGCCGGCCAGCTCGCCGTCAATGGCATGCCCCCGACCCAGTGGTCCTACGACACCAGCATCAAGGACGTGCCGTACGACCCGGAAAAGGCCAAGCAACTGCTCAAGCAAGCGGGCGTCAAGGAAGGCACCGAGATCACCCTGTGGGCCATGCCGGTGCAACGCCCGTATAACCCCAATGCCAAGCTGATGGCAGAGATGCTGCAATCCGACTGGGCCAAGATCGGCATCAAGGCGAAGATCGTCAGTTACGAATGGGGCGAGTACATCAAACGCTCCAAAGGCGGCGAACAGGGCGCCATGCTGATCGGCTGGAGCGGTGACAACGGTGACCCGGACAACTGGCTGGGCACTCTGTATGGCTGCGACGCCATCGACGGCAACAACTTCTCCAAATGGTGCTACAAGCCCTACGACGACCTGATCAAGCAGGCCAAGGCCACCTCGGACCAGGCCAAGCGCACCGAGCTTTACCAAAAGGCGCAGCACATCCTCAAGGAGCAGGTGCCGATTACCCCGATCGCCCACTCCACGGTCTACCAGCCGATGAGCGCCAAGGTGAAGGACTTCAAGATCAGCCCGTTTGCGCTGAACGCCTTCTACGGTGTCAGCGTGGAAAAATAACCCCGGGCCACCCTCCGCCACTCCCGTAAACCAAACCCGCCCCCGACGCTACCGCGCCGGGGTTGGGGTGCCTGTTGCCGCAATTCGTACCCCGAAGCAGTGCAACAGATGGAAAAGGATTTGCCATGCGCCATACAAAACTGTTTTGCACCGTGCTCGCCCTGGGCCTGCTGGCCCCAGCCGGCGCCGCCCACGCCAAGAACCTGGTGTTCTGCTCCGAGGGCAGCCCGGCCGGGTTCGACACCGCCCAATACACCAGCGCCACCGACAATGATGCGGCGGAACCTCTCTACAACCGCCTGGTGGAGTTCGAACGCGGCGGCACAGCGGTGCACCCCGCACTGGCGAGCAAATGGGAGGTTTCCGACGACGGCCTGCGTTACACCTTCCACTTGCGCGAGGGCGTAAAATTTCACGCCAACAAGGCCTTCACCCCCACCCGTAACTTCAACGCCGACGACGTGCTGTTCACCTTCAACCGCATGCTCGACAAGGGCCACCCGTTCCGCCAGGCCTACCCCACCGAGTTCCCATACTTCGTCAGCATGGGCCTGGACAAGAACATCGCCCGGGTCGAAAAGACCGGCCCGCTAACCGTCGTGTTCACCCTGAACACAGTCGATGCCGCGTTCATTCAGAACCTGGCGATGAGCTTTGCATCGATACTGTCGGCGGAATATGCCGAGCAATTGATGGCCAGCGGCCGCCCCAGCGACATCAACCAGCAACCCATCGGCACTGGCCCGTTCGTGTTCCAGCGTTACCAGAAGGATTCGCAGATCCGCTTCAAGGGCAACAAGGAGTATTGGGCGCCGGATGAAGTGAAGATCGACAACCTGGTGTTCTCGATCAACACCGACCCTTCGGTGCGCATCCAGAAGCTGCGCCGCAACGAATGCCAGGTGACCTTGCACCCGCGCCCGGCCGACCTGCCGGCGCTCACGGCCGACAGCAAATTGCAGGTGCTGCAGCAGCCGGGCTTCAACCTCGGCTACATCGCCTACAACACCCAGCACCCTCCGTTCGACCGCCTGGAGGTGCGCCAGGCCATGGACATGGCGGTGAATAAACAGGCGATTCTGCAGGCGGTGTATCAGGAATCCGGCCAGTTGGCCGTGAACGCCATGCCGCCGACCCAGTGGTCCTACGACAACAGCCTCAAGGACGCGCCCTTCGACCCGGAAAAAGCCAGGCAGCTGCTCAAGCAGGCCGGCGTCAAGGAAGGCACCGAGGTCACGCTGTGGGCCATGCCCGTGCAGCGCCCGTACAACCCCAACGCCAAGCTCATGGCCGAGATGCTCCAGGCCGACTGGAACAAGCTCGGCTTCAAGGTGCGCATCGTCAGTTACGAATGGGGCGAGTACCTCAAGCGCATGAAAAGTGGCGAGCACGATATCGCACTGATCGGCTGGACCGGTGACAACGGTGACCCGGACAACTGGCTTGGCACCCTCTACAACTGCGATGCCATTGGCAGCAACAACTACTCGCAGTGGTGCGACCCGCAGTACGACAGCCTGGTCAAGCAGGCCAAACAGGTCACCGACCGCGAGCAGCGCACCGTGCTGTACCAGCAGGCCCAGCAGCGCCTCAAGCAGCAGGTGCCGATCACGCCGGTGGCGCATTCAACCGTGAACCAGCCGATCAGCATCAAGGTGGCCGATTTCAAGGTAAGCCCTTTTGGCCGCAATGACTTTTCTGGTGTGAGTGTTGATTGAGCACTAGCCGGTGCTGGCCCTGGCGCCGGCACAGCCAACACAACTCCCCCGATTTTGCCCGGCAACCCCGGGCAACCCTGGCAACACCGCGAGAAAACCCGGCCCACAAGGCCAGGTAATAACTAAAAGAACAGAAAGGGAGCTTTAACCTTGAGACCATTCACCCTCACCGCGCTGGCCTTATCCATGGGCGCATTCTGCGCCATGGCCCAGGCCGAAACCCAAAGCCAGGACTACGTGCCGTTCAGCGTCAAAGGCACCAGCGAACAAGACGAAGCAAAAGGCTTCATCGACGGCCAGAGCCTGTCCGGCAGCACCCGCAATTGGTACGCCCGCGAACGCGCCACCCGCGCCCCGCTATGGAAGTACTACAAAAGCGACGGTAGCCGCCACGACACCCACAGCCGCGACAACTGGTTGCAAGGCACCATCCTCAACTACAGCTCGGGCTTCACCCAGGGCACCGTGGGCTTTGCGGTCGAAGCTGCCGGCTACAACGCCATTGCCCTGGAGCAGGGCCGCGCTGCCATCGCCGGCCCCAACAACCGCACCCTGACCCACAGTGACGGCGACCCCATTGGCCAGTGGAGCAAGATGGGCCTGGCCAACGTCAAGGCGCGCGTGTCCAACACCACCTTGACCGTCGGCCGCCAGTCGGTGGACACACCGATGATCGCCTACATCGGCAACCGCGCGTTGCCTTCGAGCTTCCAGGGCGCATTCCTGCACAGCGCCGAATTCGACAACCTGTCGTTCGACCTGGGCACCTTCGACCGTGTGTCACCACGTACCGAACAGAGCCTCAGCAAGTTCCGCAGCGAGTACGGCGCCGCCGGCGTCGAGACCGACCGCGCCAGCACTACCGGGGTCAACTATCAGCCGCTCAAGAGCCTGACCACCAGCCTTTACGCCACCAAGGTCGACGACTTCTGGAACCAGTACTACTTCGGCGCCAACCACGTGCTGGGCGACAGCGCGGTGCTGAGCCTGACCACTGGCCTGAACTACTACAAGACCGTGGACGAAGGCAGCAAGAAGATGGGCGAGATCGACAACGACACCTACAGCCTGTCGCTCGGCCTCACCCACCAGGCCCATACCCTCAGCGCGTCCTGGCAGCAGGTCAACGGCAACGAGTACTTTGATTACCTGCACGAAACCAACGGCATCTACCTGGCCAACTCGCTGCTCTCCGACTTCAACGGCCCGAACGAGAAATCCCTGCAGATTTCCTACGTGCTGAACATGGCCCCGTACGGTGTGCCGGGCCTCAAGTTCAACCTGTACAACGCACGCGGCTGGGGCATCGACGGCACCCATTACCGGGGCACTGCCTATGACGTTGCTGGCATGGACGGCGAAACCCACTACGAGTGGGGCATCGGCACCAGCTACGCAGTGCAGAGCGGCGCGCTGAAAGACACCAGCATCCGCGCCACCTACACCGCGCACCGTGCCAGCAAGGCGCAGGCCGATGGCAGCCTGGACGAGCTGCGCATTGTCACCACCATTCCATTCAACATTCTCTGACCGCTGACGCCACGGTTCATCTACGCATGGGCCGTGGCGGCTACGCTGGAATCAATGCGAGCAAGGAGTTCACATGACATTGCTACCACTGCGCGCTGCCCTGGCAGCGGTCATCCTCGGCGCCGCCGGCAACCTGGCGGCCAAGCCGCTGGTGGTGTGCACCGAAGCCAGCCCGGAAGGCTTCGACATCGTCCAGTACACCACGGCGGTCACCGCCGACGCCTCGGCCGAAACGGTGTTCAACCGCCTGGTCGATTTCAAGCCCGGCACTACCGACATCGAGCCCGCCCTGGCCGAGCGCTGGGACATCTCCGCCGATGGGCTGACCTACACCTTCCACCTGCGCCAAGGGGTGAAGTTCCACACCACCGACTACTTCACGCCGACCCGCGACTTCAACGCCGACGACGTGCTGTGGAGCCTGCGCCGCCAGCTCGACCCGAACCACCCGTGGCACGACAAGACCAGCGTCGGCTACCCGTATTTCGAGAGCATGGCCTTCAAGGACCTGCTCAAGTCGGTGGAAAAAACCGACGACCACACCGTGGTCATCACCCTTGCCCGCCCGGAAGCGCCGTTCCTGCGTGACATGGCCATGGCGTTCACGTCGATCTACTCCGCCGAGTACGGCGACCAGTTGCTCAAGGCCGGCAAAACCGGCGACCTCAACAGCAAGCCGATTGGCACTGGCGCGTTCATCTTCCAGCGTTACAACAAGGACGCCCAGGTGCGCTTCAAGGCCAACCCGGAGTACTTCCGTGGCAAGCCACCGGCCGACACCCTGGTGTTCGCCATCGCCACCGACAGCAACGTACGTCTGCAGAAGCTGCGCGCCAACGAGTGCCAGGTCGCGTTGTACCCCAAGCCGGATGACGTACCCTCGATCAAGGCCGACTCCAGGCTGAAGGTCGCCGAGATCGAAGCCCTGGTCACCGGCTATATCGCCATGAACACGGAACACAAGTACCTCAGCGACGTGCGCGTGCGCAAAGCCATCAACATGGCTTTCGACCGCCAGACCCACGTCGATCAGCTGTTCGGCAAGGGCAACGCGCTGGTCGGGGTCAACCCCTACCCGCCGACCATGATCGGCTACAACAACGAGAACCAGAACCCGCCACGCGACCTGGCCAAAGCCCGTGAACTGCTCAAGCAGGCCGGTGTGCCGGAAGGCACGGTGATTACCCTGTTCACCCGCAACGGCGGCGGCCCGACCAACCCCAACCCGCGGTTGTCTGCCGAGATGCTGCAGGCGGATCTCGCCAAGATCGGCCTCAAGCTGGATATCCGGGTGATGGAATGGGCCGAGATGCTGCGCCGCGCCAAAAAAGGCGAGGCAGACCTGGTGTCCACGGGCTGGGCCGGCGACAACGGCGACCCGGACAATTTCCTCAGCCCCCTGCTCAGCTGCGACGCTGCAAAAACCGGCGAGAACTACGCGCGCTGGTGTAACTCGAAATTCCAGGAACTGATTACCCGCGCCCGCGAAGTGATCGACAACGACGAGCGTGCCAGGCTCTATGCCGAGGCATTGAAGGTGTACGATGACGACCAGCCCTGGATCAGCATGGCGCATCCGAAGATGTTCACTGCCATGCGTGACAACGTGGAGGGTTACGTGATCAACCCTCTGACCAACAACAACTTCGCCACCACCAAGGTGAAGTAGAACAACAACGATCGCCGGCACCCCACACGGGCACCGGCGGCACCGCCGTACAACGGCTGATGAGGTAACCCCGACAATGTTGAGTTTTATTGCCCGGCGCCTGGGCCTGCTGATTCCGACTTTTTTCGGCATCACCTTGCTGACCTTCGCGCTCATACGCCTGATCCCCGGCGACCCGGTGGAAGTGATGATGGGCGAGCGCAGGGTCGACCCCGAAATGCACGCCCAGGCCATGGAGCGCCTGGGCCTGAACAAGCCGCTGCCGGTCCAGTACCTGGACTACGTCGGCAAGCTTGCCCAGGGTGACCTGGGCGAGTCGCTGCGCACCCGCGAAAGCGTGTGGACCGAGTTCCTCACCCTGTTCCCTGCCACGCTGGAACTGGCCTTCGCCGCGCTGTTGTTCGCCGGCATCGTCGGCCTGCTGGCCGGGGTGATCGCGGCGCTCAAGCGCGGTTCGCTGTTCGACCACGGGGTCATGGGCATATCCCTGGCCGGCTACTCGATGCCGATCTTCTGGTGGGGCCTGATCCTGATCATGTTCTTCTCGGTAAGCCTGGGCTGGACGCCGGTCTCCGGGCGTATCGACCTGCTGTATGACATCGAGCCGAAAACCGGCTTCATGCTGATCGACACCCTGCTCAGCGACGAGGAAGGCGCGTTCAAGGATGCCGTGATGCACCTGATCCTGCCGGCCATCGTGCTCGGCACCATCCCGCTGGCGGTGATCGCCCGCATGACCCGCTCGTCGATGCTCGAAGTGCTGCGCGAAGACTACATCCGCACCGCCCGCGCCAAGGGCCTGTCGCCGGCCCGCGTGGTGTTCGTGCACGGCCTGCGCAATGCGCTGATCCCGGTGCTGACTGTATTCGGCCTGCAGGTCGGCACGCTGCTGGCCGGTGCGGTGCTCACCGAAACCATCTTTTCCTGGCCGGGCATCGGCAAGTGGCTGATCGAAGCCATCGGTGCCCGTGACTATCCCGTGGTCCAGAACGGCATCCTGTTGATCGCCTGCCTGGTGATTCTGGTCAACTTCGTCGTGGACATCCTCTACGGCCTGGCCAACCCACGCATCCGTCATCAGCGCTGAGGCCTTCGCCATGACTAGCCCGATTCCGAAACCCGTCACACCGGCCAGCCCGGTGGACCAAAGCTTGCTCTACCCCTCGCCGTACAAAGAATTCTGGCACGCCTTCGCGCAAAACAAGGGTGCCGTGATGGGCCTGGCGTTCATGTGCCTGGTGGTGTTCTGCGCGCTGTTCGCGCCATGGGTCGCACCGCACAACCCGAGCGAGCAGTACCGCGACTTCCTGCTGACGCCGCCGGTGTGGCTCGAAGGCGGTACCTGGCAATTCATCCTCGGCACCGACGAGCTCGGCCGTGACCTGCTCTCGCGGCTGATCCAGGGTGCGCGGCTGTCGCTGCTGATCGGCCTGTCGTCGGTGGTGATGTCGCTGATCCCGGGCATTCTGCTGGGCCTTTTGGCCGGCTTCTTCCCGAACTTCATCGGCCCATCGATCATGCGCCTGATGGACGTGATGCTGGCGCTGCCCTCGCTGCTGCTGGCCGTGGCGATCGTCGCCATTCTCGGCCCAGGCCTGATCAACACGGTGATCGCCATCGCCATCGTCTCCTTGCCCTCGTATGTGCGCCTGACCCGCGCCGCGGTGATGGGCGAACTCAACCGCGACTACGTCACCGCCGCACGCCTGGCCGGTGCCGGGCTGCCACGGCTGATGTTCGTCACCGTGCTGCCCAACTGCATGGCGCCGCTGATCGTGCAGGCGACCCTGAGCTTCTCCTCGGCCATCCTCGACGCTGCTGCACTGGGCTTCCTGGGCTTGGGCGTGCAACCGCCGACGCCTGAATGGGGGACCATGCTGGCCTCGGCCCGTGACTACATCGAGCGCGCCTGGTGGGTGGTGAGCCTGCCCGGCCTGACCATTCTGCTCAGTGTGCTGGCCATCAACCTGATGGGCGACGGCCTGCGCGATGCGCTGGACCCGAAACTCAAGAACGCCGCCTGAGGAGAGCGCCATGTCACTGTTGCAAATCAACAACCTGAACGTGCGCTTCGGCGACGCCAACGCAGTACCGGTGGTGGACGGCCTGGACCTGGCGGTAGACGCCGGCGAGATCCTGGCCATCGTCGGCGAGTCCGGCTCCGGCAAATCGGTAACCATGATGGCCCTGATGGGCCTGATCGATGCGCCTGGGCGCATCACCGCCGATTCGCTCACCTTCGACGGCACCGACATGCTCAAGCTCAGCGGCCGCCAGCGCCGCAAGGTGGTGGGCAAGGACATCGCCATGGTCTTCCAGGACCCGATGACCGCGCTGAACCCCAGCTACACCGTGGGCTTCCAGATAGAGGAAGTGCTGCGCCAGCACCTGGGCCTCAAAGGCAAGGCGGCGCGCCAGCGGGCGCTGGAGCTGCTGAAAAAAGTCGAGATCCCAGCTGCCGAAAGCCGCCTGGACGCCTACCCGCACCAGTTGTCCGGCGGCATGAGCCAGCGCGTGGCGATCGCCATGGCAATTGCCGGCGAGCCTAAGCTGCTGATCGCCGACGAACCCACCACGGCCCTCGACGTGACCATCCAGGCGCAGATCATGGAGCTGCTGGTCAACCTGCAGAAGGAGCGCAACATGGCGCTCATCCTCATCACCCACGACCTTGCCGTGGTCGCCGAAACCGCCAAGCGGGTGTGCGTGATGTACGCCGGCCAAGCGGTGGAGGTGGGCCAGGTGCCAGAGCTGTTCGACGTACCGGCACACCCCTACAGCGAGGCGCTGCTGGCAGCGATCCCCGAACACAGCATCGGCGCCGAACGCCTGGCGACCCTGCCCGGCATCGTGCCCGGCCGCTACGACCGCCCCGCCGGCTGCCTGCTGTCGCCACGCTGCCCCTATGTGCAGGACAACTGCCGGCGCCAGCGCCCACCGCTCGCCCCTCAGGCTCATAGCCTGGTGCGTTGCTTCTACCCGCTGAACCAGGAGGTGGCGTGATGGCCGTCGTACTTACCGCACGGGAGCTGACCCGGCATTACGAAGTCTCCCGCGGGCTGTTCAAGGGCCACGCCCTGGTGCGCGCGCTCAATGGTGTTTCGTTCGAACTGGAGGCCGGCAAGACCCTGGCTGTCGTAGGCGAATCCGGCTGTGGCAAATCGACACTGGCACGCGCCCTGACCTTGATCGAAGAGCCGTCCTCAGGCTCGTTGCAGATCGACGGCACCGAGGTGACAGGCGCCAGCAAAAGCGAGCGCAAGCAGTTGCGCCGCGACGTGCAGATGGTGTTCCAGAGCCCCTATGCCTCGCTCAACCCGCGGCAGAAAATCGGCGACCAGCTGGCTGAGCCGCTGCTGATCAACACGTCGCTGAGCAAGGCCGAGCGGCGCGAGAAAGTGCAGAAGATGATGGAACAAGTCGGCCTGCGCCCGGAGCACTACCAGCGCTACCCGCACATGTTCTCGGGCGGCCAGCGCCAGCGTATCGCCTTGGCCCGGGCGATGATGCTGCAACCGAAGGTGCTGGTAGCGGACGAGCCTACTTCTGCGCTGGACGTGTCGATCCAGGCGCAGGTACTGAACCTGTTCATGGACCTGCAAAAGGAATTCAACACGGCGTATGTGTTCATTTCGCACAACCTGGCGGTGGTGCGACATGTGGCAGATCAGGTGCTGGTGATGTACCTGGGCCGGCCAGCGGAGATGGGGCCGAAGGCGGATATCTACGAGAAGCCGCTGCATCCTTATACGCAGGCATTGCTGTCGGCGACACCGGCCATTCACCCGGACCCGTTGAAGCCGAAGATCCGCATTGCAGGGGAATTGCCCAACCCGCTGAACCCTCCGGATGGGTGTGCGTTCCACAAGCGGTGCCCGTATGCGACGGAGCGGTGTGGCGTTGAAGTGCCAGCGTTCAGGCCGGTCGGCACCCGGCAAGTTGCCTGCCACTACGCAGAGCAGTTTCTCTAGACCGGTGTGAAATTCATCGCGGGCAAGCCCGCTCCTACAAGTTCAGCGCCTGTAGGAGCGGGCTTGCCCGCGATGGGCCGCATAGCGGCCCCAAGCAATCTCAATGCATGAATATCGCAATCAGGATGATCACCGGAATCGGTACCCCAAGCATCCACAGCAGTAATGAGCGCATGTTGTTTCTCCTTACTTAACGTTGAACGGTTCGACGCGCGGTGTAACCCATTTCATCCCCTTCCAGCCATTGCACATGATCACGCTGACGGCCACCGTACAGCGCCGCAAGGCTGGCAAAGAACGCACCACACAACAGCGCAACGAAGGTCCACAGCGCGGTCCATGCCGCTACCTTGGCAGCGGTATCCGCAGCTTGTTTCGCCTGCACTTTGGCTTGTTCAACCTGAGCGAACACCTGGTCGACGCGCGCCTCGGCCTCGGCCTGGCTCAGCCGTGTACGTTGCGCCACCAGTTGCGCGAGGTAAGTGCGATCGCCTTCGGCAAGGGTGCCTTCGGTGATCGACCTGGCGATGATCCGCGCCGCAACGCCGTTGGCGGCGTCATCGCTGACCGGGGCCGGGCCGTCACTGCGGAACAGGCTATCGACGAAATACCCGTTCGGGTCAGGCTTGGGTGCCACGCTTGCCGCTGCCCCCACGGCGGTTGCACCCGCCTGCACGCCTGCACCGGCCAGGCCACCGACTGTACCCACGATCAACATCGCGGCTACCAAGGTGGCCACTGCCCACGACAGGAAGCCATGGGCTGTATCGCGGAAATACACTTCGTCACCATGCAGGTTGGCCCATTTAACCCGCAACCGACCGGCAATGTAGCCACCAAGGCCGGAAGCGAGAATCTGAGTCAGCAACAGCCAGATGATCGTTGAGATGCCCAACGCCTTGGCGCTCGCGCCTTCATCGGCCCAAGGCGAGGTGGCGGCAAAGCCCAGACCCGCACCGAGCACCACGAGGATGAGTGAAAGGGACGCCGCAGCAGCGGCACCAGCAAAGATCGCTGCCCATGACACGCCTGAGCGTGACTGGGTATCGGCATACGGATAATCGGCAGAGGGGATCATGATGTGTTCGCCTTTGTTGTGAGCAACAGGTCCTAGTCGCCCTGTAACCGGTGCAGAGGCTGTGCCAGCTGTGTCAAAAAATGACTTGCTGATTAATCAATGGGTTAGGTGATAACAGCATTCCAGCATCGTGCAAAACACCCGTTTTGAGGCTTGCGGTTCAGGGTTTATGCAATGCACTGCAGGAGGCTTGCCTGCTCCACCTGCCCCCGGCACTATCTGCCCATGATCCCGATCACACTCCCCGACGGCCCCGAGCAGACACCGATCACCGCCGAAACGGTGCTGCGCTACCACTTGTGCTGGAAGCACCGCGACCTCGACGGCGTGATCGCGCTCTATCACCCCGACGTCCAGTACCACGATTTTTTCCAGAATCGCGTGCTCGGCTACCAAGCGCTGCGCGACTATGTGCGCGCCTGCCTGCCGCACGAGGCCGGCGAGGATATCGTCCACAGCGACCGCATCCGGGTCGACGGCTGCACGGCGTTCATTCAGTACCAGGTCACGGTGCAGGGTGGTGACGGCTTGGTGGCGTTCCAGTCGAGCGAGGCGATCACGGTCAAGGACGGGCTGATCTGGCGGGTCAACGAATACGCCACGCTGGTCCGCCAGAACAGCCAAGGCCTGGCCAGCAGCGGCCCACGCCCGGCAACCAGCCGCCTGGGCCTGTCGCCGCGGCAGCTGTCGACCATGGCCCAGGACCTGGAGCACTACTTTCAGCGCCAGCGGCCCTACCTGGACCCGGAGCTGGACCTGCAGCAGGTCGCCGACGCCAGTGGCTACAGCCGCAACCAGATCTCCTACCTGCTCAACCAGGTGCTCGGGCAAAGCTTCTACCGCTACGTCAACCAGGCCCGTCTGCAGCACCTGATGGCCAGCCTGAATGATGACAGCGTGGAAGCGACGATCGACGACCTGGCCTTCAGCGCCGGCTTCAATTCCCTGTCGGCGTTCTACAAGTGCTTTCGCCAACACACAGGGCTCACGCCCAAGGCCTACCTCAAGCAAATTTCCCTGCGTGCACGCACGTAGGACAGCCCTCCCCCAACGCCACTAGCATCGCCCACAGACCTTGACGGAATGTGGAGCCGAACCCGATGCAACCCCTGCGCACACTCAGCCTGTGGATGGACCAGCTCGACGAGCCGCTGTGTGCCCGCCCGGCGCTGCGCGAAGACCTGGAGGTCGACGTCTGCATCATCGGCGCGGGCTACACCGGCCTGTGGACGGCGTATTACCTCAAGCGCCAGGCCCCTCACCTGAACATTGCGGTGATCGAGGCCAACATCGCAGGCTTCGGTGCTTCTGGGCGCAACGGCGGTTGGCTGATGGGCAACCTGCTCGGCGAGGACCGCCTGCTCGCCACCCTGTCGCCGCAGCAACGCCGCGCCAGTATCGACCTGCTGCACGGCATCCCCGATGAAGTGCATGCCGTGCTGCAACGTGAAGCCATCGACTGCGACTACCGCAAAGGCGGCGTGCTGTACTGCGCCGCCCGCTACCCGGAACAGGAGCGCAGCCTGCGCGCCTACCTCGACGACCTCTACCGCCAAGGCATGACCGAGGATGACTACCGCTGGCTGCGCCCCGAACAGCTGGACGGGCAGTTGCGCGTGAGTAACGCCTACGGCGCGATCTACAGCCCGCACACCGCGACCATCCAGCCGGCCAAGCTGGTGCGTGGCCTGGCCCGAGCGGTGGAGGCGCTGGGCGTGCCGATCTACGAGAACACCCCCGCCGTCGACTGGCAGCCCGGTGAGGTACGTGCGCCACTGGCGCGCGTGCGCTGCCAGTGGATGGTGCCTGCCGTCGAGGGCTACGCCGCCAGCCTGCCGCCCCTGGGCAAGCATCAGCTGCCGGTACAGAGCTTGTTGGTGGCGACCGAACCGCTACCCGAATCGGCCTGGGAGCAGATTGGCCTTGCTCAGGGCCAGGCCTTCAGTGAAAGCAGCCGCCAGGTCACCTACGGCCAGCGCACCGCCGACAACCGCCTGGTGTTCGGCGCCCGCGGCGGCTACCGCTTCGGTGGCCGCCTGCGCGAGGACTTCACCCTCACCGAGGCCGAAGTCGAACTGCGCCGCTACTTGTTCGGCGAGCTGTTCCCGCAGCTCAAGCACGTGCGCATCACCCATTCCTGGGGCGGCAACCTGGGCATGGCGCGGCGCTTCCGCCCGCACATGCTGTGCGACCGCCAGCGCGGCATTGCCCTGGCCGGCGGCTACGGCGGCGAAGGGGTCGGCGCCACCAACCTCGGCGGGCGCACCCTGGCCGCGCTGATTCTGGGCCAGCACAACGAACTGACTGCACAACCCTGGGTGCTCGACAACCGCCCCGTGTCGAGCCTGGCCGCCTGGCCACCCGAACCCTGCCGCTGGCTCGGCTACAACGCGATCATCCAGAGCTTCGTCCACGAGGACCGGACCCTCGCCAACCCCGCCAGCGCGCCGTGGAGGCGGCGCCTGGCCAGTTCCCTCGCAGACTTCATGGAAGGCTTCATGCACTGACTTCCCTTTCACCTACACAGGATCCACCGGTCATGAGCATCACCCAGTTCAAACACACCGACAGCGCCGTGCTGGAAAGCTCCAACCCAGTCGCAGTCCCCCTCGGCGAGCCTGTTGCAGTGGCGTCGGTCACCTGCGTGGAGCGCAGCGATGGCGTCGAAACCGGCATCTGGGAATGCACACCCGGGCGCTGGCGGCGGCAGATCGTGCAACAGGAGTTCTGCCACATCATCAAGGGCCGTTGCACCTTCACCCCCGACGGCGGCGAGCCCCTCTACATAGAAGCCGGAGACGCATTGATGCTACCGGCCAACAGCATGGGTATCTGGGACATCCAGGAGACCGTGCGCAAGACTTACGTGCTGATTTTCTGATCCGCTGATCGCCTGCCTTCGATAACAACAGACAAAGCAAGGTAAACCCGACATGCGCACCCTCCTTCTCGCACCCCTGATGCTGGCTGCCAGCGTGGCCAGCGCCGCTGATACGGTAAAAATCTACAACTGGTCCAGCTACGTCGCCCCCGACACCCTGAAGAACTTCCAGCAAGCCACCGGCATCGTGCCGACCTACGACGTGTACGACAGCAACGAAACCCTCGACGGCAAGCTGATGACCGGCAACTCCGGCTACGACGTGGTGTTCCCCTCCAACCACTTCATGGCCCGGCAGGTCCAAGGCAAGGCGCTGAAGCGGCTGGACAAATCGCAGCTGCCCAACTGGCACAACCTCAACCCGGTGCTGCTCAAGGCGCTGGAAGTTAACGACCCGGGCAACCAGTACGGTTTCCCTTACCTGTGGGGCAGCACCGGCATCGGCTACAACATCGACAAGGTCAAGGCGGTGCTGGGCGACAACGCGCCGGTGGGCTCGTGGGACCTGATCTTCAAGCCCGAGTACATGAGCAAGCTGAAAAGCTGTGGGGTAGCGGTGCTGGACAACGGCCCCGAGCTGCTGCCGATCGCCCTGCATTACCTGGGCTTGCCGCATCATAGCCAGGACCCGAAGGATTATCAGAAGGCCAAGGATTTGCTGATGAAGGTGCGGCCGTACATCAGCTACTTCCATTCATCCAAGTACACGGGTGACCTGGCCAATGGCGATATCTGCGTGGTGGTCGGTTTCTCGGGTGACGTGCTGCAGGCGAAAAACCGCGCCGATGAAGCGAAGAACGGCGTGAAGGTGGGGTACTCGATTCCCAAGGAAGGCGCGCCGATGTGGTTCGACATGGTCGCCATGCCGGCCGATGCGCCGGATGAGAAGGCGGGGTATGCCTACATGAACTACCTGCTGCAGCCGGAGGTGATGGCCAACATCAGCAACCATGTGCAGTACGCCAACGGCAACCTCAAGGCTGACAGCCTGGTGGACCCGGCGATGAAGGGCAATACGATGATCTACCCCAGTGACGAGGTGATGGGCAAGTTGTATGCGCTGGAGGCGATGCCGGCGAAGATCGACCGCATTCGCACCCGGATCTGGACCAGTATCAAAGCCGGGAACTGAGCCCCGTGTAGTTTTCACTGGCCTCATCGCCGGCAAGCCAGCCCCACAAGGATATGCACAGCCCTGCAGGCTTGTGCAGTTCCTGTGGGAGCTGGCTTGCCGGCGATGAGGCCAGATCAGACAACACAACTGCCTGATCTGGCTTCTGAGGATCAGTGGTGCTCGCGGGTCGCGCGGAACTTGACGTCCGGCCAGCGCTCTTCCATCAGCGACAGGTTGACCCGGGTCGGGGCCAGGTAGGTCAGGTGCCCGCCACCGTCGATGGCCAGGTTTTCCATGGCCTTGACCTGGAATTCCTCAAGCTTCTTCTTGTCATCGCAGCTGATCCAGCGCGCCGACCAGACGGTGATTGGCTCGTAGGCACACTCCACCTTGTACTCTTCCTTCAGGCGGCTGGCGACCACGTCGAACTGCAGCACACCGACCGCACCCAGGATGATGTCGTTGCTGCGCTCCGGGAAGAACACCTGGGTGGCGCCTTCCTCGGCCAGTTGCTGCAGGCCCTGGCGCAGTTGCTTGGACTTGAGCGGGTCTTTCAGGCGCACGCGGCGGAACAGTTCCGGAGCGAAGTGCGGAATACCGGTGAAGCCCAGCGCTTCGCCTTCGGTGAAGGTGTCGCCGATCTGGATGGTGCCGTGGTTGTGCAGGCCGATGATGTCGCCGGCGTAGGCTTCTTCGAGCTGCTCACGCTCGGACGAGAAGAACGTCAGGGCGTCACCGATGCGCAGGTCCTTGCCCGTACGCACGTGGCGCATCTTCATGCCCTTCTCGTACTTGCCCGAGCAGATGCGCATGAAGGCGATGCGGTCGCGGTGTTTCGGGTCCATGTTCGCCTGGATCTTGAACACGAAGCCCGAGAACTTCTCTTCCACCGGCTCCACGGTACGCTCATGGGCAACGCGGGCCAGCGGGCGCGGGGACCAGTCGACAACAGCGTCGAGCACATGGTCGACACCGAAGTTGCCCAGGGCGGTACCGAAGAATACCGGCGTCAGCTGGCCGTTGATGAACTCGTCCTGGTCGAACTCATGGCAGGCACCCTGTACCAGCTCGAGCTGCTCGATGAAGCGATCGTATTCATCACCCAGGTGCGCACGGGCTTCATCGGAGTCGAGCTTCTCGATGATCTTGACCTCGGTACGCTCGTGGCCGTGGCCCGGGGTGTAGACGATGATGTAGTCACCGGCCAGGTGGTACACGCCCTTGAAGTCGCGGTAGCAACCGATCGGCCAGGTGATCGGCGCGGCCTTGATCTTCAGTACCGCCTCGATTTCGTCGAGCAGTTCGATCGGGTCGCGGATGTCACGGTCGAGTTTGTTGATGAAGCTGACGATGGGCGTGTCGCGCAGGCGGCAGACATCCATCAGGGCGATGGTCCGCGGCTCTACACCTTTACCGCCGTCGAGCACCATAAGCGCCGAGTCCACTGCGGTCAGGGTGCGGTAGGTGTCTTCCGAGAAGTCTTCGTGGCCGGGGGTGTCGAGCAGGTTGATCATGTGCTCGCGGTACGGGAACTGCATCACCGAGGTGGTGATGGAGATGCCGCGCTGCTTCTCCATTTCCATCCAGTCGGAAGTGGCGTGGCGGTCGGACTTGCGCGACTTCACGGTACCGGCGACGGCAATGGCCTTGCCCATCAGCAGGAGCTTCTCGGTGATGGTGGTCTTACCGGCGTCGGGGTGGGAAATAATTGCGAAAGTGCGGCGCTTCGCGACTTCGGCGGCCTGTTTGGTCATGGGAAATCGCCTGACTGGGGGATTCAAAAAGGGGCGATATCATACCTGAAGTGAGGCACTCGACCAAAGCCCAAGTCATCGGCACCTCACTGGTCCGCGAAGAGACCTGGATTGGCTCCACTAATCCTCAATAACTCGTTATTTCAGGACAAATGGCCACAGGCCAGTTATTTCAACGCCTTCAGCGCATTAAGTCGCTGTTTTCTCTCGCCAAATTTCTACCCAACCAGTGATTAACACTGGCCAAATGCCGCCCCAGATGGGAACCTTTACGCCCTCGGAGACGTCCACTCCCCTGCAACCCGCTTCGGTTAGGGACTGGTTTCATCAGCTTTTTCGGGCCCGACGGGGTTCGGCTCATGGCCTGATCGCAGCCCTCGGTTGCTTCACGCTGCTACTCGCGAACACACCACTCGCTGCCAGGTATGGCCGGCCAAAAAAAGAGTGTGCTCGCCGACAACACAAGGAGTCCGCCTGTGGCTACACGCTACGGAAAAGGGCTGTTGGGATGCGCCACCGTGCTCGTCATCCTGGCCCTGCTGATCCACTGGATCGGCATCGACACGATCGCGCGCTACCGCGACGATCTTGGGTTCTACCTGCAAGCGCACCTGGTCCTGGTGCTGGCTTCGATGGCGGCGGCGTTGGCCGTGGGCATCCCCGCCGGCATTGCGTTGAGTCGACCGCACCGGGTCGACAAAGCCGAGCGCTTCATGCAGTTCTTCAACGTTGGCAACACCATCCCCCCCTTGGCCGTTCTGGCCATCGCCCTGAGTATCCTGGGCATCGGCGCCGGGCCTGCGATCTTCGCGCTGTTTCTCGCCTCCCTCCTGCCCATCGTGCGCAACACCTACGAGGGCCTGAAAAACGTCCCCGCCTCGCTCAAGGAAGCCGCAACCGGCATTGGCATGACCCCGCGCCAGCAACTGTGGCAAGTGGAGTTGCCCAATGCCGTGCCGATCATCGTCGGCGGTGTGCGCGTGGCCCTGGCGCTGAATGTGGGTACCGCGCCGCTGGCGTTCCTGATCGGCGCCAACAGCCTGGGCAGCCTGATCTTCCCCGGCATTGCCTTGAACAACCAGCCACAGCTGTTGCTGGGCGCGGCCTGTACCGCGCTGCTGGCACTGGTGCTGGATGCCGCGGTGAGTTTCTCCAGCAAGCGCTGGCTGGAACGTGGCCTGGCCCAATAAAAGAGGGAACGTATGAAGAAGAGAATCGCCTTGCTGCTGGGCGCGGCCCTGCTGTTCGCAGGATTTGCCCAGGCCGCGGACAAACCGCTGGTACGCATCGGCGCGCGGGTGTTCACCGAACAGACCGTGCTCGCCGAAATCACCGCTCAATACCTGCGCGCTAATGGCTTCGACGTGCGCGTGACCACCGGCCTTGGCAGCAGCATCGCCCGCCAGGCCCAGGAAACCGGCCAACTCGACCTGATGTGGGAATACACCGGGGTGTCGCTGGTGTCCTATAACCACATCGACGAGCGTATGCCCAGTGCCGAGGCCACCTACGCCAAGGTCAAGGAGCTGGATGCAAAAAAAGACCTGATCTGGCTGACCCCGTCAAAATTCAGCAACACCTATGCCCTCGGCCTGCCGAAACAGGTCGCCGAGGCCTACCCGCAGATCAATTCGATCAGCGACCTCAACCAAGTGCTGCGCGACGAGAGCAAGCGTAATCACCTGGTGGCCCTGGACACCGAGTTCGCCAACCGCCCCGACGGCTTGGTCGGGCTGAAGGAGATGTACGACCTGCAAGTCGGACGCGCCAACATCCGCCAGATGGACGCGGGCCTGGTCTACACGGCCATGCACAACAACCAGGTGTTCGCTGGCCTGGTCTACACCACTGATGGCCGCCTGAGCGCGTTCAACCTCAAGCTGCTCGAGGACGACAAGCACTACTTCCCCGACTACACCGCCGCCCCGGTGGTGCGCAAGGCAGTGCTCGACGCCAACCCGCAACTGGTCGCACTGCTAAAGCCACTGGCCGAGCAGCTCGATGACGAGACCATGCGCCAGCTCAATGCCAAGGTCGATGTGGAACACCAGAGCCCAACTGCGGTGGCCGCCGCGTTCCTGAAAGAGCATCCCCTCAAGGAGGTACAGCCATGAGCCTGCTCGACACGTTCGCCCACCTCGACTGGGCCCAGGTGCTGCAACTGACCTGGCAGCACATCATGCTGGTCGGCATCGCCGTCAGCCTGGCGATCCTCGTTGGCGTACCGCTGGGCATTCTGATGACCCGCTTCCCGGCCGTGGCCGGGCCGCTGCAGGCCAGCGCCACGGTGCTGCTGACCATCCCGTCGATCGCCCTGTTCGGCCTGCTGCTGCCGTTCTACTCCAAGTTCGGCCAGGGGCTGGGGCCATTGCCTGCAATCACGGCGGTGTTCCTTTATTCGCTGCTGCCGATCCTGCGCAACACGTACCTGGCCCTGACCAACGTCGAGCCCGGCATCCGTGAAGCCGCACGCGGCATCGGCATGACCTTCGGCCAGCGCCTGCGCATGGTCGAGCTGCCCATTGCGGTGCCGGTGATCCTCGCTGGCGTGCGCACCGCCGTGGTGATGAACATCGGCGTCATGACCATTGCCGCGACCATCGGTGCCGGTGGCCTGGGCGTACTCATCCTCACTTCCATCAGCCGCAGCGACATGTCGATGCTGCTGGTCGGCGCCGTGCTGGTCAGCCTGCTGGCGATCATCGCCGACCTGCTCCTGCAAACCCTGCAACGTGCCCTGACTCCAGAAGGACTGCGCTCATGATCGAACTCAAGAACCTCAGCAAGACCTTCAACGTCAACGGCAAGGACGTAAAAGCCGTCGACTCGGTCAGCCTGACCGTCAACGAAGGCGAAATCTGCGTATTCCTCGGCCCTTCTGGCTGCGGCAAGAGCACCACGCTGAAGATGATCAACCGCCTGATCACGCCGACCTCCGGCCAGGTCTTCATCAACGGTGAAGACACCAGCGGGCTGGATGAAGTGACCCTGCGCCGCCGCATCGGTTACGTGATCCAGCAGATCGGCCTGTTCCCCAACATGACCATCGAAGAGAACATCACCGTGGTCCCGCGCCTGCTCGGCTGGGACAAGCAGCGTTGCCACGAGCGCGCCCGCGAGCTGATGAGCATGATCAAGCTTGAGCCCAAACAATACCTGCAGCGCTACCCACGTGAGCTGTCCGGTGGCCAGCAACAGCGCATCGGCGTGATCCGCGCGCTGGCGGCCGATGCTCCGGTGTTGTTGATGGACGAACCTTTCGGTGCGGTCGACCCGATCAACCGCGAGATGATCCAGAACGAGTTCTTCGAGATGCAGCGGGCGCTGAACAAGACCGTGATCATGGTCAGCCACGACATCGACGAAGCGATCAAGCTTGGCGACAAGATCGCCATCTTCCGCGCCGGCAAGCTGCTGCAGCTGGACCACCCGGACACCCTGCTGGCGCACCCGGTGGATGACTTCGTGAGCAACTTCGTCGGCCAGGACAGCACCTTGAAACGCTTGCTGTTGGTGCGTGCCGAGGATGCCGCGGACAACGCGCCGTCGGTGAGCCCGGAGACGCCGGTGAGCGATGCGCTGGAGTTGCTGGACGAGCACGACCGCCGTTATGTAGTGGTGACCGATGCGCAGAACAAGGCACTGGGCTATGTACGCCGGCGCGACATGCACCGCCAGCAAGGCACGTGCGGGGACTTCCTGCGCCAGTTCAATGCCACCGCTTCCCATGATGAGCATCTGCGCATCCTGTTGTCGCGGATGTACGAGTTCAACCGTTCGTGGTTGCCGGTGCTGGATGCCGAACAGGTGTTCCTGGGCGAGGTGACGCAGGAATCGATTGCTGCTTACCTGAGCTCGGGGAGATCGCGGGGGGCGAAGACCAGTATCGTTTCACCGGCTGAGGCGGTGGTTTCCTGACCTTTGGGGCGCTTTGCGCCCCATTCGCCGGCAAGCCGGCTCCCACAGGGACCTCCACAGGCTCAAGCCCTGCGCAGTACCTGTGGGAGCCGGCTTGCCGGCGATTGGGGCGCCGCGGTATCAGAACCCTACACTGGCCTGCACATAGAAGGTCCGCGGCTCACCTACATAAAGGCCAGCATTGTTGTCGCTGGAGCGGGTGAAGTACTGCTTGTCGAACAGGTTCTTCACCCCCGCCGCCAGCTTCAGGTTGGACAGCTTCGACCCGAAGTCATAGCCACCCCGGGCATGCCAGGTCACGTAACCCGGGATGTCGCCATACTGCCCATCGGCGCTCGGCTCGGTGATGTAGTCGCCATTGAAGCTGCCATCGGCATTGATCCCGGTACCCGGTGCGCGCTGCTTGGATTGGGCGAAGGCATCCAGGTTCCAGGTCCAGCGGTTGACCTCGTAACGCACGCCGGCGGTGGCCACCTGACGTGAATAGAACGGCAGGTCGCGGCCTTTGAAGCCAGGAATCTCGCCTTCATACGTGGCGCGGGTATAGGTGTAGCCACCGTTCACCGACAGGCCCTCCAGACGCGCGTCCAGGCCAGCCAGGTCATAACGCACCGAGGCCTCGATGCCCTGGTGCTTGGTGGCGCCCAGGTTGGTCCAGCCCACATCGTTGCTGAT
The DNA here is from genome assembly GCF_042902325.1 of Pseudomonas sp. NPDC012596. Taxonomy (NCBI): domain Bacteria; kingdom Pseudomonadati; phylum Pseudomonadota; class Gammaproteobacteria; order Pseudomonadales; family Pseudomonadaceae; genus Pseudomonas; species Pseudomonas sp. NPDC012596. Next base: position 88,927 of record NZ_JBIBEB010000004.1, on the reverse strand, counting down.
GTACTGCAGTTCGTCATCGAAGTCGATGTAGAACGCCGTCAGCTCCCCGGCGAACCCGCCATTGTCGTACCGCGTACCGACCTCGTAGGTCTTGGCCTTTTCCGGCTCCAGGCCATTGGCGGTGCTGTTGCCGGTGCCACCCTGGCCCAGTTGGAAGTACTGCAGGCTGCCGAACGAGGTCTCGTAGTTGGCGAATACCTTCCAGGCATCGGAGATGTGGTACATCACGCTCAACGCCGGCAACGGCTCGTTGCTGGTGATGCTGCGTTTCTTCTCGGCCACCGGGCGGTTGTTGGCGTCCAGTACCGGGCGGTCGCGCCAGTCGGTGTTGATGTGCTCGAAGCGGATGCCCGGGGTGATGGTCCAGTTGCCGACATCGATCTTGTCATCGATGTAGTAGGCGCTTGCCTCGGTACCGCCGCTGCGGTCCTGGAACACGTGGCCGTCGGAGGTGGGGGTGACGGTCGGCACGTTGTCGATCAGCGCCAGGCGGGTCGACTGCTCGCGCATGGCTTCTTTGAGGTAGCGGTAGCCGACGCTGACTTCCTGGGTGGTCGGGCCGGCGAAGAAGATCCGCGACAGCCGCGGCTCGATGGCGAAGGTGTGGTAGTTGCGCGGGTACGACGACAGGGTCCTCATGTCACGCGAGGCGATGGCGCTGCCGCGGAAACTGTCGGTGTAATAGGTCAGCACTTCGAACTGGGTGGCGTCGTCGAGCTGGCGCTGCCACTTGAACGACACGTCCTTGCGCCGGCCAGCGAAGTAGTCGTAGTCGCGCAGCGACTGGTATGGGTTGCTGTCGTATTGCGCCTGGGTCAGGCCGCCCGGCATGTCGGCACGGCCATCGTAGTAATGGAAGTTGAGCCAGAACTCGTCGACGTCGGTGGGTGCCCAGTGGGTCTTGAGGATGACGTCGTCGATGTCGTTACCATTGTTGCTCTCACGGTAGCCGTTGCCGTTCACGCCGGTGTACAGCAGCGCCACGCCCATGCCGTTGTCGGCAGTACCGCCGACGAAGGCAGATTCGGTGTGCTTCCAGCCCCCACGCTGCGAGGTTTCCAGGGTGGTGGACAGCTCTGCCGAGGCTTTCTCCGGGATCGCCCGGGTGACGAAGTTGATCACCCCGCCGACGTTTTGCGGGCCATAGCGCACGGAGCCTGCCCCCCGTACCACATCGATGCTGTCGAGGTTGCCCGAGGAGATCGGCGCCATCGACAACTGCGGCTGGCCATAAGGGGCGAAGGCGGCCGGGATGCCATCGATCAGCACCGTCGAGCGCGGCGACAGGCGCGACGTCAGGCCGCGCACGCCAACGTTCAGCGACAGGTCGCTGCCACCGGTACCGTTGGAGTCCTGCACCTGCACGCCCGGGATGCCGCGCAGTACATCGCGCACGTTCATCGCGCCCTGCTCCACCATGGCTTCCCGACGCACCACGGTGCGCGCGCCGGGGTGGTTCTGCACCACCGCCTGGTCGGCGTCGCCCAGCCAGTCGCCGACCACTTTGATGTCGGTGGGCGCCAGCTCCAGGCTACCGCTGCCCAGGTCCAGGGTGGTCGGCAACGGCTTTACCACCACGGTGTCCTGGGACATCTCGAACGTCAGCCCACTGCCTTGCAGCAACTGTTGTAGCGCCTGCACCGGCGCCAGCGTGCCGGACACCGCCGGGGCCTGTTTGCCGGCCACCAGTTCAGGGCTGTAGAACAGCTGCAGGTTGGTCTGCTGGCCCAGTTGGCTCAGCGCCGAGGCCAATGGTTGGGCCTGGATGTGGATTGCGCTGCCAGCCTGTTCGGCGTGGCTGTTGACGGCCACGGCAGCGACCGCAAGGGCCAGCGCCAGGGCGCGCAAGCGTGGCAGAGGTTTGTTGTTGTTCACGTCGTCAAGGCATCCTGAAGTTCGGGATAAACGCCAACCGCATGCAAATGGAAATGCTTGGCAGTTGCAGCTGGCGAGGAAGACGAACGAGCTGAAAAAAACCTGAATCTATTTCGCGATTATTTCGCGAGAACCGTCTTCATGGCTTTTAACGGCTACCGGCAGGATGCTCGGCAGGGCGCGTAACAGGGCATCGGTGTCGTCGGTGCTGAAGGTACTGGACAGGCGCAGCTGCGCTACCTTGCCGGGGGCTACACGCAGCGGCTGGGTGCGGTAGCGCGAAACTTCGGCCACCACGTCGGCCAGGGTGGCGTTGTCGAACACGAGCTTGCCCTGGCGCCAGGCGGTCAGCGCAGCGGTATCCACCGCATGAGGCGCTGCCACGTTGCCTTGTGCATCTATATGCGCACCCAGGCCTGCGGTCAGTTGCGCCAGCGAAGCGTCCTTGCCCTGCACACGAACCGAACCCTGCTCCACCGCTACACGGGTGGCGGCCGGGTCCAACCGCACATCGAAGCGGGTGCCCGTGACGGTCACGCTGCCCTGAGCGGTATCGACCACGAATGGCCGCCCGCTGTCGTGGGCGACGGTGAACATCACTTCGCCGGCATCCAGCTGAATATGCCGGCGGCCCCTACTGAAATCGACCTGCAGCTGGCTACCGCCGTTGAGCTCCAACCGCGAGCCGTCCGGTAATTCGACCTGGCGGCGCTCGGCAAAGGCTGTCTGCAGGTGGTCTTGGTGGTTAAGCTGCTGGTGTTGCCAGCCAGCCCAGCCCAGCCCCAGGGCAAGCACTGCGATACCGGCCGCCAAGGCCTGGCGCACCAAGCGCCGCCGTGGCAATTGCTGCACGGGCTCGGGCTGGCACAACGCATCCAGGCGCTGGCGTGGAATTAAGCCAGCGGCGCGCCACAGGTTGGCGAGCTGCTGGTATTCCTCACGGTGTTGCGGGTCAGCCTCCTGCCAGGCGCGCAGCTGTGCCTGCAGCCCGGCATCCCCCGGAGCGTCCTGCATGCGGGCGAACCATTCGGCCGCCTGCTCGCGGACGGTATGGGGACCGTGCTGTTTCATGGGGAAGGTCTCCTGACTCATGGTGCCGACACATCCAGGTGCTCTCGCAGATGTCGGAGCGTGCGGATCATATACTTTTCGACCATGTTCTTGGTCAAACCCATGCGCTCGGCGATCTCGGCCTGGGTCAAACCTTCGAGCTTCTGCCAGATGAACACCCGGCGGCAGTTCAGAGGCAACTCGGCCAGCGCCCGTTCGACACTGTCGGCCAGTTCCAGGGCGTGCACATAGGCCTCCGGGTCGCCGCCGCTGGTGGCGCCTTCATCGAAAGCTTCCAGCTCCAGCGCCTGGCGCCGGTCCTCACGGCGAAAACCGTCCACTGCAATGTTGCGTGCGGTCTGGTGAAGGTAGGCGCGTGGCTGCTCTACCTGCTCGCGCGGGTTTTCCAGCACCCTGACAAAGGCATCGTGGGTGAGGTCCTCGGCCTGCTGACGACTGCGCAGCTTGCGCGTCCAGGTGCCGATCAGCTCATGGTAATGGTCGAGGAAGCCTTTGTGTCCAGACACGGTCGGGTTCGTCAGGGAGGCAGAGAAGGGTGCGAATAGTAATGTTTCTCATCAAAATCGGCAAATCCGCCAGTCGGTAGCAAAAAAAATTTGCTGACTTCCTGCACCGACGTGCCAGAAAAATGTGGCCATAAATATGAACACCACTGGCCCCATCGCGGGCAAGCCCGCTCCTACAGCAATAGCGCAGTCCCTGTAGGAGCGGGCTTGCCCGCGATAGGGTCGACAGGGTCTATTCCACAATTTTTTACGCTTGCGAACTCTGGGGGAACATCTGCCGGTCACACGAGTCGTTTATTCAAACGATAGGGCCGCAATCCACGACGAACACCGCCGGATTGCCTGTTGATCTTGCTTTCTTCACGCCCTAAAGTGCGCGCCGAACGTCCATGCTGGAAACGATCCATCCGGCTCAAGTACTGAGTAGGCGAACCAAAGTGGGGATACGGAGGACGTTCAGTTTGCAGCCACTTATCTTTTCAGTTTGCCCATGGAGTCCCTGAGCATGTCGATCCAGGTCGAAGACTATTTCGCACGCGACACCTTCCAGAAAATGAAGGCGTTCGCCGACAAGCAAGAAACCCCGTTCGTACTCATCGATACCCAGATGATCAGCCAGGCCTATGACGACCTGCGCGCCGGTTTCGAATTTGCCAAGGTCTACTACGCGGTCAAGGCCAACCCGGCGGTCGAGATCATCGACCTGCTGAAAGACAAAGGTTCGAGCTTCGACATCGCCTCGATCTACGAGCTGGACAAGGTAATGGGCCGCGGCGTCAGCGCCGACCGTATCAGCTACGGCAACACCATCAAGAAGTCCAAGGACATCCGCTACTTCTACGAGAAGGGCGTGCGCCTGTATGCCACCGACTCGGAAGCCGACCTGCGCAACATCGCCAAGGCCGCACCGGGCTCCAAGGTTTACGTGCGTATCCTCACCGAAGGCTCCACCACGGCCGACTGGCCGCTGTCCCGCAAGTTCGGCTGCCAGACCGACATGGCCATGGACCTGCTGATCCTCGCCCGCGACCTGGGCCTGGTGCCGTACGGTATTTCCTTCCACGTGGGTTCGCAGCAGCGTGACATCAGCGTGTGGGATGCTGCCATCGCCAAGGTCAAGGTGATCTTCGAGCGCCTGAAGGAAGAGGACGGCATCGAGCTCAAGCTGATCAACATGGGTGGCGGCTTCCCGGCCAACTACATCACCCGTACCAATAGCCTCGAGACTTACGCTGAAGAGATCATCCGCTTCCTGAAGGAAGACTTCGGTGACGACCTGCCGGAAATCATCCTCGAGCCAGGCCGTTCGCTGATCGCCAACGCCGGCATCCTGGTCAGCGAAGTGGTGCTGGTCGCACGCAAGTCGCGCACCGCGGTCGAGCGCTGGGTGTACACCGACGTGGGCAAATTCTCCGGCCTGATCGAAACCATGGACGAGTCCATCAAGTTCCCGATCTGGACCGAGAAGAAAGGCGAGATGGAAGAAGTGGTGATCGCAGGCCCTACCTGCGACAGCGCCGACATCATGTACGAGCACTACAAGTACGGCCTGCCCCTGAACCTGGCGATCGGTGACCGCCTGTACTGGCTGTCGACCGGTGCCTACACCACCAGCTACAGCGCGGTGGAATTCAACGGCTTCCCGCCGCTGAAGGCGTACTACCTGTAACGCAGAACGGGGCCGTAAGGCCCCGTTTCGTTATGCCTCTACCGGGCCCGGCAAGCCGGCTCCCACAGGGATGTGCACAGGTCTCAAGCCTTGTGCGGTACCAGTGGGAGCCGGCTTGCCGGCGATAGCGCCAGTACCGACACCATCACACTTCGCGCTGTGCTATCTCTTCGGCATACCGCGCCGCAAAGGCCATCATCACTGGCCCCGCCCCCTGCAAGGTCACCAACGCACTGCGCAGGAAATTCATGTTCCCCTCAACCCGCGCCTGCTCCAGCCACTGCCCTGCCTCGGCTAGCTGGCCACGCTCGACCAGCACCAACGCCAGGCTGAACATCCCACGGAAATCCCCCGCTTCGGCCGAGCGCCGATACCAGCGCACGGCGCGCGCCGGGCTGGGCGCCGTCGCGATACCCTGCTCAAGGTATCGACCGTACAGGTTCATCGATTTGGCATGCCCCTGCTGCGCAGCCTTCTCGTAGCACAGCAGTGCCTGCGCCTGATTGGCCGGCACCCCACGCCCAGTGGCCAGCAGGTTGCCAAGGTTATAGAGGCCCCAATCCAACCCGGCATCAGCCGCGCGGGCATAGTGAACCGCGGCCTGCGGCAAACTCACCTCGCCGCCCCAACCATGCTCCAGGCAACGCCCGAGCATGTTGTGCGCCATGGCACTGCCACCTTGTGCAGCAATACCGAACCAGCGCCGGGCGACGCCGGCATCCGCTTCGATGCCCCGGCCGTCGAGGAGGATCTGCCCGAGCAGCAACTGCGCCTCGATCACCCCCTGCCCTGCCGCCGCGAGAATCGCCTGGGCGGCCTTGCCGGGGCTTTCTTCGAGCATGGCCTTGAGACCTGCGACATCCATCACTTCTTCGCGACGCAACTGGTAAGACACGGTTCAGACCTCGGCCCAGCGGCGTAGCAGGTTGTGGTAGGTGCCGGTCAGCTGCAGCAGCGAGGGGTGCTCGGGTACATCGGCAGTCAGTTGCTGGATGGCATTGTCCATCTCGAACAGCAATACCCGCTGGCTGTCCTCGCGGACCAGGCTCTGGGTCCAGAAGAAGGCGGCATAGCGCACGCCACGGGTCACCGGGTTGACCTTGTGCAGGCTGGTGCCGGGGTACAGCACCAGGTCGCCAGCGGCCAGTTTGATCTGCTGCACGCCGTAGGTGTCCTGGATCACCAGCTCACCGCCGTCATAGCTGTCCGGGTCGCTGAGGAACAGTGTCGAAGAGAGGTCGGTACGCACCCGCTCCGGGCTGCCCTTGGGCTGACGCAGGGCGTTATCGATGTGAAAGCCGAAATTGCCACCCTCGCGGTAGCAATTGATCAACGGCGGGAACACCTTGTGTGGCAGCGCCGCCGACATGAATCGCGGCGTCTTCCACAGGCGCTCGATCAGCGCGCTGCCGATCTCCTTCGCCAGCGCATGGCCCTCTGGCAGCTGCAGATTGTGCTTGGCCTTGGCCGACTGGTACCCGGCCGTGACCTTGCCATCGGCCCAGTCGGCTTGCTCCAGGGCCTCGCGAATGCGGGCGAGCTCGTCGGCGTCGAACAAGCTGGGGATGTGAAGCAGCATGGCGGCGGCACCGTCAAGGAATGTAAAGGCGCCAATGATATTGATTCCCTTTTGCGCCGCACAAGCCCTTTCGACGCGTTAGACGTTTCAGCGCGTGTAAACCGTAAAGAGAATTTGTAAAGATTGTAAATTCCTAGTGAATGGTAACGAATCTCAATTGTTAGTTACAATCGCTTACACTATGATCCGCGGCCTTCACACCTTGGGGAAGGTCCATAATAATGCGTCCATATGTACCAGCTGCAGTGTCTTCACCTCGCCTGATCGTAACCGCCATCGGCGTCGCCCTCAGCGCATCGTCGGCCTACGCCGCCGACTCAGCCACCAGTAACGCCGTCACCCTCGACGCCACCAGCGTCAACGGCAAGGCTGAACAGGCCAGCACCGATTACAAGGTCGAGAAAGCCTCCTCGCAGAAGTACACCGCACCGTTGGTGGACACCCCACGCTCGGTTACCGTGATCCCACAGCAGGTGATCAAGGACACCAACGCCCTGAGCCTGCAGGATGCCCTGCGCACCGTACCCGGCATCACCTTTGGCGCTGGCGAAGGCGGCAACCCGCAAGGCGACCGCCCGTTCATCCGTGGCTTCGACGCCCAGGGCGACACCTACCTGGACGGCGTGCGTGATACCGGCGCGCAAACCCGTGAAATCTTCGCCATCGAATCGGTCGAAGTGGCCAAAGGCCCGAACTCGGCCATTGGCGGCCGCGGTGCGGCGGGCGGCACCATCAACCTGGTGAGCAAGCGCGCGCACCTGGGCAACTCCCTGGACGGCGCCTGGACCTGGGGCAGCGACCAGACCCAGCGTTACACCTTCGATGGCAACTACCAGTTCAGCGACACCGTTGCCGGCCGTCTCAACCTGATGACCCACGAAAGCAACGTTGCCGGCCGTGACAAGGTCAACTACGACCGTTGGGGCATTGCCCCGTCCCTGGCCTTTGGCCTGGGCACGCCGACCCGCGTCAACCTCGACTACTACCACCTGGAAAGCGACGACCTGCCGGACTCCGGCATCCCGTACACCATCCCGACCGGTGGCAGCGCCGCACGCACCTCCGCGCACCCAAGCAAGCCGTACGACGGCGGCGACAGCGACAACTTCTACGGCCTGACCGGTCGCGACTTCCGCAAGAGCCGCGTCGACATCGCGACCTTCGCCATCGAACACGACCTGACCGACTCGCTGACCGTCAAGAACACCCTGCGTCACGGCAACAGCATGCAGGACTACATCCTGACGCAGCCTGACGACAGCAAGGGCAACGTCAACAACGGCAGCCTCTGGCGTCGCGCCAACACCCGTGTTGGCAACACCGCCACCACCACCAACCAGACCGACCTGTTCGGCGAGTTCTACCTGGGCGGGATGAAGAACAGCTTCTCCACCGGTATCGAGCTGAGCCGTGAGGAAAGCAAGCGCTCGTCGTACACGGTAGACACCGACACTATTCCAGGCGGCACTGCAAACACCAACTGCACCCCGAGCATGATCGGCGCCAGCAGCGGCTACAACTGCACCTCGTTGAGCAATCCGAACCCGGACGATCCGTGGAACGGCAACATTGCGCGCAACTACGCCGGCACCGATACCAAGAGCAACACCCGCGCTATCTACGTCTTCGACACCCTCGAGCTGACGCCTGAGTGGCTGCTGAACATGGGCCTGCGCTACGACCACTTCGACACCCAGTACCGTACCTATGACGCTGCTGGCGCCACTGTGGTAAACGCCAAGGACATTGCCTCCAAGGGCCGCGACACCAGCGAATTCGTCACCGGCCAGCTGGGCCTGGTGTGGAAACCAGCCGACAACGGTAGCATCTACGTTTCCTACGCCACCTCCGCGACACCACCAGGTGCAATGCTGGGTGAAGGCACCGAAGGCAACCCGCTGGGCAACACCAGCGACCGCGCTGGCAACCTGCTGTCAAGCGACATGGAGCCAGAAGAAACCACCAACTACGAAATCGGCACCAAGTGGGACCTGCTTGACCAGCGCCTGTCCCTGGCCGCTGCGCTGTTCCGCACCGAGAAGGAAAACGCCCGCGTCCAGGTGGACACCACCAGCTACGAAAACGTTGGCGAAACCCGCGTGCAGGGCATCGAGCTGTCGGCCAGCGGCAAGCTGACCGACAAGTGGCAGGTGTTCGCCGGCTACACCTACATGCAGGCTCGCCAGATCGACGGCGGCCCGCTGGGCAAGGCCAACGACGGCAACCAGCTGCCGAACACGCCGAATAACAGTGCAAGCCTGTGGACCACTTACTCGATCACGCCGAAGCTGACCGTCGGTGGCGGCGCCTTCTACGTGGATGACGTCTATGGCAGCGTGGCCAACACCACCATGGTCGACAGCTACGTACGCTACGACGCCATGGCAGCCTACAAGCTGACCAAGAACGTCGACCTGCAGCTGAACGTGCAGAACCTGACCAACGAGGTGTACTACGACAAGGCGTTCTCCACCCACTTCGCCAACCAGGCGGCGGGCCGGACCGCATTGCTGACCACCAGCGTCCACTTCTGAAGCAGCACCCCCAAGCCCCGTTCATTCCAGTGAGCGGGGCTTTTGCGTATCAAGGCATAATGCACGCCGCACAGGTTGCGGCAGCAAGACAAGGTGATCGATGTGGTGAAGAAGACACTGTTCCAATTGCACTGGTTCTTTGGCATCACCGCCGGCCTGGTGCTGGCCTTGATGGGCATTACCGGTGCGCTGTACTCGTTCCAGGAAGAACTGCTGCGTGCGTTCAATGGCGATGTGCTCAAGGTCGAGGTGCGTCCACAGGGCGTGCTGCCGCCGGCTGAGTTGGTGCAGCGGGTCGAAGCCGCGCAAGGCGACAAGGTGTCGATGCTGTGGGTCGATGTGCGCGAAGGCAATGCCGCACGCATCTTCTTCACCCCTGCCCCCGGCGAACGCCGTGGCGAGCTGCGCTATGCCGACCCGTACACCGGCGAACTCAAGGGTGAAGTCGCCGGGCAGGGTTTCTTCAACCTGATGCTCACCCTGCACCGCTTCCTGGCGATGGGCGACACTGGCCGGCAGATCACCGGCGCCTGCACCCTCATGCTGGTGTTCTTCTGCTTGTCCGGCCTGTACCTGCGCTGGCCGCGCAAGGCGCTGAACTGGCGCACCTGGCTGACCTTCGACTGGGCCAAGAAAGGCCGTGCCTTCAACTGGGACCTGCACGCCGTGGCAGGAACCTGGTGCCTGCTGTTTTACCTCCTGTTCGCGCTGACCGGCCTGTTCTGGTCCTATGAGTGGTACCGCGAAGGCCTGAACAAGCTGCTGGCCGACGCGCCCGCTGCGGGCCAGCAGCAAAAACGGGGTGAAGGCCGTGGCCGGCACGGGCCGCAGGAAGTCGACAAGAATGCACCGCCGCTGGTGGTCGATTACGACGCCATCTGGGCCAACCTCAAGGATGCTGCGGGCCCAGGCCTGGCCATGTACAACCTGCGCCTGCCACCTGCTGGCGGTCAGCCGGCCAATCTCTTCTACCTGCTCGACAATGCTGCGCACCCACGGGCCTTCAACACCCTGGTCCTCGACCCGGCCACCGGCCAGGTGAAAAACCACGACCGCTACACCGACAAATCCTTCAAGGCGCAGCTGCTGCAGAGTGTTTACGCCTTGCACGTGGGCGAATACTTCGGCTTGCCGGGGCGCATCATCGTCACCATCGCCAGCCTGACCATGCCGCTGTTCTTCGTGACAGGTTGGTTGCTGTACCTCGACCGCCGTCGCAAGAAGCGCCAGGTGCGCGCCGCCCGGGGCAACGTCGCCAGCAGCACCGGCAGCGGCGACAGCTGGTTGATCGGTTTCGCCAGCCAGAGCGGTTTCGCCGAGCAATTGGCCTGGCAGAGCGCCGGCCAACTGCAAGCTGCCGGCTTGCCGGTGCAGGTGCGGGCGTTGGCTGAGCTGGGCGAAGAGGACCTGCGCCAGGCGCGCCGCGCGCTGTTCGTGGTCAGCACCTTTGGTGATGGCGAAGCGCCGGACAGCGCCCGTGCCTTCGAGCGAAAGGTGCTGGGCCAGCCCTGGTCGCTGAACGGCCTGAGCTATGCCGTGCTGGCCCTCGGTGACCGCCAGTACCCGCACTTTTGCGGCTTTGCCCGTCGCCTGCAGGCCTGGCTCGGCGAGCGTGGCGCCAGCAGTGCGTTCAGCCCAGTGGAAGTCGACAACGCCGACCAGGCCGCCTTGCAGCAGTGGCAGCAGGAACTGGCGCAGCTCACGGGTGCACAACCCGTTGCCGCGTGGCAGCCGCCAACGTTCGGCAGCTGGAGCCTGGTCAAGCGCACCTTGCTCAACCCGGGCAGCCAGGGCCAACCGGTCTACCTGCTCGGCCTGCGCCCGGACGCGCCCGCCAGCTGGGAGGCCGGGGACCTGGTGGAGATCCTGCCGCTCAATGGTCAGCCACGGGTCGAGGCTTTCCTCAATGGCATGGCACTGGATGCCAACGCGAGGGTGCAGCTCGACGGCCTGAACGAGACGCTCGGCCAGGCCTTGGCTGGCCGCCAGTTACCGACGCGCCGCGACCACCTGATCGGCTTGCAGCCGCAGGCACTGGTCGATGCGCTGGTACCGATCGGCAGCCGTGAATACTCCATCGCTTCGATCGCCAGCGACGGTGTGCTGGAGCTGATCGTGCGCCAGGAACGCCACCCCGACGGCAACCTTGGTCTGGGCTCTGGCTGGCTGACCGAATATCTACCTGTAAACGGTACCCTGAGCCTGCGCCTGCGGCGTAACAGTGGCTTCCATCTGCCTGAGGCCGCTGCGCCGATGATTTTGATCGGCAACGGCACTGGCCTGGCGGGCCTGCGCAGCCTGTTGCGCGCGCGGGTCAATGCCGGTGAACAGCGCAACTGGCTGCTGTTCGGTGAACGTAACCGCGCCCATGACCTGCTGTGTGGCGATGAGCTGCAAGCCTGGCTCGACAACGGCGACCTCGCCCGGCTAGACCTGGCGTTTTCGCGCGACCAGGCCGAGAAGGTGTATGTGCAGGACGTGCTGCTGCAGCAGGCCGAGGCATTCAAGCGCTGGGTGGCCGATGGCGCTTGCGTGTATGTCTGTGGCAGCCTGCAGGGCATGGCCGCCGGCGTCGATGCGGCGCTCAAGGGCATCCTTGGCGAAGACGTGGTCGAGCAGTTGATCGAGGATGGGCGTTATCGGCGGGATGTTTACTGAACACGAACTGATGGGTTAGTACCGGCCTCTTCGCGGGGCAAGCCCGCTCCCACAGGTTCACCGCAGCACTCAGCTTTAGCGGTAAATCTGGGGGAGCGGGCTTGCCCCGCAAAGAAGCCGGTACTGGCTCAATGCAGCTCGAAGGTATCGGCATCCAGATTGGCCGGGAAGCGGGTTCGGTAAGCCGCCAGTTCAGCAGCCCGCAGCACCACGGTAAACACCCCATCCGCCTCACCGGCACTCAACAGGCTCTCGCCCTGGAAGTCCAGCACCTGGCTGTCGCCTGAATAGGCAAAGCCCTTGCCATCGGTACCCACGCGGTTCACCGCCGCTACGAAGCACAGGTTCTCGATACCCCGCGCCGGCAGCAGGCGGTTCCAGTGCTGGCGGCGGGCCGCCGGCCAGTTGGCGGTGTACAGCAGCAGGTCGGTGTCTTGCGAATCGCGGCTCCATACCGGGAAGCGCAGGTCGTAGCAGATCAGCGGGCGCACGCGCCATCCCTTGATTTCGAACTGCACCTGGCGCTCGCCGGGGGTGTAGTGCTTGTGCTCGCCCGCCATGCGGAACAGGTGGCGCTTGTCGTAATGCAGGATCTCACCGTCCGGGCGCGCCCAGAGCAAGCGGTTGCGGTGGCTGCCGTCGGCGGCCTGAATGATCACGCTGCCGGTGACCACGGCGTTGATCCGCTTGGCCTGAGCCTTGATCCACTTGTAGGTTGGGCCGTTCTCAGGCTCGGCCAGGCGTTGCGACTCCATGGAAAAACCGGTGGTGAACATTTCGGGCAGGATCACCAGGTCGGCATCGCCTGCCTGGTCGAGCAATACCTCGAAATGCGCATAGTTGGCTTCGCGGTCGTGCCAGGCCAGCGTGGTTTGCACCAAGGCGATTTTCAGGTTGGGCAGTGCACTCAGATCGCGCATAGTTTCTCCGCTGCCTGACGCAGCGTCTCCTCACGTTTGGCAAAGCACAGGCGCACCAGGCGTTGCTCGGGGATGGGTTGCTGGTAGAACACCGACACCGGGATGGTCGCCACGCCGTGTTCACGGGTCAGCCACAGGGCCATGTCGACGTCGTTCAGGTCGGGGCGGATCTGCGAATAGTCCACCAGCTGGAAATAGGTGCCCGCTGTGCGGGTGAAGCTGAAGCGTGAGCCTTCGAGCAGGTCGCAGAACAGGTCGCGCTTGGCCTGGTAGAAAGCCGGCAGCTCATCGATGTGCTCGGGGTGCTCGGCCATGAAGTCGGCCAATGCGCATTGCAGGGGCGTCACGCCGCAGAAGTTGACGTACTGGTGCACCTTGCGCATTTCGGCGCTCAAGGCCGGCGGAGCGATCACGTAGCCGGTCTTCCAGCCGGTCACATGGTAGGTCTTGCCGAACGAACTGACCACGAAGGCACGGCTGTACAGCTCGGCATGGGCCAATACGCTGGCGTGGCGTACGCCGTCGTAGACCAGGTGCTCGTAGACTTCGTCGCTGATCAGGTAGATCTCGCGTTCCGCGATCAGCCGGGCCAGCTGGTCGAGGTCTTCACGGGTGATCAGGGCGCCACTGGGATTGTGCGGCGAATTGAGGATGACCATGCGCGTGCGCGGGCTCAAGGCATCGCTGAACTTCTGCCAGTCGATGCGAAAGTCCCCGTCACTCAGCTGCACATGCACGCAACGGCCCCCAGCCAGCTCCACGGATGGCTCATAGCTGTCGTAGCAGGGGTCGAAGACGATGACCTCGTCACCGGGGTGAATCACCGCCTGAATCGCGCAGAAGATCGCCTCGGTGGCGCCGGGGGTGATGGTCACTTCCTGGTCGGCATCGACCTTGGCCCCGTACAGGCGCTCGACTTTGGCGGCCACCTGCTGGCGCAGGGCCGGCAAGCCCGTCATCGGCGCGTACTGGTTATGCCCGGCCGACACATGGCGGCCGACTGCATCGAGCAGTGCCTGCGGGCCATTGAAGTCGGGGAAGCCTTGGGAGAGATTGAGCGCGCCAGTCTGCACGGCGAGCTGGGACATGGTGGTGAAGATGGTCGTGCCGACATTCGGCAGTTTGCTGCGGATCATGGAGCCCTCTTTCCTGGCGTTTATCCGGCACGGGGGTGGAGTCCGAGCATAGCGGATCAAGCAGTCAGGAAAAAGGTTGAAACAATAGTGCCGAAAAGTACTGTAGGAGCTGGCTTGCCTGCGATCGGCTGCGAAGCAGTCGTAAAACCGGTATCTGCGCAGTGCCAGACAGAGTGCGGATACAGAATTCACGACTGCTACGCAGCCGATCGCAGGCAAGCCAGCTCCTACAGTGATCGTGACACACAATTATTCGTACAGGACCTAGAAGGCAAATGATACCTCCCATTAAAACAGTCAGCTTTTAATGGATCTCATCAGGAGTACATTGTTGAATATGCTTGATTTCCTGGAACAGGTGGCAGGGATACTGCTGCAACCCTTGTTTTGTACAGGCGCTCAATTTCGGTTCTGATCTCGATCGCCTTCGCTGCTGGCAAGCCAGGCTCTTCAAGCCTGGCGGTCCACTGGGCAATATGGCCATCAATATTAAGGTTCGCGGTATTAGCTTGCCATTGTGCGCGGTTATTGATATGGAAGTTATCAACTTGTTGGCGCGAATCCTGATAGGCAGATTCGAACATCGTCTGCATATCCCTAAGATCAGCTTGATGGATGGTATATTTCGAACCCTGCAACTTCCTTTCGATCCAACTCAGCACCCCTTCTTGAGCGTCATAAACCTTCAGCAACTTGGTCCTGGTAATGTCGATTTCAGCCAAACCTCTTTCAAAGGTAACGTAACGCTCTAGTAGTCCCAGTCGCTTCACCTGGGTATTCAAATCACTCTTTGCGATCTTGAGCGTGCGCCCAGCGTCTTTAACTTTTGCTTTACGATCCGACGCTTTAGCCAGAAGAGCAGTAGGGTCAGGACCGTGACCGGTGGGGTCAACATGATTGACCGGATCGCCGCCGCAATATCCATAGGCATTTAATACAATAAAAGGGCTAAAGCTATCAGGCGAGCAAAATCGCATAAGCTCTGGACTGAATGTGCGATATCCATTCCCCAAAAAATACCTGGAAACTAATGAGGAAAAATATTCCCCATTGAATCCGCACTGAGCGGCACCCGCTAAATCATGCCTATGACCGTAAGGTGTGTAACTGATGAGTGAACGCTTCATGATCACAGCCCCTTATTTGCACAACCACTAGCAATCGTGGAGAACTTGCCTTCTCCGATTAAAGGCCAATTTCACCACACCAATAGCAGCAACCTGCCCACGACATTCTCCCGCGCGACCCCACCCGCAAGTTAATTACCATGGTAGAGGTTTTTCACTGCACGAGAGCCATCTTGCTCCACTCCGCCAGCGATCAATGGCTTAAGAATACAGAAAAACCCATAAGATGGTACTGATAGAAATACCAGTCCAGTTGGATTTGGAAGCGGGCCTTTAGACGGCCCGCGGGATAGACTTTGTCGATCAGCGCTTGTCGCGGCGCTTCTTCTCGGCCTTCTTGTGGTGCGACATCAAGCGGCGTTTCTTGTTGACCTGGCGGTCGGTGAGGGTGTTCTTCTTGCCTTCGTACGGGTTTTCACCGCCCTTGTACTCGATGCGGATCGGCGTACCGACCAGCTTGAGCACGCGGCGGTAGGTGTTTTCCAGGTAACGCGAGTACGACTTGGGAATGCTCTCGGTCTGGTTGCCGTGGATCACGATCAGCGGCGGGTTGGCACCACCCAGGTGGGCATAACGCAGCTTGATGCGGCGGCCGTTGACCAGCGGCGGTTGGTGCTCGCTGACGGCATCTTCGAGAATCTGCGTCAGGCGGCTGGTCGGCCAGCGGGTGACCGCCGACTTGAACGCGGCCTGCACCGACTTGTACAGGTTGCCAACGCCAGTGCCGTGCAGCGCGGAAATGAAGTGAATGTCGGCGAAGTCGACGAAGAACAGCCGGCGCTCCAGCTCGGTCTTCACGTAGGCGCGTTCACCTGGCTCCATGCCATCCCACTTGTTCAGGGCGATGACGATGGCGCGGCCGGCTTCGAGGGCAAAGCCCAGCAGGTTGAGGTCGTGGTCGACCACACCTTCGCGGGCGTCCATGACGAAGATCACCACGTTGGCGTCCTTGATCGCCTGCAGCGTCTTCACCACCGAGAACTTTTCGACTTCCTCGTGGATCTTGCCGCGCTTGCGCACCCCGGCGGTGTCGATGAAGGTGTACTTGTCACCATCGCGCTCGAACGGGATGTAGATACTGTCGCGGGTAGTACCCGGCTCGTCGTAGACCACCACACGCTCTTCACCGAGCATGCGGTTGACCAGGGTCGACTTGCCCACGTTCGGGCGGCCGATGATGGCGATCTTGATACCATCTTTTTCGCTTGGGCCAGGAATGCGTACGGCTTCCTCGCCTTCGGCGACGTTCTGGTCGAGGGCTTCTTCCTCGGCATCACGCGGCAGGTGACCGAGCACGGCTTCCATCAGAGCGTTGATACCACGGCCCTGGGAGCCCGCCACTGGAATGGCGTTGCCCATGCCCATCGGCGAGAACTCGGCGCGGGCAACATCGGGGTCGATGTTGTCGATCTTGTTGGCGACCAGGATTGCCGCCTTGTTGCGCTTGCGCAGGTGCTCGGCAATCATCTGGTCTGCCGCAGTCATGCCGGCGCGGGCATCGACCAGGAACAGCACATAGTCAGCTTCTTCGATGGCCATGAGCGACTGCTCGGCCATTTTCTCGTCCATGCCCACTTCGTCACCGGTGATACCACCGGTGTCGATCAGGATGAAGGAGCGACCCTGCCAGCTGGCATCACCATACTGGCGGTCACGGGTCAAACCCGACAGGTCACCGACGATGGCATCGCGGGTTTTGGTCAGGCGGTTGAACATGGTGGATTTGCCGACGTTCGGCCGTCCCACCAGGGCGATTACGGGAACCATGCGGCTCTCCACTCTTGAATTCTTGAAAATGCAAAGGCCGCTGCAAGGCAGCGGCCGGAGTTCGGGCGGCGTGTCCTACGCCGCAACTCAAGGCCTGTAGCGGCCTTGAGCATAGCTTCAGCGGATGGTCAGTGCCTCGAGCTTGCCGCTGTTGCCAAAGACATAGATGGTGTCGCCGACCACCAGGGGCCGGGCGCGCAGGCCATCACTGTCGATACGCTCACGGCCGACGAAACGGCCGTCAACCTGGCTGAGCAGGTGCAGGTAACCTTCGAAGTCACCTACAGCCACGTAGCTGGAGAACACTTCAGGTGCCGACAACTGACGGCGTGCCATCGAGTCGTTGGTCCACAAGGCGCTGGAAGAGCGCTCGTCGACGCTCTCGACAGTGCCAGAAGCTTCGCTGACATAGACGTTACCGTAACCCTGGGCGACACCCACGTAGCTGGAAGCATCACGCTGCCACACCACACGGCCGCTTTCCAGGTCCAGGCCCGCTACACGGCCCTGGTAGGTGCTGACGTACAGGGTACCACCCGACAGCAGCAGGCCGCCGTCGATATCGACCACGCGGTCCAATTCGGAACGGCCCTGCGGGATAGCCACACGGCTTTCCCACACGGGTACGCCATTGTTGATATCCACCGCCACCACCTTGCCGGTGGACAGGCCAGCAACGGCCAGTCGGTTGGTGGCGATCGGCGCACCGGTACCACGCAGGGTCAGTACGGCCGGGGTGTTTTCGTAGATCCAGCGGCGGTCGCCAGTTGCGGCATCGAGGCCGATCAGGCGGTCGTCCTGGGTTTGCACCACCACGACGTCACCGTTGTTGGCAGGTGGCGCCAGGACTTCACTGGTAACGCGTGAACGCCAGCGCTCTTCGCCGGTGGTGGAGTCCAGGGCAATCACTTCACCCTTGAGGGTGCCGAGCATGACCAGGCCATAGCCTACGCCGACTGCGCCGGAAACAGGCAGCTCCAGGTCCTTCTTCCACACCACGTCACCGGTATTGCGGTCGAGGGCGAAGACTTCGCCGTTGACGTCGGAGGCGTAGATGCGGTCGTTCTCGATGGCCGGTACCAGGGTGTTGTATGTCTCACCCTGGCCGTCACCGATCGAACGGCTCCACTGCTTCTTCAGCACCACTTCTTCGGTGAACTTGGTCAGCTCGGCCGGAGGCAGTTCCTTCTTGCTATTGCTGCTGCAACCTGCGGCCAGTACGGCCAGGGTCAGCACTGCTGCTTGTTTCCAACCGATCACGTCACGCGTCCCCTTTGGCCAAGTCATCCAGCTTCAGTTGCAGGCCACCGACCGCCGCTTCATCAGACAGCGCAGCCTTGGCTTTTTCATAAGCGCTGTGGGCATCGTCGGCGCGGCCCAGCTGCACCAGCAAGTCACCCTTCAATTCTTCACGGCTGGCCAGAAACGCCTTGTCAGCGTCGCCGTCAAGCAGCTTGAGCGCATCTTCGGCCTTGTCCTGGGCTGCGAGTACGCGTGCCAGGCGCTGGCGCGAGATTTCGCCCAGGGTCACGTCGGCCGGCTTGTCCAGCACGGCCTTGAGTTCGGCAGCGGCATCGTCGAGCTTGCCGCTTTCTACCGCGACCTTGGCCACGAACAGGCTGCCGTACTGGGCATAGGCGGTACCGCCGAACTCGCTCTTGAGCTTGCCGGACAGTTCAGCGACTTTGGTCGCATCTGGCTGGCCGCTCGGCGTCAGGCTGGTTTCCAGCAGGGCCTGATACAGCTGCGAGGCGCCTTGCGACTGGTTGTTCTGGTACTTGTGCCAGGTATTCCAGCCCAGCACCACCACACCGGCCAGCAGCGCGCCGGTCAGTAGCGGCTTGCCGTTGCGGTTCCACCAGTCCTTGACCCCTGCCAGGTCATCATCATCAGTACTCGACACCCCAATACTCCTTTTCGCCTATTCGCTTGTTGAACCGCGTTACGCCTGAGCGATCGCGGTTTCCAGGTGCTCAGCCAGAGCATCCCAGGCAATGTTCTGTTGTTCGCCCTGACCACGCAGAGGCTTCAGGCCGATCTCTTGCTTGGCCAGTTCGTCGTCGCCCAGAATCAGCGCGAACAGCGCGCCGCTCTTGTCGGCTTTCTTGAACTGGCTCTTGAAGCTGCCGCCGCCGGCGTTGACCGCCAGGCGCAGGCCAGGCAGGTGATCACGCAGGCGTTCGGACAGGCGCAGGCCGGCCAGTTCGGCCTGCTCGCCGAAGGCGCACAGGTAGACGTCGATCTGGCGGTTGATGGACTCCGGCACCTTGCCGAGGGTTTCCAGCAGCAGGATCAGGCGCTCGATACCCATGGCGAAGCCAACACCCGGGGTCGGCTTGCCGCCCATCTGCTCCACCAGGCCGTCATAGCGGCCACCGGCGCAGACAGTGCCCTGGGCGCCGAGCTTGTCGGTTACCCACTCGAACACGGTCTTGCTGTAGTAGTCCAGGCCACGCACCAGCTTGGTGTTGATCACGAAAGGGATACCGGCGGCGTCGAGGCGGGCCTTGAGGCCCTCGAAGTGCACGCGGGAATCTTCGTCGAGGTAGTCTTCAAGCTTCGGCGCGCCGACCAGCACCGCCTGGGTGCCCTGGTCCTTGCTGTCGAGGATGCGCAGCGGGTTGCTCTTGAGGCGGCGCTGGCTGTCTTCGTCGAGCTGCTCCAGGCGCGCCGAGAGAAACTCGACCAGCGCATCGCGGTAGCGGGCACGGGCTTCACTGGTGCCCAGGCTGTTCAGTTCGAGCTTGACCGCGTCCTGAATGCCCAGCAGGCCCCACAGGCGCCAGGTCAGCATGATCAGCTCGGCATCGATGTCCGGGCCGTCAAGGTTGAACACTTCCACGCCGATCTGATGGAACTGGCGGTAACGGCCTTTTTGCGGGCGCTCGTGGCGGAACATCTGGCCGATGTACCACAGCTTCTGCACCTGACCGTTGCCGGTGATGCCATGCTCCAGCACGGCACGCACGCAGGCGGCGGTACCCTCAGGGCGCAGGGTCAGCGAATCGCCGTTGCGGTCCTCGAAGGTATACATCTCTTTTTCGACGATATCGGTGACTTCACCGATGGAGCGCTTGAACAGCTCGGTGAACTCGACGATCGGCGTGCGGATCTGGCTGTACCCATAGGTGTCCAGCAGGCCGGCAACGGTGCTCTCGAAGTAGCGCCACAGCGGCGACTGCTCTGGCAGGATGTCGTTCATGCCACGGATGGCTTGCAGCGATTTGCTCACGAAAAGTCCTTACGAATCTGTGTGTCAGCCGCGGGCGATCAGCGCCGCGTCGGCTTCGACCTTTTCGGCCGCTTTCTGGCGGATAAGCTTTTCCAGCTCATCGACCAGGTTGTCATTGGTCAGCTTCTGCGCCGGCTTGCCGTCGATGTAGATCAGGTTCGGCGTACCGCCGGTAAGGCCGACGTGGGCTTCCTTGGCTTCGCCAGGGCCGTTGACCACGCAACCGATCACCGCCACGTCCAGCGGTACCAGCAGGTCTTCCAGGCGCCCTTCCAGCTCGTTCATGGTCTTGACCACATCGAAGTTCTGCCGCGAGCAGCTCGGGCAGGCGATGAAGTTGATGCCACGCGAGCGCAGGTGCAGCGACTTGAGGATGTCGTAGCCGACCTTCACCTCTTCAACCGGGTCGGCAGCCAGCGAGATACGAATGGTATCGCCGATGCCTTCGGCCAGCAGCATACCGAGGCCAACGGCGGATTTCACCGTCCCCGAGCGCAGGCCACCGGCTTCGGTGATGCCTAGGTGCAGCGGCTGGATGATCTGCTTGGCCAGCAAGCGGTAGGCTTCGACGGCCATGAACACGTCGGAGGCCTTGACGCTGACCTTGAAGTCCTGGAAGTCCAGACGGTCGAGGTGCTCGACGTGGCGCAGGGCCGACTCCACCAGCGCAGCCGGGGTAGGCTCGCCGTATTTCTTCTGCAGGTCCTTCTCCAGCGAGCCTGCGTTGACACCGATACGGATCGGAATGCCCCGGTCGCGTGCGGCATCGACCACGGCGCGCACACGGTCTTCACGGCCGATGTTGCCCGGGTTGATCCGCAGGCAATCAACGCCCAGTTCGGCCACGCGCAGTGCGATCTTGTAGTCGAAGTGGATGTCGGCGACCAGCGGCACGCTGACCAGTTGCTTGATCTTGCCGAAGGCCTCGGCAGCGTCCATGTCCGGTACCGAGACGCGAACGATGTCGACGCCGGCATCGACCAGGCGCTGGATCTGCCCTACGGTGGCGGCGACATCGTTGGTGTCGGTGTTGGTCATGCTCTGTACAGCGATGGGCGCATCACCACCCACCGGTACATTGCCGACCCAGATTTTGCGGGATTCGCGACGTTTGATCGGAGATTCGCCGTGCATGACTTACTGTCCCAACTTCAGGCGAGCAGTCTCGCCACTGGTGAACGGGGCAACATCGACGGGCTGGCCGTTGTAGCTGACCTGGGCGCCGCGGGCAAAGCCCAGGCGCACCGCGAACGGCGGCTTACCAGTCAGTTCCAGGTTGTCACCCTTGCGCTTGATGGCGCTGAACAGCACCTTGCCGTTGCCGTCGGAGACCTGGGTCCAGCAATCGGCGACGAACTGGATCGCGACCTTGGCACTGCCTGCCGGTACGGCGGCAGGCTCGGCGGCGGCGACCGCCGGCACGCTGGCGACAGGTGCCACAGGGGCGGCCTGGGCTACAGGGGCGGCAGGTGCAACGGGTGCTGCAGCCGGTGCTGCGGTTTGTGCAGGTGCTTGCTGTACAGGCGCAGGCGTTGTGGCAGCCGGGGCGGCCTCGCTGCCGGCGCCGGCAACGGGCTCGGCAGGGGCCTGCTCCAGCGGCAGCGGCGCGCTATCGCCCTGCTGGCCTACGCTAACGGCCTGGTCTTCAGGCTCGTCCAGCGGGTGAATCTGGGTGGTACCGTCGGCGCTTTCGACTTCAACATGTTCCAGGGCGATCTTGGCCAGGTCCTTGCCGCGCAGGCTGCCCTGGTCCTGCCACCAGATGAAGCTGCCGCCGACCACGGCGACCAGCAGCAACAGGCTCACACCGCGCAGGATGTTGTGCGACAGGCGCACCGGCTCTTCAATGCGGCCCAGCGAATGCACTTCACTGCCCTTGGCATGGGTGCCGGTGTACTGGTCGAACGCCTCGACCAGTGGCGCCTGGTCGAGGTCCATGAGTTTGGCGTAGGCACGGATATAACCACGGGCGAAGGTATGCCCTGGCAGCTTGTCGAAGGCGCCGGATTCCACGTGGTTCAGCGAACTTACGGTGAGGTTCAGCTTGCGGGCGACCTCGGCTTGCGACCACTCCCGTTTTTCGCGGGCCTGGCGCAACAGCTCACCGGGGTTCTGGCCAGTCGCTGCTGCTACTTCGGGATGCGCGGCTTTCATCGTTGCTCCGACAGGTATTGCTGATATTCCGGCGTACCGGGATAAAGTCGTTGTAATTGCTGGCCCAGGTCGGCCAGTGTGCCCTGCTCGTCGAACACCCGGGCAAGACGGCTGCCCAGCAGGAGGCTGCGGGCACTGTGATCGCTCAACTGGCTGAAACGATCGTAGTAGTCCCGGGCCGGCACATAATGCCTGTTTTCGTAGGACAACTCAGCCATTTCCAGCAACGCCCTGGGTTGCCGCTGATTGAGTTGCAGGGCTTTGGTCAGATACGTGTGTGCCTGGTCACGGTTGTCGAGCTGCAGGGCCGTCAGGCCAAGGTTCTCGTAAACCCGCGAACGTTCAGGATACAGGGTATCGGCGCTGGCCAGACGAAACATCTGCTCGGCTTCGGCAAAACGCTGCTGAGCATATAGGAAACTGCCGTAGTTGTTGCGAATTCGCGTGTCGTTGGGGCGTGCCGACAGCGCTTTTTTGAAGTGAGTCTCGGCCAGTGCCGGCTCGCCTTCGGCCTGAAACACCACGGCCAGGGCGGCGTGGGCATCGGCATCACGGGCGTCCAGCGCCAGTGCCTTGCTCAGCGGGGCCTTGGCCTGCTCGGTCAAACCTTGTTGCAAATAGCCAAGCCCCAGCTGCACATAGGCCCGCCCTGCCTCGACTCGCCCCTGGCGATTGGCCAGAGGGTCGTTCGCGCCGCCCGCTACGCATCCGGCCAGCAGCGACAGTGCGAAGATCGACAGCGCGGCGCGCAGGCTCATGGCAGGCCCTGGCTCAGTGGCGCACAGCGCTGTCTTGCAGCTCGGCGTCGGCAGACAACTGGCGTACGGCGATGTAGCGCTCGCTGCGGCGGGTGCGATCGTTGACCTGACCGACCAGCTGACCACAGGCGGCGTCGATGTCTTCGCCGCGGGTGGTGCGCGTGGTCACGTTGAAGCCGCCGTGGTGCAGCATGTCCTGGAAGCGGCGGATAGCATTGTTGCTAGGGCGCTCGTAACCGGAGTGCGGGAACGGGTTGAACGGGATCAGGTTGATCTTGCACGGCACATCGCGCAGCAGCTCGATCATCTGCGCGGCGTGTTCGGGCTGGTCGTTGACGTCCTTGAGCAGGGTGTACTCGACCGTCAGCACGCGCTTGCCACCCAGGGTGGCCATGTAGCCCATGCACGATTCCAGCAGCACTTTCAGCGGGTACTTCTTGTTGATCGGTACCAACTGGTTGCGCAGTTCGTCGTTTGGTGCGTGCAGCGACAGGGCCAGCGACACATCGATGTGCTTGGCCAGTTCGTCGATCATCGGCACCACGCCCGAGGTGGACAGGGTGACGCGACGCTTGGAAATGCCATAGCCCAGATCATCCATCATGATCTTCATGGCGGCGATGACATTGTCGAAATTCAGCAGAGGCTCGCCCATGCCCATCATGACTACGTTGGTAATCGCGCGGTCGACTTTGGCCGGGACGGTCCCGAAAGATTTGTTCGCAAGCCACACCTGGCCAATCACTTCGGCGGCAGTGAGGTTGCTGTTGAAGCCTTGCTTGCCGGTGGAGCAGAAACTGCAATCCAGGGCGCAGCCGGCTTGCGACGATACGCACAGGGTGCCGCGATCGTCGGTGGGAATGTAGACGGTCTCGACGCAGCTGCCGGAGGCAACGCGGATCACCCATTTGCGGGTGCCGTCGGCGGAAATGTCTTCACTGACCACTTCCGGTGGGCGAATTTCGGCAACAGCCTCGAGCTTTTCGCGCAAGGCCTTGCCGACGTTCGTCATGGCCGCGAAATCATCGACGCCAAAATGGTGAATCCATTTCATCACCTGGCCGGCACGGAAGCGTTTCTCCCCGATCGAGTCGAAGAATTGTTCCATTTCCGGCTGGGTCAGGCCCAACAGGTTGATTTTGCCAGTAGATGTCGTCATGGATTCACCCTCACCCGTAAGCTTTCGCTTAGCGAGTGGTTACCTCGGTAGCAGCGAAGAAGTAAGCGATTTCGCGAGCAGCAGCAGCTTCGGAGTCCGAACCGTGAACGGCGTTGGCGTCGATCGACTCGGCGAAGTCAGCACGGATGGTGCCGGCAGCAGCTTCTTTAGGGTTGGTAGCGCCCATCAGCTCACGGTTCAGAGCGATGGCGTTTTCGCCTTCCAGAACCTGAACGACAACCGGACCGGAAGTCATGAAGGCAACCAGGTCGCCGAAGAAGCCGCGCTCGCTGTGCTCAGCGTAGAAGCCTTCGGCTTCGGCTTTGGACAGTTGCTTGATTTTCGAAGCAACGATTTTCAGGCCGGCGTCTTCGAAGCGAGTGGTGATCTTGCCGATGACGTTTTTGGCTACGGCGTCAGGCTTGATGATCGAGAAAGTACGTT
Organism: Pseudomonas sp. NPDC012596; assembly: GCF_042902325.1. NCBI lineage: Bacteria > Pseudomonadati > Pseudomonadota > Gammaproteobacteria > Pseudomonadales > Pseudomonadaceae > Pseudomonas > Pseudomonas sp. NPDC012596. The sequence continues at coordinate 64,338 of NZ_JBIBEB010000004.1, read as the reverse complement.
GAACAGCCATGGAAAACTCCAGAATATGAGTGTTGCGAAAAATTAAACCCGCGAATTATACGCGGGTTCCAGGGGATTGCCTAACCTGCAGCGTCGCGCTTAGTCGGCTTCATCAATCCAGGCCGCCTGGATGGCCTCGAGCACTTTCTCACCGCCGCGTGACGGATCGTCGCTGAACTCTGGCAATGCCAGCACCCAGCGGTGCAGATCGACGAAATTCACATAACGAGGATCGACTTCCGGCTTGCTTTCCGCAAGCTGGATGGCGATCTCAAGTACATCAATCCATTTCAGGCTCATGGGGCTGACCTCAGTGCGGCGCTTCGGCAGCGTGGTTGAGCGAATACTTGGGAATCTCGATGGTCAGGTCTTCATCACCCACGACCACCTGGCAGCCGAGGCGCGACTGGGCCTCCAGGCCCCAGGCCTTGTCCAGCATGTCTTCTTCCAGCTCGTCCGCTTCTTCCAGCGAATCGAAACCTTTGCGAACAATACAGTGGCAAGTGGTGCAGGCCTTGACGCCACCGCAGGCGCTTTCCATCTCGATGTGATGGTCGTGCGCCAGCTCCAGGATGTTGGTCCCGGCCTCGACCTCCACGGTCAGCCCCTCAGGGCAGAACTTCTCATGCGGCAGGAATGTCACCAGCGGCATCGATTACTCCTCGATCTCATTCAGGTTGCGCCCGGCCAGTGCGGCTTTGACCGTCGAATCAAGGCGACGGGCGGCAAATGCATCGGTCACCTGCGACAGACGCTTGGTCTGTTGCTCGATGGCGGGGCCATCGGTGCCGGTCAGCAAATCACGTAGTTCTTGCATCTGGAATTCGATGGCTTCGCGCTCTTCACTGCTGAGCAGGCGCTCGCCGTCGGCGTCCAGGGCGCCCTGTACGGCTTCGAGCAGGCGCTCACCGTCGACCTGATGCTCACGCAACTGGCGGGCCTGCTTGTCGGTGCCGGCGTGCTCGAAGGAGTCCTTGAGCATGCGCGCGATCTCGCCATCGGTCAGGCCGTAGGACGGCTTGACCTGGATGCTGGCCTCTACGCCCGAACCCAGTTCGCGGGCCGCGACACTGAGCAGGCCGTCGGCATCGACCTGGAAGGTCACGCGGATTTTCGCCGCACCGGCAACCATCGCCGGAATGCCGCGCAGCTCGAAGCGCGCCAGCGAGCGGCAGTCGCTGATCAGTTCACGCTCGCCCTGCAGCACATGGATCATCATGGCCGACTGGCCATCTTTGTAGGTGGTGAATTCCTGGGCACGCGCGACCGGAATGGTGGTATTGCGCGGGATCACCTTCTCCATCAGCCCACCCATGGTCTCAAGCCCCAGGGACAGCGGGATGACGTCGAGCAGCAGCAATTCGCCACCTTCGCGGCGGTTGCCAGCCAGAGTATCGGCCTGGATGGCGGCGCCGATGGCGACCACCTGATCAGGGTCGATCGAGGTCAGCGGGGTGCGGCCGAACAGCGCGCCGACCGCCTCACGCACACGCGGTACACGGGTCGAACCACCCACCATCACCACCGCACCGACCTCCTCCAGCTCGACACCGCTGTCGCGCACGGCGCGGCGGCAAGCCTTGAGGCTGCGGGCGATCAGCGGCTCGATCATGGCATCGAAGGCGGCTCGGCTGAGTTCGCCCTGCCAGGCACCGTGGCTGACGCTGACCACGTCGGCGTCGGTCAGGGCTTCCTTGGCGGCGCAGGCGGCCTGCAGCAGCTGGCGCTGGGTACCCGGGTCGAGGTCAGAAGACAGCCCAGCCTGTTCGATGATCCAACCGGCAATGGCGTGGTCGAAGTCATCGCCACCCAGGGCGGTATCGCCACCGGTGGCCAGCACCTCGAACACACCGGCAGTCAGGCGCAGAATCGAAATATCGAAAGTACCGCCACCCAGGTCATAGATGGCCACCAGGCCTTCGGCATTCTGGTCAAGCCCGTAGGCAACGGCAGCGGCAGTCGGCTCGTTGAGCAGGCGCAGCACGTTCAGGCCGGCCAGCTTGGCAGCATCCTTGGTCGCCTGGCGCTGGGCATCATCGAAATAGGCTGGCACGGTGATCACCGCCCCCACCAGATCACCACCCAGGGTTTCTTCGGCGCGCTCGCGCAGCACCTTGAGAATGTCGGCGGACACTTCCACCGGGCTCTTCGGCCCCTGGACAGTATCGATGAACGGCATATGCGATTCGCCGCCAATGAAGCGGTACGGCAGCTGCTCGCCGAGTTGCTTGACGTCAGCCAGGCCGCGCCCCATCAGGCGCTTGACCGACAGGATGGTGTTCAGCGGGTCGCTGGCGGCCGCCTCGCGCGCGGCCAGACCGACCTCGTTGTGGCCAGCCAGGTAGCGCACCGCCGAGGGCAGAATGACGTTGCCCTGCACGTCCGGCAGGGGCTCGCTGCGACCGCTGCGCACGGCAGCGACCAGAGAATTGGTGGTACCCAGGTCGATACCCACCGCCAGGCGGCGCTGGTGCGGCTGAGGGCTTTGACCGGGTTCGGCGATCTGCAGTAGGGCCATGCTTATCTGAATACCTTAGGCGTCATCACGGGAAACGCCGGGTTAATCGTCGAGGCGCTCTTCCAGTTGGCGCACTTCTTGGGCGAGCTTGTCGAGGAACTGCATGCGGCGCATCAGGCGTTCGGCCTTGTCGCGCTCGGCAGGCACATCCCAGCAGGCGGCGAAATCCTCGTTCAGCGTGTCCTGGGCACCTTTGAGGCGCTTCTTGAACACGGCAACACCATCGAGGTCGGCTTCGTCCTGCAGCTCTTCGAGCTCTTCGCGCCACTGCATCTGCTGCAGGAGAAAATCAGGGTCGTGGACCGTAACTTCCTGAGGCACTTCGTGGCCACCGATGGCCAGCAGATAGCGGGCACGGCGCGGCGCGCTGCGCAGCGTCTGATAGGCATCGTTGAGGGCCGCGGACTTCTCCAGCGCTACCCGCTGCTCACGCTCGGAAGCGTCAGCAAAGCGGTCAGGATGGACCTCGCGGGCCAGCTCGCGGTAGCGAGTGGCCAGCTTGTCGAGGTCCAGCCGGAAGCACGGCTGGAGATCAAACAGGGCGTAATGACAAGGAGTACCCACGGCCAGCCTCAAACGTTGAAGCTTTCGCCGCAGCCACACTCACCGCGCACGTTGGGGTTGTTGAACTTGAAGCCTTCGTTCAACCCTTCCTTGACGAAGTCGAGCTCGGTGCCATCGAGGTACACCAGGCTCTTGGGGTCGATGATGACCTTCACGCCGTGGTTCTCGAACACCTGGTCTTCGCCCGCCACTTCGTCGACGAACTCCAGCACGTAGGCCAGGCCCGAGCAGCCGGTGGTGCGCACGGCCAGGCGAATGCCTTCACCCTTGCCGCGCCCTTCCAGGGAACGCCGCACGTGGTTGGCGGCGGCTTCTGTCATGCTGATAGCCATCGGAACTCCTTACGTCTTACCTTGCAGGCGACTTAGATCAAGCCTTTTTTCTGCTTGTAATCGCGAACAGCTGCCTTGATGGCATCTTCGGCGAGTACCGAGCAGTGGATCTTCACTGGCGGCAACGCCAGTTCTTCCGCCAGCTGGGTGTTCTTGATGGTTTCGGCTTCGTCCAGCGTTTTGCCCTTCATCCACTCGGTGGCGAGGGAGCTGGAAGCGATGGCCGAACCGCAGCCGTAAGTCTTGAACTTGGCGTCTTCGATGACGCCTTGCTCGTTGACCTTGATCTGCAGACGCATCACGTCACCGCACGCTGGGGCTCCGACCATGCCGGTACCGACATCCGGGTCCTCGGCATTCATCTTGCCGACGTTGCGTGGGTTTTCGTAGTGGTCGATGACCTTTTCACTGTATGCCATGGTGCAATTCCTTCCTCATCAGGGAGCCGCTCTTGCCGGCGACTGCTTAGTGGGCGGCCCACTCGATCTTGGAGATGTCAACGCCGTCTTTGTACATGTCCCACAGCGGCGACAGCTCACGCAGTTTGTTAACGGCCTCGCAGACTTTCTGCGCGGCGTAGTCGACTTCTTCTTCGCTGGTGAAGCGGCCGAAGGAGAAGCGGATCGAGCTGTGCGCCAGCTCGTCGTTACGGCCCAAAGCGCGCAGTACATACGACGGCTCGAGCGAAGCGGAGGTGCAGGCCGAACCGGACGATACGGCGATGTCTTTCAGCGACATCAGCAGCGACTCGCCTTCGACGTAGTTGAAGCTCAGGTTCAGGTTGTGCGGCACGCGAGCGGTGCTGCTGCCGTTGACGTACAGCTCTTCGAGGTCCGAGACCTGCTTGAAGAAGCGGTCGCTCAGGGCCTTGATGCGCACGTTTTCGGCAGCCATTTCCTGCTTGGCAATGGCGAAGGCTTCGCCCATGCCGACGATCTGGTGGGTCGGCAGGGTGCCCGAACGCATGCCGCGCTCATGACCACCGCCGTGGATGATGGCTTCCAGACGCACACGCGGCTTGCGGCTGACGTACAGCGCGCCAATACCTTTCGGGCCGTAGACTTTGTGCGCCGAGAACGACATCAGGTCGACCTTGAGCTTTTGCAGATCGATTTCGACCTTGCCGGCCGACTGGGCGGCGTCGACATGGAACAGTACGCCGCGCGAACGGGTCAGTTCACCGATGGCGGCGATGTCGTTGATCGAGCCGACTTCGTTATTGACGTGCATCAGCGAGACCAGAATGGTGTCGTCGCGCAATGCTGCCTCGACCTGGGCCGGGGTGACGATGCCGTCTGCGCCTGGCTCGAGGTAGGTCACTTCGAAACCTTCGCGCTCGAGCTGGCGAGCGGTATCCAGGACCGCCTTGTGCTCGATCTTGGAGGTGATGATGTGCTTGCCCTTGGTCTGATAGAAGTGCGCCACGCCTTTCAGTGCGAGGTTGTCGGACTCGGTGGCACCGCTGGTCCAGACGATCTCGCGTGGATCGGCGTTGATCAGCTCGGCAACTTGGCGACGGCCGTTCTCGACCGCTTCTTCGGCTTTCCAGCCGAACACGTGGGAGCGCGAGGCCGGGTTACCGAAGTTACCGTCGACCAGCAGGCAGTCGGCCATTTTCTGGGCGACACGGGGATCGACCGGCGTGGTCGCGGAGTAATCGAGGTAGATCGGCAACTTCATTGAGTATCTCCTATCAGGCGGTGGCGTCGCTCGTCGTCACTGTTAAAGGTCAGTCGACGGCGGACGTCTCAATCTTGTCCAGCTGGGCAGAACGGCCTGCGACACGAAGCAGGTCCTGGCGCTGGGCGACTTCCTGCACTTCACGGCGCATGACGAGGTCGGCCAGGCTGATGCCGCTGAGAAATTCGTGGATCTGCTGGCTGAGGTCGCACCACAGGTGGTGGGTCAGGCAGGTATCACCGGCATGGCAGTCCCCAAGCCCCTGGCAACGGGTGGCATCAACCGATTCGTTGACCGCGTCGATGACCTGGGCTACCTGGATGGTTTCCATGCCGCGCGACAGCTGATAGCCACCACCCGGACCGCGCACGCTGGAAACCAGACTGCTGCGGCGCAGCTTGGCGAACAGCTGCTCCAGATAAGAGAGGGAAATGCCCTGGCGCTCGGAAATGTCGGCCAAAGACACCGGCCCATGCTGCGCGTGCAACGCCAGGTCAAGCATGGCAGTCACGGCGTATCGGCCTTTGGTAGTCAGTCGCATGGCTATTGGGTACCACGGGAGTTACAGGATGTGAGCGAGTATGCGATTCCCGAGCATTTAAGTCAACTATTAGACCTACTGCTTTAGTCGGGTTTGGCAGCTGGAAGGCGGGCGCGATTGTAGCAGCTAAGGGGCGTGAGCACACGCCCCTTATGTCAGGATGCCTTTACGGCGGCGCGATCAATGCGACTGAACGTCGCGCTGTGGCGCTTGCGCGGCCTCGCTGAAATCATCGTCCGGCAGGGCCGGCAGTTCCTTGGCGCAGTAGTCGCTGCCCATCTTGGTCAGCGCGCCGCACATGCCTTCCAGGCGCTCGTCCACTGCCTGCAGATGGTCGAGCATCTGGCCGATGGCGCGCGCCACCGGGTCAGGCATGTCGCCACTGACGCCGTAGGCATCGAAACCGATCTTCTCGGCCATGGCCTTGCGCCTGGCCTCAAGCTCGCTGTCTTCGCTCTTGACGATAATCCGCCCCGGGATGCCGACCGCAGTCGCACCCGCCGGCACTGCCTTGGTGACCACCGCATTGGAGCCAATCTTGGCCCCGGCACCGACGGTGAACGGGCCGAGCACCTTGGCGCCCGCCCCTACCACCACGCCGTTTTCCAGGGTCGGGTGACGCTTGCCCTTGTTCCAGCTGGTACCACCCAGGGTCACGCCCTGGTACAGGGTGACGTCATCACCAATCTCGGCGGTTTCGCCGATCACGATGCCCATGCCGTGGTCGATGAAAAAGCGGCGGCCAATGGTTGCGCCGGGGTGGATCTCGATCCCGGTCATCCAGCGGCCGAAGTTCGACACCAGCCGGGCCAGCCACTTGAAGTCGCGCTTCCACAGCGCATTGCCCAGGCGGTGCAGCCAGATGGCGTGCATGCCCGGGTAGCAGGTCAATACCTCGAAGGCGTTTCGCGCCGCTGGGTCACGATGAAAAACACTCTGGATATCTTCACGCAGACGTTCGAACATCTGTCAGCCCTTCCTTTTATGCGGCTCGCCCCGTGCGACCTTCTGGGTCTCGGTGAGGATGCCGCGCAAAATGCTCATTTCCGGACGCTCCACCGAGCTTCGCCCATACAGCCGGCGCAGGCGCGCCATGAGGTGCTTGGGTTTCTCGGGGTCAAGGAAGCCGATGTCCACCAGGGTTTTCTCCAGGTGTTCGTAGAACAGCTCCATTTCGTCCATGGTCGCCAGCTCGCTGGCGTCGACCTTCTCGGCTTGCGGCGCCGAACCTTCCGCAGCCAGCCAGGCCATGCGCACCTCGTAAGAGAGCACCTGGACGGCGGCAGCCAGGTTCAGCGAACTGAAGCCGGGGTTCGAGGGAATGTGCACGTGGAAGTGACATCGCTGCAGTTCTTCGTTGGTCAGGCCGGCGTGCTCGCGCCCGAACACCAGGGCGATTTCTTCACCGCCGACGGCATGCGCCACGGCCTTGGCCCCACATTCACGGGGGTCGATCAACGGCCAGGGGATGCTGCGCTCGCGGGCGCTGGTGCCCATCACCAGGCTGCATCCGACCAGCGCTTGCTCGAGGCTGTCGACCACTTGGGCACTGGCCAGCACATCATCGGCGCCCGAGGCGCGCGCACCGGCCTCGGCGGCCGGAAATTCCTTGGGCTGCACCAGCACCAGGCGCGACAAGCCCATGTTTTTCATGGCACGCGCAGCGCCGCCGATGTTGCCGGGGTGGCTGGTATTGACCAGAACAACACGAATATTTTGCAGCAAGGTGTTGTGCTCACAGATGCGGGGTTTAGAGGTTTCGATCTTACAGAACCGACCAGCGTAACGCTATGAAAGCAAATGTGACACTTCTTCCGCCAAAAATTTCTGCTAGAATGATCGGCTTTCTTCTTTAACATCTCCAGGTGACCCGCCCATGCAGCCTATGCTGAATATCGCCCTGCGCGCCGCTCGCAGCGCCAGTGAACTGATTTTCCGCTCCATCGAACGCCTGGATAGCATCAAGGTGGACGAGAAAGAGGCTAAGGACTACGTTTCCGAGGTTGATCGCGCCGCCGAGCAGAAGATCGTCGACGCACTGCGCAAGGCCTACCCGAACCACTCCATTCAGGGTGAAGAGACGGGCATGCACGCGGGCACCGGCGAAGAAGGCAAGGACTACCTGTGGATCATCGACCCACTGGACGGTACCACCAACTTCCTGCGCGGCATCCCGCACTTCGCCGTCAGCATTGCCTGCAAATACCGTGGCCGCCTTGAACACGCCGTCGTTCTCGACCCAGTACGCCAGGAAGAATTCACCGCCAGCCGTGGCCGTGGCGCCCAGCTCAATGGCCGTCGCCTGCGCGTCAGCTCGCGCACCAGCCTGGACGGCGCCCTGCTGGGCACCGGCTTCCCGTTCCGTGACAGCCAGATGGCCGACCTGGACAACTACCTGGGCATGTTCCGCGCTCTGACTGGCCAGACTGCCGGTATCCGCCGCGCCGGCTCCGCCAGCCTGGACTTGGCCTACGTGGCCGCCGGCCGTTTCGACGCCTTCTGGGAGTCGGGCCTGTCCGAGTGGGACATGGCAGCCGGCGTGCTGCTGATCCAGGAAGCAGGTGGCCTGGTGAGCGACTTCAACGGTGGCCACGACTTCCTCGACAAGGGCCACATCGTTGCCGGCAACATCAAGTGCTTCAAGGCCGTGCTGACTGCTATCCAGCCGCACCTGCCAGAAAGCATGAAGCGCTAAGCGCCTAGTGCATAAAAAAAGCATCCGTCGAGGATGCTTTTTTTATGCCTGCCATTTGTGGCGCCTGGAACGGCCTCTTCGCGGGGCAAGCCCGCTCCCACAGGTTTCGCATTGCTGCAGACCTTGTGGGAGCGGGCTTGCCCCGCGAAGAGGCCAGTTCAAACTACACAAATCACTGGTCAGCTTCGCTGAGGATCAACTTGCCATTCTTGTCCAGCGGAATGGTCGAGCCGGGCTCGCGATCCATCTTCACCTTGCCCACCTGATCACCAATGGAATAGGTCACGTTGTACCCAACGACCTTTTCACTGATGTCATTGACCGTGTTGCAACGGGTTTGCGTGGTGGTGTAGGTATCACGCTGCTGCATGCCTTCCTGCACCTTGTTGCCGGCATAACCACCGCCGACTGCACCGGCCACAGTGGCAATCTTCTTGCCAGTGCCGCCACCAATCTGGTTACCCAGCAAGCCACCCGCCAGGGCACCGACCACGGTACCGGCGATCTGGTGCTGGTCCTTGACCGGCGCCTGACGCGTTACAGCTACGTCCTTGCACACTTCACGCGGGGTTTTCACCTGCTGCTTGATCGGCTGCACGTCAGTCACCTGGGCGACCTCAGGGCCTTTGTTCACCAAGCTGTAGGTCGCCACAGCACCTCCGGCAGTAACACCGACAGCACCCAGCACCGCACCCACCAGCATTGATTTATTCACGTGAACCTCCTGATCGTACCGGCGGGTATCAACCCGCGCTTCTCCCAGCCTTGGAGCAAAAAAAAAGCCGCGAGTTCAACACTCGCGGCCTTCGTGCGCCAAACGGCGCAGGGCATAACCCTTACGGACGGTCGTCCACACCCTCAGCCTTGACCGGTGGAATCAGGTCTTCGCTGTTGAGGTTCAGCCAGATCAGCACCACGTTGGCGATGTAGATCGACGAGTAGGTACCAGCCATGACGCCGATGAACAGCGCCAGCGAGAAGCCGAACAGGTTGTCGCCACCGAAGAACAGCAGCGCGGCGATGGCCAGCAGGGTCGATACCGAGGTGGCGATGGTGCGCAGCAGGGTCTGGGTGGTCGAGACGTTGATGTTCTCGATAAGCGATGCCTTGCGCATTACACGGAAGTTCTCACGCACCCGGTCGAACACGACGATGGTGTCGTTGAGCGAGTAACCGATGATCGCCAATACCGCCGCCAGCACCGTCAGGTCGAAGGTGATCTGGAAGAACGACAGGATCCCCATGGTCACGACCACGTCGTGCACCAGCGAAACGATTGCACCCACGGCGAATTTCCACTGGAAGCGGAAGGCCAGGTAAAGCAATACGCCACCTAGCGCCAAGAGCATGCCCAGGCCACCCTGGTCGCGCAGCTCCTCACCCACCTGCGGGCCGACGAACTCGACGCGCTTGAGTGTGGCCGGGTTGTCACCGCCTGCCTGCTGCAGGGCCGCAGCAACCTTGCTGCCCAGTTGCGGATCATCACCCGGCATGCGCACCAGCAGGTCGGTGGTCGCACCGAAGCTCTGCACGATGGCCTCGTGGAAGCCCGACTCAACCAGCTCGGCGCGCACCGCCTTGAGATCCGCCGGGCGCTCGTAGGTCAGCTCGATGAGCGTACCGCCGGTGAAATCCAGGCCGAAGTTCAGGCCCTTTTGCCACCAGCTGAACAACGCCAGTACGGTCAACAGGACGGTGATGGCGAACGCAACGTTGCGCACGCCCATGAAGTTGATGGTTTTCATGGTTATTCCCTCAAACCCACAGCTTCTTGATGTCACGCCCGCCGCAGGTCAGGTTGACCATTGCGCGGGTCACCATGACGGCGGTGAACATCGAGGTGAAAATCCCGAGGGACATGGTAACCGCGAAGCCCTTGACCGGGCCGGTACCCATGGCGAACAGGATACCGCCGACCAGCAGGCTGGTCAGGTTGGCGTCGATGATCGCGGTGTAGGCACGGCTGAAACCTTCGTGGATGGCGCGCTGCACCGACATGCCGTTTTTCAGCTCTTCGCGAATCCGCGAGAAGATCAGCACGTTGGCGTCGACCGCCATACCCATGGTCAGCACGATACCGGCGATACCCGGCAGGGTCAGGGTCGCGCCCAGCAGCGACATCAGGGCCAGCAGCAGGATCATGTTGCCGGTCAGCGCTATGGTGGCGATCACGCCAAAACCGCGGTAGATGGCGATGATGAACAGCGAGACGAACAGCATGCCCCACAGCGATGCATCGATACCCTTGGTGATGTTGTCGGCACCCAGGCTTGGGCCGATGGTACGTTCTTCAGCGAAGTACATCGGCGCAGCCAGACCACCGGCACGCAGCAGCAGCGCCAGCTCGGACGATTCGCCCTGGCCGTTGAGGCCGGTGATGCGGAACTGGCTGCCCAGCGGCGACTGGATGGTCGCCAGGCTGATGATCTTCTTCTCTTCCTGGAAGCTTTGTACGGCAACTTCCTTCTCGACGCCGTCGACGGTCTGCTTGACATAGCGGGTGACCGGCTTCTGCTCGATGAAGATCACCGCCATGCTGCGCCCGACATTGCTGCGCGTTGCGCGGCTCATCAGCTCGCCACCGTGGCCGTCGAGACGAATGTTCACCTGCGGGCGACCGTGCTCGTCGAAGCTGGCCTGGGCGTCGGTGACCTGGTCACCGGTGATGATCAGGCCGCGCTCGACCGGTGCGGAACGGCCGCCCTCACGGAACTCGAAGACCTCGGTGGTGGCTTTGGACGCACCTGGCTCGGCGCCGAAGCGGAACTCGAGGTTGGCGGTCTTGCCGAGAATACGCTTGGCTTCGGCAGTGTCCTGCACGCCTGGCAGTTCTACCACGATGCGGTTGGCGCCCTGGCGCTGCACCAGCGGCTCGGCCACGCCCAGCTCGTTGACACGGTTGCGCACGGTGGTGAGGTTCTGCTTGATCGAGTATTCGCGGATCTCGGCGACTTTCGCCTGAGTCAGCGCCAGACGCAGCACGGCGAGGTCGTTGCGCTCGGTGGTGGTCAGGTCGAAATCACTGAAATTCTTGCGGATCAGGGCACGTGCCTGTTCGCGGGTAGCATCGTCAGCGAAGCCCAGCATGATGCCGCCATCCTGCTGAGGCAGGCTGCGGTAGCGGACGCGCTCTTTGCGCAGCAAGGTCTTGACCTCGCCTTCGTAGACTTTCATGCGGGCGCTCATGGCCTTGTCCATGTCCACTTCCAGCAGGAAGTGCACACCACCGGACAGGTCCAGGCCCAGCTTCATCGGGCTTGCGCCCACATTACGCAACCATTGCGGAGTAGTCTGGGCCAGGTTCAGGGCCACGACGTAATCATCGCCCAGTGCCTTGCGCACTACATCCTTGGCTGGCAGTTGGTCTTCCTGGTTGGTCAGACGCACCAGCCCGCTGCCCTTCTCACCCAGGCTCGCGCCCTTGACGGTGATACCGGCTTCGGTCAGCGCCTTGCTGACGCGATCGAGGTCGGCCTGGTTCACCTGCAGCGCCGAGCTGGCACCGCTGATCTGCACCGCCGGGTCATCCGGGTAAAGGTTGGGAGCGGAATAAATAAAACCGATCGCCAGTACCAGCACGATCAGTGCGTATTTCCACAGAGGGTATTTGTTCAGCATCACGCCGCCCGTTCAAGACGCGGGGCGCGTTGCGCGCCCCGACTGGAAAAATAAACCGGTAACTCAGATAGCCTTGAGCGTACCTTTTGGCAGGGTCGCGGCAATCGCGCCCTTCTGGAACTTCAGCTCGACGGTGTCGGACACTTCCAGGACCACGAAATCGTCGGAAACCTTGACGATCTTGCCGGCGATGCCGCCGTTGGTGACAACTTCGTCACCTTTCTGCAAGTTGCCCAGCAGGTTTTTCTGCTCTTTGGCGCGTTTAGCCTGCGGGCGCCAGATCATCAAGTAGAAGATGACCAGGAAACCGACCAGGAAAATCCACTCGAAGCCGGTGCCGGCAGGGCCAGCGGCGGGTGCTGCAGCGTCCGCGTAGGCGGCGGGGATCAAGAAGCTCATTGGGCACTCCAGTTGCTTAAGTTTTAATTAGTTTGGTGCGAACAGTCAGTCCAAAGGCGGCACAGGCAGCCCGCGCTTGGCATAGAAGGCGTCGACAAAGGCGGCCAATTTACCCTGTTGAATAGCCTCGCGTAAACCGGCCATCAAGCGCTGGTAATGGCGCAAGTTGTGGATGGTATTCAGCATGCTGCTCAGCATTTCGCCGCACTTGTCCAGGTGATGCAGATAGGCGCGGGAGAAGTTGCTGCAGGTGTAGCAGTCACAGGTCGGATCCAGCGGCGAATCATCGTGGCGATGGAACGCATTGCGGATCTTGATCACGCCTGTATCGACGAACAGATGGCCGTTGCGCGCGTTACGCGTCGGCATCACGCAGTCGAACATGTCAACGCCGCGGCGCACACCCTCAACGAGATCTTCCGGTTTGCCTACCCCCATAAGGTAACGAGGTTTGTCAGCAGGCATCAGCGCTGGCAGGTAATCCAGCACCTTGATCATTTCATGCTTGGGCTCGCCCACCGACAGGCCGCCGATGGCCAGGCCGTCGAAGTCGATGTTGACCAGTGCTTCCAGCGAGCGCTTGCGCAGGTCTTCGTACATCCCACCCTGCACGATACCGAACAGCGCCGCCGTGTTGTCAGCGTGGGCGTTCTTGGAGCGCTGGGCCCAGCGCAGCGACAGCTCCATGGAGGTGCGCGCCACATCGTGCTCGGCCGGGTACGGGGTGCACTCGTCGAAGATCATCACAATGTCCGAACCCAGGTCGCGCTGCACCTGCATGGACTCTTCCGGGCCCATGAACACCTTGGAGCCGTCGACCGGCGAGGCGAAGGTCACGCCCTCCTCTTTGATTTTGCGCATGGCGCCCAGGCTGAACACTTGGAAACCACCGGAATCGGTGAGGATAGGGCCTTTCCATTGCATGAAATCGTGCAGGCCGTTGTGCTTCTTGACCACTTCGGTACCTGGGCGTAGCCACAGGTGGAAGGTGTTGCCGAGGATGATCTCGGCGCCGGTGGCCTCGATGTCACGCGGCAGCATGCCCTTGACCGTGCCATAGGTGCCCACCGGCATGAACGCCGGGGTTTCGACCGTGCCACGGGGGAAGGTCAGGCGGCCACGACGGGCTTTGCCGTCGGTGGCCAGCAGTTCGAAGGACATACGACAGGTGCGACTCATGCTTGATCCTCTGGGCCGCGTGGCGCCGGATTGCGGGTGATGAACATGGCATCACCGTAACTGAAGAAGCGGTAACCGTGTTCGACCGCTGCCGCGTAGGCAGCCATGGTTTCGGGGTAACCGGCGAACGCCGAGACCAGCATCAGCAGCGTGGACTCCGGCAGGTGGAAGTTGGTGACCAGGGCATCGACCACGTGGAACGGCCGGCCCGGGTAGATGAAGATATCAGTGTCGCCGCTGAAGGCCTTAAGCACGCCGTCGCGCGCCGCGCTCTCCAGCGAACGCACGCTGGTGGTGCCGACCGCGATCACCCGGCCACCGCGAGCGCGGCAGGCTTCGATGGCATCGACCACATCCTGGCTCACTTCGAGCCACTCTTTATGCATGTGGTGGTCTTCGATCTTGTCGACCCGCACCGGCTGGAAGGTACCCGCACCGACGTGCAGGGTAACGAAGGCGCGTTCCACGCCCTTGGCAGCGATCTGTTCCAGCAGCGCTTCGTCGAAGTGCAGCCCCGCCGTTGGCGCGGCCACGGCGCCAGCGCGTTCGGCGTAGACGGTCTGGTAACGCTCACGGTCGGCGCCCTCGTCCGGGCGGTCGATGTAAGGCGGCAACGGCATGTGCCCCACGCGTTCGAGCAGTGGCAGCACCTCTTCGGTGAAGCGCAGTTCGAACAGCGTTTCGTGGCGCGCGACCATTTCGGCCTCGCCACCGCCGTCGATGAGGATCACCGCGCCTTCCTTGGGCGCCTTGCTGGCACGCACATGGGCCAGCACGCGGTGGCTGTCGAGCACGCGCTCGACCAGCACTTCCAGCTTGCCACCAGAGGCTTTCTGGCCCAACAACCGCGCCGGGATCACCCGGGTGTTGTTGAACACCATCAGGTCGCCGGGGCGCAGGTAGTCGAGCAGGTCGGTAAACCGCTTGTGCGCCAGCGCCCCGCTCGGCCCATCGAGGACCAGCAGACGGCTGCCATGGCGCTCGGCCAAAGGGTGGCGAGCGATCAGGGAATCGGGGAGTTCGAAGGAAAAATCGGCGACGCGCATGATGATGTTCGGGTTCGGCAGGGCCGGGAAGTTTAGCCCAATGTGTGAAAATTGACCATGAAAGCCGATTGACCGACCTCAAGCACCTCTCTATACTGCGCGCCACACGCCCTGATGGCGGAATTGGTAGACGCGGCGGATTCAAAATCCGTTTTCGAAAGGAGTGGGAGTTCGAGTCTCCCTCGGGGCACCAAAATCCGGAAAAAACCGACCTTATGGTCGGTTTTTTTATGCCTGCAGTATGACCAAGCAGCCTCTCGCCTGACGCTAGCCCGCCTGCCCCCTTGGCAAGATTGCCAACTCGCTCCTGCGCCCCACCGCCCTAACCTGGCTCCTCCCCTCTTGATCAAGGAGCCGCGACATGAAAAAGCGCCTGCCATTTGCCTTGGCCGCTACCGTCTCAACCCTGGCCTGCCCCTTGGCCAGTGCATCGTCATCCGTTCACGCCAGCACCGTTCATCACTACACAGGTAAATGCCTCAACGCGGCGCATCACGCTGCCCGGGACATGAACTGTGAGGTGTCCGCCGTTACCAGAATCGGTGAACAGCTGTTTTTTGCCAATGACAAACCCATCAAGGGAAACGAGACATCCTCGGTTTTCTCCATTGACCTGAATGCGCCTGAGGGCCTGCCCCCCTTGCCTTTGAAATTCGACCACCTCAAATACGCACGCGGCCCATTGATCGAAACGGCACAGAAGCTCGAAGGCCTGACGACGATCACACTCGAAGATACGCACTACGTAATCGCAAGCAGTGCCTTCACTCGGGCGGAAAACCCTGCGTTCAACAAGATCCTGTACTGGCCCGTGGATAGGCCGGCTGACGCCAGGCAGCTTGGCGATGTGCAGGTCATACGCAAGCAGATCAGCACTATCGTCCGCGAGCCCTTCTTCCAGGTCGAAGGCGCAGCCATGGGCCCTGACAGCTCGCTCTTGCTCGGTATTCGCCAGCAAGGCCGCGACTACACGACGGCGTACCCAGTGTTTACCATCGTGCAGGCCCCAATCCGCTTGCAAGCGGGTGAATTGGTGATTGCTGGCGATTTCAGACTGGCCTACCAGTTCACCCCGCGCGTACAGGGCGACGACCGACCACTGGGCCTTTCCAGCCTGGAATACGACCCCTTCAACGAGCGCCTGCTGGCAACCACCAGCTATGAGCAGGGTGACAGGATTGGTGGCTATTTGTGGACGTTGCCGATGTCACTACTTGAGCCAGGCGGGCCCGGTACTGCACAACTGGTACTAAGGCAGGACGGCACGCCCTTGTGGTTCGATAACAAACCGGAAGGTGTTGTGGCGTTGGATGCCAGGCACGTGTTGGTCGTTCATGATGACGACCGCGTTCAGGTCGCAGACTCTGCGCATGGCAAGGCCAAGAAGCCCAATGAATTCGCCTATAGCGTGATTGAATTGCCGTGAAGCCGACGCACCCTGGCATTTCAGTGCCGGCGTGGGGCACGACGTCGGCACTCTTACTCCAATGCACTCCGGCACCGCATCGACCATGAACTCGATCGCGGCCTTGTGATTGAGCAGCATGACCGCATTCAGATCCCCCTCCGTCACACCACTTTTGAACAGCCTCTCGTTGTCGAGCAGCGTATAGCGGTTGCCTTCCAGCCGTGACGAAGACCAAGACAGGTCAATCAACAAGGGTTCCAGTACTTTGCGCGCATAAGTGCCGGCTGGCTGTTGGCCCCTCATCCGCCCTTCAACCTCAAGCGCTGCCGTCAAGCCGGGAGACAGCCAGCAAGTCTGGTTCGGCTGATAGTTGTGCCAAATAAAATTCTGAGAGTTCTGCAGGACAATCAGAGCCTCGGGTCGCGCGACATCGCCGAGCGCGTCAATGCGAGCTGGTCCACGGTCAAGCGTGTCATGGCGTCTCCGGATATAGCTCAATGCAGCTCAATGCAGCTCAATGCAGCTGAAGATCCGAACCTAGACGTCCCATCACTGCAAGCACTTTGCAACCCGCCAATTTGACGCCAGCCCAACGACCACGGGCGCTCCAGCCATGCCTGGAATCTATTGGCCATCATCAGGCCCCCTACCTAAGATGTCATTCATCAGATATATGCAGAAAGTATTGCCAGCGTGATGGCTCTTAGCCATATTTGCGCTCCCATTTTTTAACCCATGTGCAAATCATGAAGACAACTGTGCCCTGTCTGGCGGCAATGATGCTGCTGAGTGGGTGCAATGGAATGCCAACGTCGTACGTTTCAAACCCCGTCTACGATCAAGCGTTCGTAGTCACCTCGGGCGCGCCACTGCCCATGCTGCTGATGGCTACCGCCATTCAGTGGAACGAAGACTACGCCGTGACCGCCAAACACACCCCCTTCCTGCGCAACGTGGTCCACGAGGGCCTTGGTGACGTGGTGTTCTTCAAGCACAAGGCCACCCAGGTGCCGCTCTGGCGCCAGTACGTGCCAGGCGAGTCGGTGACGGCGGTCGGGTTCAACAGCCTGATGATGCCGGTGCAGGGCAAGGGCCACACACTGCAGTCCCTGGTGCGCCTGGAAGGCACGCAGGGCAGCGTGTTCTACTCGGTGCACGATGGCCCGATGGTCAAGGGCATGTCGGGTGGCCCGGTGTTTGCCGAAGACGGAAAGGTGGTCGGGATCAACGTCGCGTTTATCGCCAAGGAAGGGATCGATGCGCGCAATCGGCCAGACCTGGCGGACAAGGCGCGGGTCAGCGTGTTCATGTCGTTCAGTGAAATCGACAAGGAATGGCGCCGGTTCCAGTACCTGGCTCACAAAACCAAGCCCAATGCCGTGCCTGCTGGGGTGAAGGGTTATGTGGCGGTGGTTGCCAAGCCTTGAATCCGGGGTGGGCCAGGGGGTGCAATGCCTCTGCTGGCATGTGATGTTGCCCTAGGGCTCTTCGCGGTAACGCCCGCGAAGAGCCGCGTACCATTGAGCTGATCACAAACTTCCAGTTACACCCTACGACGAACAGCACAGAACCTTGCCAGCCCCTCAGCGTCCGATCCTTCATGCCCGCCCTTTCGAGGTACCCCCGCGTGAAAGAGATCATCGCCCGCAAGTACCGCCTGGTGGTCAAAACCTTCGGCTACATCGGCTGGTCGCTGTTCTGGCTGCTGATCTGGGATGTACTGGTCACCATCGACTTCATGCTGTTTTTCAACAGTAAATTTACCCTGCCCCTCATGCCACTGACATTGCTGGGTTCGGCATTGGTGGTGCTGGTGAGCTTTCGCAACAGCAGCGCCTACAACCGTTGGTGGGAGGCCCGCACGTTATGGGGCGCGCTGGTGAACAGTTCGCGCAGCTTTGCCCGGCAGACGCTGACACTGATCGACGACCCGGCTGACGGGCTGAACCCGACCAAAGCCACCTTGCTGCGCCGCCATATCGCTTACGTGAACTGTCTGGCAGCGCACCTGAAGGGCGAAAAATGCCCGGATGAGCTGATGGCGTTCATCCCGCCGGGGGAGTTCGAGCGGCGCAACCGGTCGAACAACTTCGCCAACGATATCCTCAGCGGCTCGGCGGCCCTGCTGGCGCGTGAATACAAGGCCGGCCGGCTCGACAGCATTCGCCTGGCGCGGCTGGAGTCGACGCTGGTGGACCTGTCCAATGCCCAGGGCGGCATGGAGCGTATCGCCAATACGCCACTGCCCTACCCTTACGTGTACTTTCCGCGGCTGTTCATCTCGTTGTTCTGCTTGATCGTACCGATTGGGCTGGTGGAGTCGCTGGGTTGGTTCACCCCGCTGGCGTCGACCGTGGTGGGGTTCATGCTGCTGGCCATCGAGCGCATCGGCACCGACCTGCAGAGCCCGTTCCGCTTCAGTGAGCACCAGATCCAGATGGATACGATTTGCGAGACCATCGAACGCAACCTGGAGTCGATGCAGCGTGAAGCGCAATGTGGGGAGTTGATGGCAGACGCTGTCATGCCCGCACATAGCGCTGGCGCATCAGGTCACTGACCCCATCCACCAGCAGCACCAGCACCAGCATCGCAATGATCACGGTGCTGGCCTGCGCCTCCTGGAACAGGCTCAGCGTGGTGTAGAGCATCTGCCCCAGGCCACCGGCCCCCACAAAGCCAAGCACACTGGCCATGCGGATGTTGTTTTCCCAGCGGTACAGGCTGTAGGCCAACAACTGCGGCCACAGGTTGGGCAAGGTGCCGAAACAGAACGCAGCGACCTGCCCGCCGCCCTGCAGGCGGATAGCTGCAGCGGGCTCTGCCGGTGCGTTCTCCAACGCTTCGGCGAACAACCGCCCCAACACCCCAGACGTGTGCAATGCCAGCGCAAGCGTGCCGGCATTCGGGCCTAGCCCCGCCGCCAGCACCGTCAGCGCAGCCCAGACCAACTCCGGGATGGCGCGCAGGGCATTGAGCAGCAGGCGCGCGGCCGACTGCAGCGGCCAGCCGAATCGCCCCGCCGCGGGCAATGCCAGGAGCAGGCCCAGGGCCATGGCCAGCAACGTGCCCAAGCCCGACATCGCCAGGGTCTCCAGGGCACCGTGCGCCACTGCCTGCAAGTGCTCGGCAGACAAGTCAGGGTGCAAAAAGCGCCCTGCATACGCCCCCATCTGCCCCAGCCCGCCATCACGTATCAGCGCCTTCAGGTCCAGCTCCAGATAGCTGAACGCGGCGCACACTGCTGCGACGATGGCGCCAACTACTAGAAGATTGAGCACTCGATTCATGCCAACCTCCCCCGCAGAAAGCGGCTGAGCAGGTCAGCCAACACCACCAGGCCGAAGAAGGCCAGCAGGATACTCGCCACCTCGCCACCCGCGAACATGCGCATGGACAAGTCGATCTGCTGCCCGAGGCCGCCCGCCCCGACGAACCCCATTACCACTGAAGCGCGGATCGCGCATTCCCACCGGTACACGGTGTACGACACCACCTCCGCCATTGCACTTGGCAGAATGCCGTAAAAAAATGCCGTCAGCCGGCCGCTGCCCGCTTGCAGCAAGGCGTGCGCCGGGCGCTGGTCGACAGATTCGAAGATTTCCGCATAGACCTTGCCGAGCATGCCGCTGTAGGTGATGGCAATGGCCAGCACCCCAGCGGTCGGCCCCAGGCCCACAGCCCGTACGAACAGCAATGCCCAGACGATCTCCGGCACGCTGCGCAGGAAGATCAGCAAGCCACGCACCGGCATACGCAGCAGCCGCGACAACACACCGGCACGGCCACCGCGCGAGGCGGCTCGCAACGACAAAGCGCGGCTGGCCAACAAGCTTGTAGGTATGGCCAACAGCAACGCAAAGGCCATGCCGGCAGTGGCCACGGCCAGGGTCTGCAGCGTGGCCTCGTAGAGCAGCTTGAGGAATTCGGCATCATGCGCGGGTGGCCAGAAGGCGCTGGTGAAAGCGGCAATCTGTTGGCGGTTTTCCGCGTGCAGCAGTACGCCGGGGTTCAGCTCGCTCAACCGTACCCCTGGCCATAGCACGGCCAGGGCAAACAGGGTGAGCATCAGCCGCGTGAATGCTACCGGGTCGCGAGTTTGCGCTTTCAACATCGGGGGATCTGCACGGCCAGGGTCGCCCCTTGCGCCGGTTGCGAAGCAAACTGCTCGTTGGCGTACAGAGCGTCCAGCATCGGGTCAGTCACAGCGTCGGCCGGGCAGTCGAACATCACCTGTCCCTCACGAATACCGATTACCCGCGGGAAATGCGCCAAGGCCAGCTCAACCGCGTGCAGGCTGGCCACCAGGGTGACCCCATTGGCCTGGGCATGGCGGTTGAGCAGCGCCAGGCTGTGGTCGGCCAGCACCGGGTCCATGGCCGACACCGGCTCGTCAGCCAGCAGTAACTCGGGGCGCTGGTATAGCACTCGGGCGATGCCGACCCGCTGCAACTGGCCGCCGGACAGTTGCCCGCACTGCACGAACAGCTTTTCCGCCAGCCCCAGCTCGGCCAAAACTTCCCGTGCGCCCGGCACATCGGTCGGATACACCAGGTTGAACAACCCCTGCAACGTGCCCCACTGCCCCAGGCGGCCCGCCAGCACCGCTGTCACTACCCGCTGGCGAGGCGGCAAGGGCGGCGCCTGATGAACCAGCCCGATCCGCGCGCGCAAGCGCTGGCGTGCCCTGGCAGACAGCGCCCAGGGCTGCTCGCCGAACAACTCCAGGCGCCCGGCGCTGGGCTGCACGGCCGTGGCCATCAGGTGCAACAGGCTGGACTTGCCCGCCCCGGAAGGGCCGATGATCGCCACCCGCTCACCCTTGGTAATACGCAAGGATACGGACTCCAGCGCGCGGACCTGGCCATGGCGCAGGCCGGCGTTGTACAGGTCGATAGTCACTTGAGCAGGCCGGCCTCACGTGCTGCCTGCTCGGTGCCCTGGTAATTCTCGGGCTTGGTCTCGATGAAGCGGCTGGCGGCCTGCAGGTCGAGAATCGCTTTATGGTCGGGCTTGGCGGGGTCCAGATTGAGGAAGGCTTGCTTGATCTTCTCCTTCAGGGCTGGCTCCATGTTGCCGCGCACGGTCCAGTTGTAGTCGTAATATTCCGGCGTGGTGGCAAAGACCTTGACCTTGCTTGTATCGACCTTGCCAGCATCGACCAGCTTCTGCCACACGCTGGCATTGAGCACGCCACCGTCGACCTTGCCAGCCTGCACCCAGGCCACAGTAGCGTCGTGGGCACCGGAGTAGGCCACCCGGCTGAAATAGCCCTCAGGCTTGATGTTGTCTTCCTTGAGCATGAAATAGCGCGGCATCAGGCTGCCCGAGGTAGACGAGATGGAGCCAAAGGCGAACGACTTGCCCTTGAGGTCGGCCAGGCTCTTCACATCCGGGTTGGCGGTGATGAACTTGGAGGTGAACTTGGCATCCTGCTCACGCTGCACCAGCGGCGTGGCTTTCGGGTCTTTCAAATGCACCTGGACGAAGGTGAACCCGCCCAGCCAGGCCATGTCCAGGCGGTCATTGGCCAAGGACTCGACCACCGCCGGGTAATCGGCAACCGGTACGAACTTCACCTCCATGCCCAGCTGCTGCGACAGGTACTTGCCCAGCGGCTCGAACTTGCGCAGCAACTCGGTCGGCGCTTCGTCGGGGATGGCACTGACCCGCAGGGTTTCAGCGGCCTGAGCGACAGCGGCGCAGCACGACAGGACCAGGCCGGCGGCGAGCGCCATTGGGCGTTTGAGCATGGGAAGACTCCGGTTCAATAGCGGGGAATGGGCGACGATCCGCGTCGCGCGTGGGAAGTATAAGGGCGCGTGGCACAAAGGCCAGCTTTGCTACAATCGCGCAACAATTTGATTCCCTGAGGTGCGTATGAGCGAGCCGATTCGCCTGACCCAGTACAGCCATGGTGCAGGCTGTGGCTGCAAGATCTCCCCCAAGGTACTGGACGTGATCCTGGCCGAGAGTGGTACACAGGCCTTGGACCCGAATCTGTGGGTCGGCAACGCTTCGCGTGATGATGCCGCCGTGTACGCTCTGGACGACGAGCGCGGGGTTGTTTCTACAACCGACTTCTTCATGCCGATCGTCGATGACCCCTACGATTTCGGCCGCATCGCCGCCACCAACGCCATCAGCGACATCTACGCCATGGGCGGCGACCCGCTGATGGCCATCGCCATCCTCGGTTGGCCGGTCAACGTGCTGCCACCGGAGGTCGCCCGCGAAGTGATCCGCGGTGGCCGCGCCGTGTGCGCCGAAGCCGGCATCCCGCTGGCGGGTGGTCACTCCATCGACGCCCCGGAGCCAATCTTCGGCCTGGCCGTCACCGGCGTGGTCAGCAAACGCCATCTCAAGCGCAATGACACCGCCACCGCGGGCTGCCGCCTGTACCTGACCAAACCCTTGGGTATCGGCATTCTTACCACCGCCGAGAAAAAGGCCAAACTGCGCGAGCAGGACCAAGGCCTGGCCCGGGACTGGATGTGCACCCTCAACACCCCCGGCAGCCGGTTCGGCAAGCTCGATGGGGTCAAGGCCATGACCGACGTGACCGGCTTCGGCCTGCTTGGCCACCTGGTCGAACTGGCCGAAGGCAGCGGCCTGACCGCACACCTGGACTATGCCGCCGTGCCTCGCCTGGCCAGCGTCGAGCACTACTTGGCGCAGGGTTGCATCCCCGGTGGCACCCTACGCAACTTCGAAAGCTACGGGCATAAGATAGGCCCGCTCAGCGATGATCAGAAGCACCTGCTGTGCGATCCGCAGACCAGCGGCGGCTTGCTGGTGGCCGTCAGCGCCGAAGGTGAAGAGGAATTCCTCGCCGTGGCTGCCGAGCTGGGCCTCACGCTCTCGCCGATCGGCACATTGGCCGAGCGACAGCGCCACGCAGTCGAGGTGAGCTGATGCGCCCCGATTGCACCGATTTCCGCCAGCTGTTCCTCGACGACGCGCCCATGATGGACATGCGCGCGCCCATCGAATTTGCCAAGGGCGCCTTCCCCGGCGTGGTCAATCTGCCGTTGATGACTGACCAGGAGCGGCAAAAAGTTGGCACCTGCTACAAACAGCAAGGCCAGGCCGCAGCCATCACCCTCGGCCACCAACTGGTCAGCGGTACCACCAAGCGTGAGCGCCTGCACGCCTGGGCGGACTTCGCCCGGGCCAACCCCAACGGCTACCTCTACTGCTTTCGCGGTGGCTTGCGTTCACTGATCGTCCAGCAGTGGCTGCGCGATGAGGCCGGTATCGATTACCCGCGAATCAGCGGCGGTTACAAGGCGCTGCGCACCTTCCTGCTGGAGACCACCGAACAGGCTGTCGAACAGTGCCACTTCGTCCTGCTGGGCGGCCTGACCGGCACGGGCAAGACCGATGTGCTGCACCAGCTGAACAACGTGCTCGACCTTGAAGGCCATGCCAACCACCGCGGCTCCAGTTTCGGCAAGCGCGCCACCGCGCAGCCGGCGCAGATCGACTTCGAGAACAAGCTGGCCATCGATGTACTGAAAAAACGTGCCCGTGGCATTGAGCAGTTCGTGCTGGAAGATGAAGGCCGCATCGTTGGCAGCTGCACAGTGCCATTGGCGTTGTACCAAGGCATGCAGCAGTACCCGATGGTATGGCTGGAGGACAGCTTCGAGAACCGTGTGGAGCGCATCCTGCGCGATTACGTAATCAACCTGTGCGCCGAGTTCGTCACGCTGCACGGCGAGCAGCTTGGCCATCGGCTATTCGCCGAGCGCATGCTGCAGAGCATGGCCAATATCCAGAAGCGCCTGGGTGGCGAGCGGTTCCAGCGCCTGTCCCAGACCCTGCGCCAGGCACTGGACGAGCAGCAGCGGTGCGGTGCAATAGACCTGCACCGCGGGTGGATCGAGGGTTTGTTGAAGGAATATTACGACCCGATGTATGCCTACCAGCGTGACGCCAAGGCTGACCGGATCGAGTTTGCCGGGGATGCGCTAGAAGTGCGCGAGTACCTCACGGACCGGGCGCTGCGCGGTGCTCACCTGAAAAAATAGGGCCGCTTCGCGCCCCATCGCCGGCAAGCCAGCTCCTACAGGTACTGCGCCAGCCGTTGTAGGAGCGGGTTACCCGCGAAGAGGCCCGCCCAGGCAAACTCACTGCCCTGGGCTGAGCACCCGCTCCAGCTCCGCCGCCCGCTCACGGGTCATGTCCATCACGCACATGGCACCTTCAAGCTGGGCCATCGTCCCGCCACTCGCCTGCACGTGGAATTTGCAGTTGCCATCGCGGTAGGCGATCCACTGCCGCTGTACGTCGCGCAGGCTTTTCTGCGGCGCTGCTTCGAGCTTGGCCAGCAGTTGCTTGTAGACACTGTTCAACTGCGCATCCTGCAGCTTGGTCTCGGCTTGAATACAGCCGCTCATCGCAACCGTGCTGGAAGCGTTGTCCATGCACTGGGTATATGTCGGCGAGTTATCCCCAGCCATCGCCATCGGTATGCCAAACGCCAGGGCCAGGCCCATCAGGTACTGCTTGTTCATCGCAACCCTCCTGGTGAACATCAAAACGCTTGCGGCTGCTCTGGCGGCATCAGCACTTTACCCGGCTCGAAGCGTAGAGACGGCATTTGTGTGGCGGCATACGCAGCCAGCGCAATGGCTGCTATCAGCGCCACGTCGAGCCAGCGCCAAGCTGGCATGTCCTGGGCGTTGCGCGCCTTGCAAACATGCCACGCCTGCCCCGCACAAAACACCACGATAGACGCCAACCACAGATAGAAACCGGCCCCAAAGCCTGTGCGATCCTGGAAGTCGTAGCTGATGTTGTCCGGCAAACGTTCAATGCCGAAGCTGCTGGCCGCCAGGTACAGCGCAGCCAAGCCAGCCACCAGTGACAGGCGCCGGAAGCGCCGATGGGCCAGGATCGCCACCGCCAGCAACGGGTTGGCAAACCACTGAAATAAGCCGAATGGAATGCCCCACGGCCCGTACAGCAGCATCTGCAGGGCCGGCATGTGCCTGCCCGCGCTCATCAACGCGCCATCGAAACATAAGCCGAGCAGGTACAGGGCGAGGCTGAAGGTGAGGTAGAAAGCCGTCATGCAACCGGTGGCTCGAGCAGCAACCCGTATATACCAGAATCGGACAGCTCACCCGCCACGCACCAGCGCGCCCGCAGCGTGCCTTCAAGTACGAAGCCTTGGCGCTCAAGGGTACGCGCCGAACCTTGGTTGCGCGGGTCGATTTCACCTTCCAGGCGGCGCATGTGCAGGGTATGGGCGAGGTAGTCGATGAAGCATGTCAGCGCCTCGTCCATGTACCCCCTGCCCTGCACGGCGCTGGCCAGGCAGTAGCCGATTTCGCCACGGCGGGACACATCGTCGATGTTGAACAGCTGGACCATGCCGATCAGGTCGCCGTTGTCACGGCGGTACATGCCCAGCTTGAGCTGGTCACCATTGGCATAGGCTTCGCGGTCGGCGGCCAGGGCGCTTTCGGCCTCGGCCAGGTCTTGCCACGGGGCGTGGTGCCAGTAACGCATGACCTCGGGGTCGGCCATGATCGTCAGCCATTGTTCGGCATCAGCATGGCGCATCGGCCGCAACTGCAGGCGCGGGCTGTCGAGGCAGAGGTCGCTGGGGAAACTGCGGGGTGGGGTCACGCCGGATCTCCTGTCCATTGCTGGGGAGGTGACAGTTTAACGTTAAGTGCCCCCGTGAAGCATCCGCCAGTTTCCCAGACACTGTCTGCAGACACTAATCACAGCCGCTTTTCGTGGATTAAGGCGGCCTGGTATAAATGCCAGTTGCGCTTTTTTAGCAGTGGATCAATCGTTACCAGCCACTGCTCACTCAGGTGAGCTTTATGAGTCGACCCATGATGGGAGTACGTAATGAACTACACACCCTACGGCTTTGTACCGTACATTGAGCAAGATGCAACAGCACTCGCTTTCAATGGAGATCACCTGGACAAGCCAACCCAGCAATATTTGCTCGGCAACGGCCATCGCGGCTTCAGCCCAGCGATAATGAGATTTTGCTCACCTGATTTACAAAGCCCATTTTTGCAGGGCGGCGTGAATTGTTACTGTTACTGTTCTGGGGACCCAATAAATTTCAAAGACCCCAAAGGCCAGAATCGTACGCTGTTGATGCTTCTCAACTCGAACCTACCAACCCGCCATTCAGGCAATCCGAGGCCGGCTCAGTCTCAGGCCCTGCTGCAGGGCGCACGAAGCAGCTATGAAGCTGCGCAAAATGCTAGAAGGCTTGCAAACGAAGCGTTTAGATTTATGAAACAATTCAAGCGGCGTGCCGCGAACTCACACAGATTGTCCGAGGTCACACAAGATTATGTGTCATGGGCTCAGCATAGCCTCGCAGAGGTGCAGTTCACGCGGCAAGCTTTACGCCACCTAAGTGTATGGCGGCAGCAGCGAAAGGTGGAGCGCCGAGAATTACGTAACCAGCATCGTCAAAATTCTGAGCATCGTGACCTAATGAAACACCACAAAGAGAATCTCCCTCCGCTAGCAACCGACGCTCCCCCGCCTCAAAATGTTACTACAGAAAACACATTACCATTAGAAGCCCAAGACGTTCGACAATGACGTCGGGCTGAACTGCAGTTTTTGACGGGTGTTGGGGCCGCGAGTTACGGCCCCGTCTTGGGTTAGTAGACGAAAGATGATATGGATGAGTCAGTATTTATAAGCGTGTCTGGTATTTCAGATGCCTATCTCGGCTCACGTACGCGAGGTGATAAGACCGTGTTACGAGGCATTCACGGCCAGACCGAAGTCTGCACGCGCACGGCTGCGATAACTGGCAAGCCCTCGCGAAACGACGGGATTTTCCGGTCGCTAATTGCGGCGACGCTGAAACGCTATCTCTGAGGTAGGTGCTTGCCTATCAGACGGCATCCGACTGAATTCGTAGGATAATTCCCAATTCTTGGCAACCTGAAGCATTTGGTTTCAGGTTCAGAATTATCTTACAGCTGATGGACCTATCGCGGGCTGGCGACGTACGCTCAGGCCACCTCAGCCCCATCATCCGGCCAATGGGGCTCGTTGGCGCCTGGAGGCGTCAGTGGTGGCAGCCCATACGCCGCTCGCGCATCGTCGCAGCTGGGGTTGTGCACCCCCCCCTCCCACGATGCTTCGAATTCGCGGCAAGGGCTGGAGCGGTTGGCGTAGATGGTGCAAGCCACCTCCTGGCCAATCTCACCCTGCAAGCTGACACAGCGGCAGGGCTTGGCATCGGTGCCGATCATGGCTACCCGAGTGGGGTTGATCTGCACCACCAGGTCGTCAGGCACAACGCCCCCGGCAGACTGGCATTCGCCCCAGAAGAAGGACACACGGAAGTACCCGCAGCAGGCGCCGCAGTCAAGGCAAGGGTTATATTCGGACATGATGGCACGGAGGGAAGGTTGTTGTTATCGGGGCAGGCCCGCGGCGCCATTTGTAATCGAAGCGAGGTCGGCTGAGAAGAGGGGCAGCGAAAAATAGTTCGCCGCCGATCCGGCAAGCAACAGGGGCCGTGTGACGGCCCCTGGTTCAGCGCTATTTGCGGCTCAGGCCATCGGCCCGGAACATCTGCCGGATGCCCCGGATTGCCTGGCGAATCCGATCCTGGTTTTCGATCAGGGCAAAGCGCACGTGGTCGTCGCCGTAATCACCGAAACCGACACCAGGCGAAACACAGACCTTGGCTTCGGCCAGCAGCTTCTTGGCGAATTCCAACGACCCCAGGTGGGCGTACTGCTCAGGGATCTTCGCCCACACGTACATCGACGCCTTGGGGTTCTCGACCATCCAGCCCAGTTCGTGCAGCCCTTTCACCAGCAGATTGCGGCGCTGGCGATACTGCTCGGCAATGTCCCGTACGCACTGCTGGTCGCCTTCCAGCGCGGCAATGGCCGCCACCTGTAGCGGTGTGAAGGTGCCGTAGTCGTGGTAGCTCTTGATCCGCGCCAGGGCGCTGACCAGCTCGGGGTTACCGACCATGAAGCCGATCCGCCAGCCGGCCATGTTGTAACTCTTGGACAGCGTGAAGAACTCCACGGCGATGTCCTTGGCGCCCGGCACCTGCATGATCGACGGCGCTTTCCAGCCGTCGTAGACGATATCGGCGTAAGCCAGGTCGTGCACCACCAGCACGTCGTACTGCTTGGCCAGGGCCACCACGCGCTCGAAGAAGTCCAGCTCCACGCATTGCGCGGTCGGGTTGGACGGGAAGCCGAGGA
The DNA here is from genome assembly GCF_042902325.1 of Pseudomonas sp. NPDC012596. Lineage (NCBI taxonomy): Bacteria > Pseudomonadati > Pseudomonadota > Gammaproteobacteria > Pseudomonadales > Pseudomonadaceae > Pseudomonas > Pseudomonas sp. NPDC012596. The sequence goes on along the minus strand of NZ_JBIBEB010000004.1, from coordinate 36,128 downwards.
TCATCATCTTCGGCTTGGGGATCGACTCGCGGATCGCGCGCTCGAGTTCGTTGAAGAAGTCGACACCAGGTACCAGTGGTACCGAACGCACCTGGGCGCCGGCGATGACCGCGCCATAGATGTGGATCGGGTAGCTCGGGTTGGGCACCAGCACCGTGTCACCCTGGTCGAGCGTGGCCAGCATCAGGTGAGCCAGGCCTTCCTTGGAGCCGATGGTGACGATGGCTTCGCTTTCCGGGTCGATGTCGACCTCGTAGCGTTCCTTGTACCAATTCGAAATGGCGCGGCGCAGGCGCGGGATGCCGCGGGACGTGGAGTAGCCATGGGTGTCTTCACGCTGAGCGACTTGCACCAGTTTTTCGACGATGTGCGGCGGCGTGGCACCGTCTGGGTTGCCCATGCTCAGGTCGATGATGTCCTCGCCACGGCGGCGGGCGGCCATCTTGAGCTCGGCGGTGATGTTGAAGACGTAAGGGGGAAGACGATCGATGCGCGCAAAGCGGCGCGGCGAACCTGGGTTGGCCATGGTTTCCTCTGCAAGACGTAAGCGCCCGGAACCGTCCGAGCGACGCTGGCCGCTGCGGCGGCCGATTCAGACAATAATGCCGCTCAAGATATCTTGTAAAGGAAAATATCCCGTTTTATATCAGGTTTTCAGGTCCTTATTTCGAATCCTTTCAGTTAACAGGACTGACAGTAAATAAAGCCCATAAAAAAACCCCGGCACAAAGGCCGGGGTTTTTCTGTCACAGGCAGCTGTATCAGCGCGCGTAGGTCATCAGCACGTCCGCGGCAGTCTGGCTATCCACCGACATCATCACGCTCAGGGCAGTAACGGTGAGGATGGAGAAGCCGAATACCTTGCGGGCCCACTTGCTGTCGTCCTCGGCCTTGTAGCCACCCCACGCCATGTAAAGCCAGTACAGGCCCATGGCAGCTGCCACGGCCAGGTAGCCGAGGCCGGCGTAACCGCCGAGGGTAAGCATCAGAGTGGCGAGCACGAAGGCCAGCACGTACAGCACGATCTGCTTCTTCGCCGCGAGGATGCCGCGTGCTACCGGCAGGACCGGAATGTTGGCAGCGCTGTAATCCTTGAAGCGGAAGATGGCGATCGCAAAGCTGTGCGGCATCTGCCACAGGCTGAACATCACCAGCAGGGTCACAGCAGCCAGGTCGAAGCTGTTGCTCACGGCGCAGTAGCCGATCACCGGAGGCATGGCACCGGACAGGCTGCCAACCAAGGTGCCGTGTACCGATTTGCGCTTCAGCCAGAGGCTGTAGAAACCGACGTAGACGACGAACCCGATGAGCGCGCAGAACGCCGACAGCGGGTTGGCCTGGACATACAGCAGGCTGAAGCCGGCCACCCCGAGGAGGGTGGCGTAGATCAGCGCGAGGGGCAGCGACATGCCGCCCTGGACCATGACGCGGTTCTTGGTACGTTCCATCTTGATGTCGATGTCACGGTCGATGCAGTTGTTGAACACGCAACCAGACGCGACTACCAGGGAAGTACCGATCACCACCGCCAGGAACAGGGCGAAGTCTACATGGCCCTTCGAGGCAAGGAAGAAACCGCCTGCCACGGAAAGCACGTTACCGAAAATGATCCCCGGTTTGGTGATTTGGATAAAGTGCTTAACGGACATGCAGTCTTACCTCACTTGGCCATCATTTCGAAGTGGATGCTGAACATGATCCACAGCGACAGGCCGACCAGCAGTGCAATCACCATGGCGGTGAACAGGAACGTCGACACGTTGGAACGCTGCTCTTTCGAGCGGTCCATGTGCAGGAAGTACACGAGGTGCACTACCACCTGGATGACGGCCATGGCCACCACGACCAGGACGGTCAGGTTCTTCGGCAGGCTTGGGAACATCACCAGGCCGAACGGGATCGCGGTCAGGATGATCGACAGGATAAAGCCGACCATGTAGGACTTGACGCTACCGTGGTTACCTTCGTGATGAGTGTCGTGTGCGTTAGCCATTACAGAACCCCCAGCAGGTAAACGACGGTGAATACGCAGATCCAGACCACGTCCAAGAAGTGCCAGAACAGGCTCAGGCAGCTCATGCGGGTCTTGGCGGTCGGCGTGATGCCGTGCTTGCTGATCTGGTACATCATGATTGCCATCCAGATCAGGCCGGCGGTCACGTGCAGGCCGTGGGTACCTACCAGGGCGAAGAAGCCCGACAGGAAGCCACTGCGCTGCGGGCCGAAGCCCTCAGCGATCAGGTGATGGAATTCGTAGATTTCCATCGCGATGAAGCCAGCACCGAACAGGAAGGTCACTGCCAACCAGCCCAGCACGCCTGCCTTGTTGCCGGCGAACATCTTCAGCATGGCGAAGCCGAAGGTGATCGAGGACAGCAGGAGGAACGCGGTTTCAACCAGCACGAAGTCGAGCTGGAAGATGTCGTGACCCGACGGGCCGCCGGCAAAACTGCCGGACAGCACCGCGTAGGTGGCGAAGAGCGACGCAAACAGGATGCAGTCGGTCATCAGGTACAGCCAGAAACCCAGTACGGTCATCTGGCCCGAGTCGTGGTGGTGGTCGTCATGCCCATGGTCGTGACCATGAGCACCGCCGTGTATTACTTGACTGGACATTGATTACACCCGCTCAAACGATTCGACACGTGCGCCGGCAGGCAGAGCACCTGCTTTGGCCAGCGCTTGCATGCGCTCGCCTTCGATGCGCGCCACTTCTTCGGCCGGAACCATGTAGCCCTGGTCGTCACGCGCGGCGTGGCGAACGAAGACAGCGATGGTTGCAACCAGGCTTGCGCCAACCAGCCACCAGATGTGCCAGATGAAGGCAAAGCCGAAGACGGTCAGGAACAGACCCATGAACAAACCAGTAGCGGTGTTGCTCGGCATGTGGATGGCGTCGAACTTGGTTGCCGGCTTGTAAGCAGCACCGGTTTCCTTGGTTTCATGCCATGCATCCAGACCAACCTGCTCAGGCATGTGGGCGAAGTTGTAGAACGGAGGTGGCGACGAAGTCGACCATTCCAGAGTACGACCGCCCCATGGGTCGCCGGTCACGTCCAGGTTCTGGTTGCGGTCGCGGACCGAAACGAAGATCTGGATCAGCTGGCAAGCGATACCGAACAGGATCAGCACGGCGCCGACAACGGCTACGTACAGGTAGGGTTCCCACAGTGGGTTGTCGGAGTGGTTCAGACGACGGGTCATGCCCATGAAGCCCAGGGCGTACAGCGGCATGAACGCAACGTAGAAGCCCGAGATCCAGAACCAGAAGGCAGCTTTGCCCCACTTCTCGTTCAGGGTGAAACCGAAGGCTTTCGGGAACCAGTAGGCGAAGCCGGCGATGTAGCCGAATACCGCACCACCGATGATCACGTTGTGGAAGTGAGCAATTACGAACAGGCTGTTGTGCAGGACGAAGTCAGCACCTGGTACAGCCAGCAGAACGCCGGTCATGCCACCGATCGAGAAGGTGATCATGAAGCCCAGGGTCCACAGCATCGGTGCGGTGAAACGCACACGGCCCTGGTACATGGTGAACAGCCAGTTGAACAGCTTCACACCCGTCGGGATGGAGATCAGCATCGTCGCCAGGCCGAAGAAGGTGTTGACGCTGGCGCCGGCACCCATGGTGAAGAAGTGGTGCAGCCATACCGCGAAGCCCAGGATGGCGATTGCGCCCGATGCGTAGATCATCGAGTGGTGGCCAAACAGACGCTTGCCGGAGAAGGTCGAAGTCACTTCCGAGAACACGCCGAAGGCCGGCAGGATCAGGATGTAAACCTCAGGGTGACCCCACGCCCAGAACAGGTTGACGTACATCATCGGGTTCCCACCAAGCTCGTTGGTGAAAATGTGGAAGTCCAGATAACGGTCAACAGTCAGCAGAGCGAGTGCAGCGGTCAGGATCGGGAAGGAAGCAACGATCAGTACGTTGGCCCAGGTGCAGGTCCAGGTGAAGATCGGCATGTCCATCAGTTTCATGCCAGGTGCGCGCATCTTCATCACGGTGACGAGGAAGTTCACACCGGTAAGCGTCGTACCCAAGCCGGATAGCTGTAGCGCCCAGATGTAGTAGTCGACACCCACCCCAGGGCTGTACTGAATACCCGCGAGCGGCGGATAGGCAACCCAACCGGTCTTGGCGAATTCGCCGACGCCCAGGGAGATGTTGACCAGCAGCACGCCTGCCAGCAGCAGGTAGAAGCTCAGGGAGTTCAGGAACGGGAAGGCAACGTCACGTGCACCGATCTGCAGAGGAACCGCAAGGTTCATCAGGCCGGTGAAGAACGGCATCGCCATGAAGATGATCATGATCACACCATGAGCGGTGAAGATCTGGTCATAGTGTTCAGGCGGCAGATAGCCTTCGGAGCCGCCGGTAGCAGCAGCCAGCTGTGTACGCATCATGATGGCGTCGGCAAAGCCGCGCAGCAGCATGATCATCGCGACGATGATGTACATCACCCCGATTTTCTTGTGGTCGACAGTCGTCAGCCACTCGGTCCACAAGTAGGTCCACTTGCGGAAATAGGTGATAAGGCCGACGACAGCGATACCGCCGAGCGCGATCATGGCAAGCGTCACCATGACTATCGGCTCGTGATAGGGTATCGCCTCCAGGCTTAATTTACCGAACATCTCTTACTCCTCTGCACCGGCAGCTGGTTGCGTACTCGATTCCACACCCGTGGTGGTGGCCAGATCTTTGCTGCCTGCTTCTTCGTGGACCGGCTTGCCGCGGTTCATGCCTTCGTACTTGTCGACGATGGTCTGGAACAGCTCCGCTGGCGCCTCGCTGTACAGCGCGACTGGGTTGTATTCGCTAGGCTTGGCCAGTGCTTCGTACTCGGCCTTGCCCAGTTTCAGAGGCGACTGCTTCACTTCGGCGACCCACTTGTCGAAGTCTTCCTGAGAGGTTGCAGTAGCCTTGAATTTCATGCCGGTGAAGCCAGCGCCGCTGTAGTTGGCGCTGATACCGTCGAACTCGCCGTTTTCGTTGGCGATCAGGTGCAGCTTGGTGGTCATGCCGGCCATGGCGTAGATCTGGCCGCCCAGGCCCGGGATGAAGAACGAGTTCATCACGGCGTCGGAAGTGACGCGGAAGTTGACCGGGGTGTTAGCCGGGAAGTTGATCTTGTTGACCGTCGCGATGCCCTGCTCCGGGTAGATGAACAGCCACTTCCAGTCCAGTGCGACCACGTCGATCTGGATCGGCTTGACGTCGGAGTCCAGCGGACGGTACGGGTCCAGCTTGTGGGTGGACTTGTAGGTGACATAACCCAGGGCAATGATGATCAGGATCGGGATGATCCACACCGCAGCCTCGATCTTGGTCGAGTGCGACCAGTCAGGCGTGTAGGTGGCCGCCTTGTTGGAAGCACGGTACTTCCAGGCGAACGCCACGGTCATGATGATGACCGGGATCACCACCAGCAGCATCAGGCCGGTAGCGATGAGGATGAGGTTCTTTTGCTCAATGCCGACCTGACCCTTCGGGTCGAGCAGGGTCCAGTTGCACCCACTGAGTAAAAGCATGCCTAAAAAGGGCAATATGCCAAACAGTCTGGGGTAACGCTTTTTACTCATCTCACGACCTCTAGATCAGCTTGCTTCAATGCAATTTGTGTTTTGGTAGCCAGCACTTCGTCCTGCCAAGTGAGGCATTTCGCGCCCGTACTCGCTCCTGCCTGGGGTCCGACTGCAGGACCTTGGCTCAAGCGTGTTAGCGGTGCTTATGGTTTCGTAGGCAACAGGCCTGTACTTCAGACCAAGTCCATTTGGTGCGGGAAAACGCGGAGGGGTATCCGCCCGGTATCGCCGCTGGGCGAAACTTGACGAAGTCAGCAAAAGAAAGCGCTGGGGCTTCCTTCAATCCTGCGACTCGCAAGCAGTGCCGAACGGAAATTGGGGGCGATTGTAGTGAGGTCGCCAACCCTTGACTATGACTTATTGAGCAACAGTCTTTTACAGAATGCGTAACAATAGAGTGCAATTATTCAACTTCGCGACAGTTTGTCGCACCCCGCTTGATAGCCCTCAAACCCGCATCCTGCAAGGCTTTGTGGTTGATCTGAAGCAAGCGGGCGGCAACTTTTCCCTTCTGTCTGTGGGTGCAAAAGACCACAGCGAAATCGGGACTTATGTCTAAGGCCGGCGCCGGTTGCGGTAGATACCCAGCGGAACCAGAATGGCGGTCAGCACAAACGCTACCAGTGCCCACTGCGCCAGCGACAAGCCGAGGATCGGCGGGTATGGCGTGCTGCAGAAGCCGTCGACCTGGAATGCCAGCGGCCAGAGCTTGGCCAGCGGCAGGTCGTCGACGATCGGCTGCAGGGTGTCGATACCGCAGCTGACCATGGGGTTGGCGAGTATATACACATGGTTGCCAGCCGCAACGATTCCGCCAATTGCACTCAGCACCACCAGCCCCTCGAACACGGTCAGGCTGCGCCGCCCGGGCATCGCCGCGGCAATGAAGGCGAAGATGGCAATAAAGAGCAGGGCATAGCGCTGCAGGATGCACAACGGGCACGGTGCCTCGCCCAACACTACCTGCATGTACAGCGCACCGCCGATCAGGGCAAGGCAGATCACCCCCAGCAGCACCAGAAAGCGCCGTTCCCGATTCAGGCGCGATAGTTGTTCGTTCATTGCCGATTCCTTCGATGGATAGGTGGCAGCGTGATCCGCCTGCCTGGGCGCAAGTCTACACGCAGGTTTGGCCGTTAGCGTGTCGAGGAAGCGGCGAGACAGCGCAGCGCAGGGCTATCCGGTGATGGCTTCAGACCGGCAGCGGTGACGTCGGTTCAACGCCGGCCGGCAAAAAAGCGGCTGCCCAGGTGCCGCGCAGGGGCAAGCCCCTCGACACCCGGGAGTGAAGGATACAGTGATTAAAGGAGGATTAAAGATGAACGATGGCTGGAGAAGGTTTCATTTTTCCTTATATAAAGGTTGCCTGCTCCGGCCCCATCGCCGGCAAGCCGGCTCCCACAGGTCCACCACTGCCCTTGAGGCCGGTGATCCATCTGTGGGAGCCGGCTTGCCGGCGATGGGGGCAGTGCAGTCAGCCCATCATTCCAAAGCCGCCGCCGGCCCGAAGAACTCATAGCGGCTCTGCTGCTCCGGCACACCCAGGCCTTTCAAGTGGCGCTTGATAACCGCCATGAAACCCTTGGGCCCAAGGAAGTACGCATCCACATCACGCTCGCCTGGCATCCACTCACCCAGCAGGTCCTGGCTCAACAGCCCAACCGCATGGGCGCCACGCGAACCGTCATCTTCGGCATAGCAATAGAAGCGCTTGAGCTGGGGGTAACGCTCGGCCAGCCCGTCGACCCAGTCACGGAATGCATGCACCTGGGCGTTACGTGCACAGTGAATGAAGTGCACCGGGCGCCGGGTCTCGAGGGCAGCCTCGAGCATGGCCAGGGTTGGGGTGATGCCGACGCCGCCGCTGATCAGCACCAGCGGCTTGTCACTGGCGGCCAGGGTGAAGTCGCCGGAAGGCGGGAACAGTTGCAGCGTTTGGCCGACAACAAATTCGTCATGCAGGTAGCTGGAGACTTTGCCGCCTTCTTCACGTTTGACGCTGATGCGGTATTGCGTGCCATCGCACAGGGCCGACAGCGAGTAGTTACGGCGCTGTTCGGCACCGTCGATGAACAGCTGCAAACCGATGTACTGGCCGGCTTCGGCCTTGAGCACCGGCTTGCCATCGACAGGCGCGAAGTAGAAGGAAACAATCTCGCTGCTTTCGCGCTCGCGGCGTACCAGGCGGAATTCGCGGGTACCGCGCCAGCCGCCAGTGGCCTGCTCTTTCTGTTTATAAAGGCCTTCCTCGGCGCCGATGAGGATATCGGCCAGTTGCCCGTAGGCCGCGCCCCAGGCCGCGATCACCTCAGGGGTAGCGATTTCCTTGCCAAGCACTTCTTCGATGGCCCGCAGCAGGCAGCTGCCGACGATCGGGTAATGCTCCGGCAGAATCTGCAAGGCAACATGCTTGTTGATGATCTGCCCGACCAGACCGCCAAGTTGCTCCAACTGGTCGATGTGGCGCGCGTACATCAGCACGCCGTTGGCCAGTGCACGCGGTTGGTCGCCGCTGGCCTGGTGGGCCTGGTTGAACAGTGGGCGCACTTCGGGATACTCGTTGAGCATCATCTTGTAGAAATGGGTGGTCAGCGCTTCGCCGCCGGTTTCTAGCAGGGGGACGGTGGCTTTGATGATTGCACGTTGTTCGGAACTGAGCATTTGCAACGACTCCTGAGCCTGGGATTCAAATGGTTAATCAAGCCATTTCATCAATCGTGCCAACTCTTCAGCCCAGTAAAATCGGGGCATTGACTGCAGTCATGTCAAAATGACCCACCCCGGCGTATAGTCATAACGACCATCAGGAGTCTTTATGACCGCAAAACCGCTGCTTACCGCACTACTCCCCCTGGTCAGCGACCTGTCACGCGACCTGCCGGACCAAGAGCGCTATCGCCGCTTGCTGCAGGCCATGCGTAGCTTGCTGCCCTGCGACGCGGCAGCGTTGCTGCGCCTGGATGGCGAATGGCTGGTACCGCTGGCCGTGGATGGGCTTTCTGCTGATACCTTGGGCCGGCGCTTCAAGGTCAGCGAGCACCCGCGCTTCCAGATCCTGCTCAGCCGCGCCGAGCCCACACGCTTTGCCAGTGATTCTGAGCTGCCCGACCCTTACGACGGCCTGGTCAACGTGCCTGACGCCGACCTGGAGGTGCACGACTGCATGGGCTGCCCGCTGATGGTCGACGAGCGCCCGTGGGGCCTGGTGACGCTCGACGCCCTCACCCCCGGCCAGTTTCAAAGCCTGGAGCTGGATGCCTTGCAGGCCTTCGCCAGCCTGGCCGCCGCCACCGTTACCGTGGCTGAACGCATCGAACACCTGGCCTTGCGCGCCGAGGATGAACACCACCGCGCCGAAATCTATCGCCAGGCCAGCGGCCAAGGCAAAGAGCTGATCGGTCAAAGCCCGGCTCACAAGCGCCTGCTGGAAGAAATCCGCCTGGTCGGCGGCAGTGACCTTACGGTATTGATCACTGGCGAAACGGGCGTAGGCAAGGAGCTGGTGGCCCAGGCCCTGCACCAGGCCAGCAACCGCGCCGACAAACCCTTGATCAGCCTGAACTGCGCTGCGCTACCCGACACGCTGGTGGAAAGCGAACTGTTCGGCCACGTGCGCGGGGCGTTTACCGGCGCCCACGGCGAGCGCCGCGGCAAATTCGAGCTGGCCAACGGGGGCACGCTGTTTCTCGATGAAGTAGGCGAGCTGCCACTGACCGTGCAGGCCAAGTTGCTGCGGGTACTGCAGAGCGGGCAACTGCAGCGCCTGGGTTCGGACCGCGAGCATCAGGTCGACGTACGCCTGATCGCGGCAACCAACCGCGACCTGGCCGCCGAAGTGCGCAACGGCAACTACCGCGCCGACTTCTACCACCGCCTCAGCGTCTATCCATTACAGGTACCGCCATTGCGCGAACGTGGGCGTGATGTACTGCTATTGGCAGGTTATTTCCTCGAACAGAATCGATCACGCTTGGGCCTGAACAGCCTGCGTCTGAGCAGCGAAGCCCAGGCCGCCCTGCTGGCCTACGACTGGCCGGGCAACGTGCGGGAGCTGGAGCACCTGATCGGCCGCTCCGCCCTCAAGGCCATGGGCCAGCACCGAGATCGGCCGCGCATCCTCACCCTGGAGGCCAATGATATGGATCTTCGCCCCGTCACAGCCGTGCCCCAATCACCCTCCCCTGCAACGCTACCCGCCCCGTCTTTGCCCGAGGGTGGCTTACGCGAAGCGACCGACAGCTACCAGCGCCAGGTGATCGATGCCTGCCTGCAGCGCCACCAGGACAACTGGGCCGCCGCCGCCCGCGAACTGGGCCTGGACCGCGCCAACCTTAGCCGCCTGGCTCGTCGCTTAGGCCTGCGCTAGACCCATCCCTACCAAAGGATTAACCCAGAAAGCCTCTGGTTGCTTCCCATCGGACTGCTATATCTCCTCTACCACCGGTAACAGAGCCGTTACACGGCCTAGCTGCGCGCAATCGATTCCGCTAGCGGGAAAGGTTGCGCCAGCCAGAGGGCGCACAAGCCGCCCCTAAGTACCGCACACCAGCAGGGAGCATCCATGGACAACATCGTCGTCGCCGATAAGCAATCCGCAGTCGCCACCCAGAGCGCCTTCGGCAATATCACGCTCAACAGCCCGGGTGTCGTTCAGATGCCCGTCGCTCCCGACCAGGTGGCAACCGTCACCCGGCGTGGCCAGGACCTTATCGTCACGCTCAAATCAGGGGAAAAGGTCACCGTTGGCAACTTCTTCGCGGTGGACCAGGCGGGCGTCGGCAGTGACATGGTCTTCGTCGGCGAAGATGGCACCCTATGGCACGCGAACTACGATCCGGTCGCCTTCACCGGTTTCACCTTCGACGAAGTGGCCTCGCTGGATGAACTGGTAGCCGGTATTGGTGTTGCCGGCAGCGCCACACCGACCTGGGCGATTGCCGGGCTCAGCCTGCTGGGCATCGGGGGTGCGGCGGCCGCCGCTGACAGCGGCGGTGGCGGCGGCAGCAGCGGTGGTGGTTCCGAGCCTGGTGAAACTACCCCCCCTGCCACGCCCATCGACCTGCTGGTATCGCCAGATGGCCTGCGCCTGACCGGGCGTGGTGAAGCAGGCTCCACGGTGAACGTACGTGATGCGGCCGGCAACCTGGTAGGCACGGGTACCGTAGGCGCCGACGGCACCTTCGATGTCACGCTGACCACACCCCAGGCCAACGGTCAGAACCTGGATGTGACCCTCACCGATGCCGCCGGCAACACTTCACAGGCCGGCGTCATCACCGCGCCGGATGTCACCCCTCCTGCAGCCCCGAGCGAGTTGGTCGTCAACGAGCAAGGGACCACACTCACCGGCCGCGCCGAGCCGGGCTCCACCGTGCAAGTGCGTGGCGCCGACGGTGCTGTGCTGGGCACCGCCGTGGCAGGTGCCGACGGGCAGTTCAGTATCACCCTGCAACCCGCGCAAACTGATGGCCAGGCACTGCAAGTCACTGCCCAGGACGCTGCGGGCAATACCTCGCCGGCAGGCAATGTCACCGCGCCCGATATCGGCGGCGGCGACTCCACCCCTCCCGACGCACCGACGGACCTTGTGATCGGCTTGGCCGGTGCACAGCTCAGCGGTCGCGGCGAAGCAGGCGCCACCGTGCAGGTGCGGGATGCTGACGGCAACGTGCTGGCCACCGGCACTGTTGGCCAGGACGGTAGCTTCCAGATCACTCTGGACCCGGCCGTCAAGGACGGCAGCACTGTGCAAGTCGTGCTCACCGATGCCGCCGGCAATGTTTCGCAGCCTAGCTCGGTCACTTCGCCGGACCTGCAGGCACCCGATCAACCTACCGACCTGGCGCTGGCCGACGGCACCACACTGACCGGCCGCGGTGAGCCTGGCACAACCGTGCAGGTGCGCGACGCCAACGGTAGTTTGATCGGTACCGGTCAAGTCGGCTCGGACGGCAGCTTCAACCTCACCCTGTCCCCAACCCAGGCCAACGGCGAAGCGCTGGACGTGCGCTTGGTCGATGCCGCCGGCAACAGCTCGGCGCCCCTTGAATTCGATGCGCCGGACATCACCCCGCCGGCACTGGTCAGCAACATCGTGGTGGGTGCCGATGGGCTGCAGCTGGCAGGCCGCGGCGAAGCCGGTGCCACGGTGCAAGTGCGCGATGCCGAGGGCAACGTGATTGGCAGTGGTGTCGTGAGCGCCAATGGCACGTTCGTGATCGACCTCGCCCCCGCGGCACAACCCGGCGCTCAGCTGAGCCTGGTGCAGGTGGATGCCGCCGGCAACACTTCGCCCTCACTGGCATACGAAGTGCCGCTGACCTCGGTACCGCCCAGCCCGGACGACCTGGTCGTCGCCGATGACGGTTCCAGCGTCACCGGTACTGCCCCGGCCGGCAGCCGTGTCGAAGTGCGTGATGCAAATGGCACAGTGGTCGGTAGCGTGGTGGTCGGCCCCGATGGCACCTTCACCGTCGTGCTCGAATCGGCGCAAGCCAATGGCGAATTGCTCGACGTGGTGGCGATTGATGGCAATGGCACCTCGTCCCTCCCGGCCCAAGTGACTGCTCCCGACATCACCGCACCCGCTGCTCCGAGCGAACTGGCCGTCAGCGCCGACGGCAGCGTGGTCACCGGCCGTGCCGAACCTGGCAGCACTGTGCGTGTGCTGGCTGCCGATGGCACCACCGTGCTAGGCACTGTCGTAGTCGGTGAGACCGGTACCTTCAGCATCACCCTCGACCCACCCCAGGTGGACGGCGAACAACTGCAGGTCACTGCCACCGACGCCGCAGGCAATGCTTCGACCGCAGGCAGTGTCACCGCGCCGGACATCGACGGCGGCGACACCACTGCCCCTGATGCACCGACCGAACTGGTGATCGGCCTGGCCGGCGCGCAAATCAGCGGCCGCGGCGAAATCGGTACCGCTGTGGAAGTGCGTGATGCAAACGGCAACGTACTGGCCAGCGGCACCGTTGGCCCGGATGGCACTTTCCAGATAAGCCTGGACCCAGCCGTCAACGACGGCAGCAGCCTGCAAGTCGTGCTCACCGATGCGGCGGGCAATGCCTCCCAACCAGGCTCCGTCACCTCGCCAGACCTGCAGGCACCCGAGCAGCCTACAGACCTGGCGCTGGCCGACGGCATCACCCTGACCGGCCGTGGCGAACCGGGCGCAACCGTGCAGGTACGTGACGCCGAAGGCACCGTGATCGGTACCGGCCAAGTCGGCCCGGACGGCAGCTTCAACTTCACGCTCTCCCCGGCCCAGGCCAATGGCGAAGCGCTGGACGTACGCCTGGTCGATGCCGCCGGCAACACGTCCACCCCGCTGCAGTTCGACGCGCCGGACATCACCGCGCCCGCCGAAGTCAGCAATATCGTGGTCGGCAATGATGGCCTGGCCCTCAGCGGCCGTGGCGAACCCGGTGCCACCGTCGAAGTACGGGACGCCAATGGCAACCTGATCGGCACCGGCGAAGTGCTGGCCAACGGCACCTTCCTGATCGACCTCGACCCTGCTGCGCAACCCGGCGCACAGCTGAGCCTGGTGCAGACCGACCCAAGCGGCAACGCCTCCGAAGCGCTGCAATTCGAAGTACCGCTGGTCCCAGCCCCGGACAGCCCGACCGACCTGGTCATCGCCGCCGACGGCAGCAGCATCACCGGTAACGGCCCCGTGGGCAGCACCATCGAAGTACGCGGTGCTGATGGCACACTGATCGGCACTGTCGTAGTCGGCGGCGAGGGCACTTTCACGGTGCCTTTGGCGCCAGCCCAGGCCAATGGCGAATTGCTCGACGTAACCGCAGTCGATGCCAGTGGTGCGGCCTCCCTGCCCGCTCAGGTCACTGCGCCCGATATCACCGCCCCCACCACCCCAAGCGAACTGGCCGTCAGCGCCGATGGCTCGGTGGTCACCGGCCGTGCCGAGCCAGGCAGTACTGTGCGTATCCTCGCTGCCGACGGCACCACCGTGCTGGGCAGTGTCGTAGTCGGTGAGACCGGTGCCTTCAGCATCACCCTCGACCCACCCCAGGTGGACGGCGAACAACTGCAGGTCACTGCCACCGACGCCGCAGGCAATGCTTCGACCGCAGGCAGTGTCACCGCGCCGGACATCGACGGCGGCGACACCACTGCCCCTGATGCACCCACCGAACTGGTGATCGGCCTGGCCGGCGCGCAAATCAGCGGCCGCGGTGAAGTCGGTGCCGCTGTAGAAGTGCGTGATGCAAACGGCAACGTACTGGCCAGCGGCACCGTTGGCCCGGATGGCACCTTCCAGATAAGCCTGGACCCAGCCGTCAACGATGGCAGCAGCCTGCAAGTCGTGCTCACCGATGCGGCGGGCAATGCCTCCCAACCAGGCTCCGTCACCTCGCCAGACCTGCAGGCACCTGAGCAGCCCACTGACCTGGCGCTGGCCGACGGCATCACCCTGACCGGCCGTGGCGAACCAGGCGCAACCGTGCAGGTGCGTGACGCCGAAGGCACCGTGATCGGCACCGGCCAAGTTGGCCCGGACGGCAGCTTCAACTTCACCCTCTCCCCGGCCCAGGCCAATGGCGAAACGCTGGACGTACGCCTGGTCGATGCCGCCGGCAACAGCTCCACGCCGCTGCAGTTCGACGCACCGGACATCACCGCGCCGGCCGAAGTCAGCAATATCGTGGTCGGCAATGATGGCCTGGTCCTCAGCGGCCGGGGCGAACCCGGTGCCACCGTCGAAGTACGGGACGCCGATGGCAACCTGATCGGCACCGGCGAAGTGCTGGCCAACGGCACCTTCCTGATCGACCTCAGCCCTGCTGCACAACCCGGCGCACAGCTGAGCCTGGTACAGACCGACCCAAGCGGCAACGCCTCCGAAGCGCTGCAGTTCGAAGTACCGCTGGTCCCTGCCCCGGACAGCCCGACCGACCTGGTCATCGCCGCCGACGGCAGCAGCATTACCGGTAACGGCCCCGTGGGCAGCACCATCGAAGTACGCGGTGCTGATGGCACGCTGATCGGCACGGTCGTGGTCGGCCTCGAGGGCACCTTTACCGTGCCGCTGGCGCCAGCCCAGGCCAATGGCGAACTGCTCGACGTAACCGCAGTCGATGCCAGTGGTGCGGCCTCCCTGCCCGCCCAGGTCACTGCGCCCGATATCACCGCCCCAACCACTCCAAGCGAACTGGCTGTCAGCGCCGATGGCTCGGTGGTCACCGGCCGTGCCGAGCCTGGCAGCACTGTGCGTATCCTCGCTGCCGACGGCACCACCGTGCTAGGCACTGTCGTAGTCGGTGAGACCGGCGCCTTCAGCATCACCCTCGACCCACCCCAGGTGGACGGCGAGCAGCTGCAGGTCACTGCCACCGACGCCGCAGGCAATGCTTCGACCGCAGGCAACGTCACCGCGCCGGACATTGACGGCGGCGACACCACTGCCCCTGATGCACCCACCGAACTGGTGATCGGCCTGGCTGGCGCGCAAATCAGCGGCCGCGGCGAAATCGGTGCCGCTGTGGAAGTGCGTGATGCCAACGGCAACGTACTGGCCAGCGGCACCGTTGGCCCGGATGGCACCTTCCAGATAAGCCTGGACCCAGCCGTCAACGACGGCAGCAGCCTGCAAGTCGTGCTCACCGATGCGGCGGGCAATACCTCCCAGCCAGGCTCTGTCACCTCGCCAGACCTGCAGGCACCCGAGCAGCCCACTGACCTGGCGCTGGCCGACGGCATCACCCTGACCGGCCGTGGCGAACCGGGCGCAACCGTGCAGGTACGTGACGCCGAAGGCACCGTGATCGGTACCGGCCAAGTCGGCCCGGACGGCAGCTTCAACTTCACCCTCTCCCCGGCCCAGGCCAATGGCGAAGCGCTGGACGTACGCCTGGTCGATGCCGCCGGCAACACGTCCACCCCGCTGCAGTTCGACGCGCCGGACATCACCGCGCCCGCCGAAGTCAGCAATATCGTGGTCGGCAATGATGGCCTGGCCCTCAGCGGCCGTGGCGAACCCGGTGCCACCGTCGAAGTACGGGACGCCAATGGCAACCTGATCGGCACCGGCGAAGTGCTGGCCAACGGCACCTTCCTGATCGACCTCAACCCTGCTGCGCAACCTGGTGGTCAGCTGAGCCTGGTACAGACCGACCCAAGCGGCAACGCCTCCGAAGCGCTGCAATTCGAAGTCCCCCTGGTCCCAGCCCCGGACAGCCCGACTGACCTGGTCATCGCCGCCGACGGCAGCAGCATTACCGGTAGTGCCGCAGTGGGCAGCCGTGTCGAAGTGCACGACGCCAACGGTGTGCTGGTGGGCAGCGTGGTGGTCGGTGCTGAAGGTACCTTCACCGTCGTGCTCAACCCGGCGCAAGCCAACGGCGAGCTGCTCGACGTGAGCGCAGTCGATGGCAACGGCGCATCGTCCGTACCTGCCCAAGTCACCGCGCCTGACATCACCGCGCCAGCCATCCCGAGCGACCTTGCTGTGAGCGCTGATGGCAGCGTGGTCACCGGCCGTGCCGAGCCAGGCAGCACCGTGCGGGTGCTGGCGGCCGACGGCAGCACGGTATTGGGCAGCGTCGTGGTCGGTGAAACCGGTGCCTTCAGCGTCACCCTCGACCCGCCACAAGTCGATGGCGAACAACTGCAGGTCACCGCGACCGACACCGCGGGCAATGCCTCGACTGCCGGCAACGTCACCGCACCCGATATCGACACCGGTGGCGGTGATATCACTGCACCAGACGCACCGACCAACCTGGTCATCAGTGCCGATGGCCGCACGGTCTCCGGCCGTGGTGAAATCGGCGCGACGGTGACCGTCGTAGACGATCAAGGGCAAGAGATAGGGACTGGCACGGTACTGCCTGACGGCAGCTTTACCCTGCAGCTGGACACACCGGTGATCGATGGGTCGTCGCTGCAAGTGACACTCACCGATGCTGCGGGCAACGTGTCGCAACCGAGCCCGCTGACTGCCCCGGACCTGGTAGCGCCGGAGCAACCCACCGACCTTACCCTGACCGCGGGTGAAACCCTGACCGGCAGCGCCGAACCCGGTGCCCGGGTAGAGGTACGCGACGCCAACGGCACGGTCATTGGCAGCGCCATCGTCGAGCTGGACGGCACCTTCAGCGTCACCCTCGACCCTGTCCAGGCCAACGGCGAAGCACTGGCCGTAACGGTGACCGATGCCGAAGGCAACAGCTCTGCTCCGTTGGCCTTCATTGCGCCAGATATTACCGCCCCCGACATCATCACCAATGTGGTAGCGGGCGCGGGTAGCGTGGTGATTTCCGGCCGCGGTGAACCCGGTGCTTCGGTCGAAGTGCGCAACGCCGATGGCGACGTGATCGGGACGGGTACCGTAGCCCCGAACGGCACTTTCCTGGTCGAGTTGGACGCGCCGCTCAACGCGGGCGAGTCCATCGTGCTGGTGCAAACCGACGCTGCGGGCAACGCATCGGTCGGCCTCGGCATCATCGTGCCGCAGATACCGGTTCCAGAGAGCCCGGCCGGCTTGGTGGTGGCAGCCGACGGCACGTCCATCAGCGGTACTGCCCCGGTAGGCAGCCTGGTTGAAGTGCGCGATGCCCAAGGCAATGTGCTGGGCAGCGTGCAAGCGGGTAACGATGGCAACTTCACCATCGGCCTGACACCGGCGCAGGCCAACGGCGAACTGCTCGACGTGGTGGCCATCGACGCCGATGGCAACAGCTCGTTGCCGACCCAGATCAGCGCCCCCGACATCACCCCACCGAACGAAGCCACCGACCTGGTGCTCAGTGCCGATGGCGTGACCCTTACCGGCCGTGGCGAGCCCGGCACCAGCGTGCAGGTCAGCAATGCCCAGGGCACGCCGCTGGGCACTGCCGTGGTCGGCCCGAACGGCACCTTCACCCTCACTCTGGCCCCGGCCCAGACCGATGGCCAGGAGCTCGACGTCGTGCTGCGCGACGCCGCAGGCAACACCTCGACCGCCACCCTCATCGCGCCGGACCTGGACGGCCCGCTGCAACCTTCCGGGCTGGCCATCGACAGCGCCGGCATCCACCTCACCGGCACAGGCCAGACCGGCTCGACCGTTACCGTGCGCGCCGCCGACGGCACCGTGTTGGGCACCACCACAGTGGGTGCCGACGGGCGCTTCGACGTTACCGTCAGCCCACCCCAACGCAATGGTGAAAGCCTGACCGTTGAGGCCACCGACAACCTCGGTAACAGCGCTGGCCCGGTCGATTTCACTGCCCCCGACAGCACCCCACCGCAAGTCGTCGGCACACCGAGCATCGATGACACCGGCACCACCGTGACCGGCACCGGCGAACCGGGCGCCACCGTCACCGTGCGTGGCCCCGATGGCACCGAACTGGGCAGCGCCGTGGTGGCCGACAACGGCAATTTCGAGATCACCCTGGCCCCACCGCAGACCAACGGCCAGGCGTTGACCCTGGAGCAACGCGACCCGACCGGCAACGTGTCGGCCGCAGTTGACCTGCCAGCGCCGGACACCGAAACACCCGATGCCCCAACCGGCCTGACCCTGTCCGCCGATGGCACCATCGTCACCGGTACCGGTGAACCCGGTGCGCAAGTCAGCGTTACCGGCACCGGCGGCGCAGTGCTGGGCACCGCCGTGGTGCAAGCCGATGGCAGCTTCCGCGTGACCATCGACCCGCCGCAGCTCAACGGCCAGACGCTGGCCATCACTCAGGCGGATGCCGCTGGTAATGCCTCCGACGCTGGCACCGTGACTGCCAATGACCTTGAAGCCCCACTGCCTGCACAAGGCTTGGGGTTGAGCCTGGACGGCAGCGTGCTCACGGGGCAAGGCGAACCCGGCGCCACCGTGCAAGTGCGCGATGCCAACGGGCAACTGCTGGGCGATGCCGTGATAGAAACCGACGGCAGCTTCAGCGTCACCCTCACCCCGGCCCAGACCAATGGTGAAGTACTGTCGGTCGTCCTCACCGACGATGCCGGCAATGCTTCGCCGTCGGCCACCTTCACCGCCGATGACACCACTGGCCCCGCTACCCCGACCGGCCTGCAAGTCAGCGCCGACGGCACCACGCTGCAAGGCAGCGGCGAAGTAGGCTCGACCGTTGAGGTGCGCAATGCCAACGGCGACCTGCTGGGCACCGTCGTGGTACCCGTGGGCGGCACCTTCAGCGTGGCGCTTGCGCCTGCGCAGCTGGACGGCCAGCTGCTCGACGTCACCCTCACCGACGCCGCTGGCAATGCGTCCACTGCCGGCCAGGCCAGCGCACCGGACCTCACCCCACCGGCACTGCCGACTGATGTGGCTGTCAGCGCTGATGGCAGCGCGGTGACCGGCAATGCACCGGGTGCAAGCTCGGTAACCGTGACCACGCCTGACGGCACGGTGATCAGCGTGCCGGTAGAAGGCGACGGCAGCTTCACGGTGCCGCTGGCACCTGCGCTGACCAATGGCGAAACCGTAAGCGTGGTCGTCACCGATGCCGCGGGCAACCCGTCGGCATCGTCCACCGTAACCGCACCAGACACCACGCCACCGGCCGCGGCCACGGACATTACGGTCAGCCCGGATGGCGGCACCATCGGCGGCACCGCCGAACCCGGCAGCACCGTCATCGTGCGCGATGGCACCACCGAACTGGGTACCGGCACCGCCGGCCCGGACGGCACCTTCGTGATCCCCATCACCCCGCCGCTGGCCAGCGGCGACACCGCGCAGGTTGTGGTACGTGATGGCGGCGGCAACGAAACCTCAGTCGACGTGGCGGGCCCTGACGGCACTGAAGTCGCCACGCCGAGCGACCTGGCAATCAGCGCCGATGGCTTCATCCTCACAGGCGAAGGGACGGTGGGTTCGCTGATCACCGTGACGTCCGCCGGCACTACGCTGGGCACCGCCACGGTGGGCAGCGACGGCACCTTCCGGGTGTTCTTCAGCAACGCCCAGCTCAATGCCCAGACCCTGCAAGTCAGCGCCCGCCTGTCGGCAGGCGGCAAGCCGTCCGTGCCAGCCACGGTGGTGGCAGAAGACACCACCGCACCGGATGCACCCGACCAGCTCGTCCTCGACCGCACCGGTAGCACCCTTACCGGCCGCGGCGAGGTGGGCGCGACCGTGCGTGTGGTGGACGCCCAAGGCAACGAGGTGGGCAGCGCGACCGTCGGCAGCAACGGGCTGTTCAGCATCAGCCTGGCCCCGCCGCAGGCCAACGCCCAGAACCTCACCATTACCCAGGCCGACGCCGCCGGCAACACGTCACTCGCCGCTACCCTGCAGGCGCCTGACCTGCAGGCACCGGGCGTTGCGACCGGCCTGAGCCTGAACAGCGCAGCCACCGTGGTCAGCGGCCAGGGCGAAGCGGGCGCAACGGTGACCGTGCGCGACGCTAGCGGCGCGGTCCTGGCCACCGGTACGGTCAATGCGAATGGCCAGTTCCAGATCACCCTGCCGAATGCGCAGACCACTGGCAGCCCGTTGCAGGTCACGCTCAGCGATGCCGCAGGCAACGTGTCTGGCCCTGCCAGCCTGGCAACCCCGGACCGCACACCACCAGCCGCGGTCGGCAACCCGGTACTCAGCGCCGACGGCAAACAATTGTCCGGTAGCGGTGAAGTCGGCGCCACCGTGCAGGTGCGCAACGCCGCCGGCACCGTGGTGGGCACCGCCACCGTCGGTGCCGATGGCCGCTTCACGGTGACCTTCGACACACCACAGGCGACCGGCCAGGCCATCGGCGTCAGCCAGGTGGATGCAGCGGGCAACACTTCGCCTGCGATCACCCTCAGCACACCGGACCTCGCCCCACCGGCGCCACTCACCAACGTTGCGCTAAACAACAACGGCCTGACTCTCACTGGCCTGGGTGAAGCGGGCGCCACCGTGACCGTGCGCAGCCCCGATGGCACCATCATCGGCACGGGCCTGGTGGCCGCCAATGGCAGCTTTACCCTGACCCTGACCAGTGCACAGCTCAATGCCCAGCAATTGAGCGTGACCCAGACCGACGCGGGCAACAATACCTCGACCGCTGTTGCGGTCACCGCGCCCGACCTCACCCCACCTGCAGCACCAACCGCGTTGGCCTTGGCCGGTGCCGGCCTGCAGCTGAGCGGCAGTGCCGAAGCCGGCAGCACGGTCACCGTGCGTGATGCCGCGGGCAACGTGCTGGGCAGCGCAGTGGCCAGCAGCAATGGCACCTTCCAGGTCACCCTGAGCAGTGCCCAGACCAACGGCCAGACCTTGCAGGTAACCGCCACCGATGCGGCCGGCAACGTGTCGCCGATTGCGCCGTACACTGCGGCTGATACCACACCACCAGCAGCCGTCGCCAACCTGGCCGTCGCCGCCGATGGCACCACCCTGACCGGTACTGGCGAAGTGGGCGCCACGGTGACCGTGCGCGCGGCGGATGGCACCTCGCTGGGCACCGTCGCGGTGGGCAGTGACGGCTCCTTCACGATCACCCTCACGCCTGCTGCGATTGCTGGTGAAAGCCTCAGCGTGACCCAGACCGACGCAGCGCAGAACACCTCGCCGACGCAGAACGTCACCGCGCCGGGCAACCTGGCACCGGACACGCCGGAAAACCTGGCGCTGTCTGCCGATGGCCTGGTGGTCACCGGTACCGCCGCGCTGGGCACCACGGTCAATGTCTACGGCCCTAACGGCGTGTTGCTGGGCACCGCGCCGGTCGGTAACGACGGCAACTTCACGGTCAACCTGGGCAGCGCCCAGGCCAATGGTGAAGTGCTGCACGTCAGCGCCGTGGGCACCGACGGCAGTGCTTCGTTGCCAGCCACCTTGCAGGCGCCGGACACCACTGCGCCGCTGCCGCTGACCAACCTGGTGCTGGCCAGTGACGGCCTGACCCTCACCGGCCGTGGTGAGTCGGGCGCCACCGTTACCGTGATCGGTCAAGGCGGTGTCGAGCTTGGCACCGGTGTAGTCGATGCCGATGGCAACTTCAGCATTGGCCTGGGCATCGCGCAGATCAATGGCGAACAACTGAGCGCGCAACAGACCGACGCAGCAGGCAACGAGTCCAACAGCGTCAGCCTGACTGCGCCTGACCGTGTGGCCCCGGATGCCGCGAGCAACCTTGCCTTTGCCGGCGGTGGGAGCCTGCTCAATGGCACCGGCGAGGCCGGCAGCACTGTCAAAGTACTCGCCGCCGATGGCAGCGTGCTGGGCACGGCAGTCGTGCGTGCCGACGGTAGTTTCCAGGTCAACCTCAACGCACCCCAGGCCAACGGCCAGCAGGTGCAGGTGGTGCTGACCGATGCTGCGGGCAACCAGTCGAACCCCAGCGCGATCACCGCGCTGGATACCACCCCACCGGCCGTGCTGACCGAACTGGCAATCTCGAGCGACGGCGTAACCCTCACCGGCCGCGGCGAGGCTGGCGCGACCGTGACGGTCACCAATGCCGCCGGCGACGAAATCGGCACTACGTTGGTGGATGCCAGCGGCAGCTTCACCGTCATCCTCAACCCGGCCCTGGGCAACGCCGAGCTGCTTAGCCTGACCCAGGCTGACGCAGCCGGCAACGTGTCGGCGGTCGCGAACCTGCAAACACCTGACTTCACCCCACCGGCCATCCTCACCGAGGTCGTCATCAGCGACGATGGCAGCGTGGTCACTGGCCGCGGCGAAGTGGGTGCGACGGTCACCGTGACCGATGCCGACGGCAATGCGCTGGGCACGACCCAGGTGCTCGCCGACGGCAGCTTCCGCGTCGAGCTGTCACCGGCGCAGATCAACCAGCAAGTGCTGTCGGTGCAACAGGCCGACCCACCCGGCAACATCAGTGAGCCGGTCACGGTCACCGCACCGGACCTCACGCCGCCTGAGGCGGCAACCGAGCTGCGCCTGAACGCCGCCGGCGATCAGCTCAGTGGCGTCGGCGAAGCAGGCACCACAGTGCGCGTGTACCTCGGTACCGATGAGATCGGTGTTGCCACGGTGGCTGCCAACGGCACCTTCGTGGTGGACCTGAGCTCACCACAACTGAACGGCGAACTGCTGCAGGTAACCCTCGAGGACGCCAGCGAGAACCTCTCGCCGATCAGCACGATCACGGCGACCGACACCACGCCACCGGCCACGGTCATCGCCACCCTCAACGACAGCGGCACGCAGCTGGTCGGTACCGGTGAAGCTGGCGCACGCGTCACGGTCATGAACGACCGTGGCGACATGGTCGGCCAAGGCGTGATCGACCCCGACGGCACACTGGTACTCAACCTCACCACGCCGCAGATCAACGGCGAGGTGCTGACCATCATCGCCCAGGACGCTGCAGGCAACCCTTCAGCGCCACTGCAGGTCACGGCGCCAGACCTGGTGCCACCGGTACAGCCTGCGGAGCTTGCCCTCAACCCGTTGGGCACGGTACTGACCGGTACCGGCGAACCTGGTACCACCATCACCGTGCGTGGCCCGGACAACACCGTGGTCGGCAGCATCGAAGTCGAGGCCGACGGTACCTTCAGCGTGCCGCTGAACCCGGCGCAGAACAACGGTCAGCTGCTGACCGTGGTCTCCACCGATGACGCCGGCAACGCTTCGCTGCCCGCCACGCTGCTGGCCGCAGATACCTCACCGCCAGCGGTAGTCACCAACCTGGCTATCAACACCGACTACAACGTGCTTACCGGTCGCGGCGAAGCCGGCGCAACGGTTACCGTCAGCCAGGCAGGCACTGTGTTGGGTACGGCACTGGTTGACGCCAGTGGCAATTTCTCGGTCAACCTGTCGCCAGCGCCGGGCTCGGTCGCAACCCTGGGCGTGACGCAAAGCGATGGCATCAACACCTCGGCGGTAGCGACATACGTCACCCCTCTGGTCCCACCACCTGCGCCACCTGCCAACGTGGTACTGGGCGCAGACGGCCTGACCCTGACCGGGACTGCGACATCCGGCGCTTCCATCCGTGTCTACGATGCCGCTGGCACCTTGATCGGTACGGGCGCTGCCAACCTCAATGGCGGCTTCACCCTGCAACTGAACACGGCGCAGCTCGATGGGCAGTACCTTTCGGTGACGGCCGTGGCGCTGGTGGGTGGCGAATCACAACCGGTGTTCCTGCAGGCGTCCGATATCACCGCACCGGCCAACCCGGTGGTCACTGCCCTGTCGGCCAACGGCCTGGTCCTTACCGGTACGGGTGAAGCCGGTGCCACCGTCACCGTGCGCGATGCCGGCGGCAATGTGCTGGGTACCGGCGTGGTCAATGCTGGTGGTGCGTTCAGCATCAACCTGGCCAGCGCACAGCTCAACGGCCAGGTGCTAGGCGTGACCCAGGCCGATGCCGCAACCAATGTGTCGGGCAGCACCAGCTTCACCGCGCCGGACTATCAGGCGCCGACCGCACCGACCGACCTGGCTGTGACTGGCGGCGGCACCGTGCTGACCGGCAGAGGTGAGCCGGGTGCGACGGTAACCGTCACCGGCCCGAGCGGCGCCTTGGGGACTGCCGTGGTGCAAACCGACGGCACCTTCAGCGTCACCCTCACCACCACCCAGAACGATGGGCAAGTGCTGGTCGTACGTCAGACCGACGCCGGCCTCAACCAATCGGGCAGTGCCAGCGTCACCGCGCCGGACACCACGCCGCCCGCCGCACCAGTGGCGGCGATCAACGCCAACGGTACCGCAGTCAGCGGCTCTGGCCAGATCGGCAGCACCGTCACCGTGCGCAACAGCGCCGGTACCGTGCTGGGCACCGCGACAGTCGGCGCCAACGGCCTGTTCGTGGTCAGCCTGGCGGCGGCACAGGTGGACAACCAGGCGCTCACCGTTACCCTCACCGATGGTGCAGGCAATGTCTCGACCGGGACTGCGCTGACCGCGCCGGACATCACCCCACCGGCGGCCGCCAGCAACCTGGTGATCAGCGCCGACGGCAGCACCCTCACCGGCAGCGGTGAGCCCGGTGCGACCGTTACCGTGCGCAGCTCCAGCGGCCTGGTGCAAACCGCGACGGTACAGCCCAACGGCAGCTTCACCGTGACCTTCAGCCCTGCCCAGGATAACGGCCAGACGCTGACGATCACCCTCACCGACCCACGCAACAACGTGTCCGGCAACGCCAACATCACCGCCCCGGATGTGGATGCCAATGCCCCGGTCATCGCCAGCGACAACCTGGCCACGGCCACCGTCAACCTGGCGCCGGTCACCGCATCGCAAACCTTCAACGACAGCTTCACCACCCTGCTCTCCGGCTTCAGCAAGACCTTCACCTGGACCGTCGGGGCCGGCACCACGGTGGACCCAACCCTGACGCTGACCACCAACAGTGTGCTGGCGTTGCTCAACAACTCCACGTTCACCTTGCAGGTGAAAGACGCCAGCGGCGCCTGGGTGACCATCGCCACTGGCGGCAGCCAGGGCCTGCTTGACCTGATCGTGCTGCCGCTGGGGCTGCGCGTCGATATCGGCGAGCTGCAGGCGGGTGAGTACCGCCTGACCGTCGGCAGCGGTGGTATCGGCCTGGTGACCCAAGTCACCACCACGCTGGACATCGAAACCACCAGCCTTACCCAGTTCACCGGCACCGGCACTGCCGCAACCGGCAACGTCATCACCGACCCGGGCACCGACGGCACCACCGACTCGCGCGGCCCCGACAGCGGCGCCGTGCTGCAAGTGCTGAAAAACGGCAGCTATGTGGCCGCTGGCGCCGGCACCACGGTGCAGGGCCAGTACGGCACCCTGGTGATCAACGCCGACGGCAGCTACACCTACACCCCCAACGCCAGCCCTTCCAGCGTTGGCAAGGTCGATGTGTTCAGCTACCAACTGGTGCACCCGAACGGCCTGACCGATGCCGCCAACCTCTACGTGCGCATCGACAGCCCGCAAGCCTCGGAGATCTGGAGCGACAGCAACCTCGGCGCGCCCGCCACGGTGGTGGATGCAGTCAACGACATCGACAGCACCAACATCACGCTGGCCAACCGGGTCGACACCAGCAGCAGCACCCTGGGCACGCTCAGCCTGCCGTTGATCGGCGCACGCCAGGCCACCTACACCACCACGGTAGCTGCCGACACCAGCGCCGACCTGCAAGTGGTGGTCAACTCGACCAACCTGCTGACCCTGCTCGGCAACACCACCATCGCGCTGTACAAGCTCAACAGCAGTACCGGCCAATATGTGCTTGTGCAGTCGGTGCCGGGCAGCTCGCTGCTCACCCTGCTGGGCGGTGGCGCAGGCTACACCTTCACAGGCCAGGGTGCCGGCAGTTACCAGGTCCGCGTCAATTCCAGCGGCATCGGGTTGCTGAGTTCGATCACCACCAGCCTCAACACCACCACCACGCATCTCAACGAGTTCGTGGTCAGCAACTACACCGCCGTCAGCGGCAACCTGATCACCGACGCCGGCGGCGCCGACAACCTTGGTTCTGCGCTGACGGTACTGAGCGTGCTGACGGCCGCCAACACCTACACCATCCCTGGCTACAACGGGGTCAGTGTGGTCGGCACTTATGGCACGCTGCTGGTGCAGGCGGACGGCAGCTACACCTACACCCTCAAAAGTGGACTGACCTCGGCGGTGATCGGCCAGCACGACACCTTCACCTACGAGCTGACCCACCCCAACGGCACCACCGACACCGCCACCCTTACCGTCAACCTGGACAATGCTGCGGGCCTGACCACGTTCTCGGCGCTGGCCGATAACAGCGACGACAGCAGCGCCGTGGCCAGCGTTGCGGCGGCCGCCTCCAGCGAGGTAATCGCCGGCACCGACGGCAACGACCACCTCGATGGCAGCCAGGGTGGCCACATCACGCTGGAAGGTGGTGCAGGCGATGACACCCTGGTGGTGGTGGACCAGAACTTCGCCAGCGTCGAGGGCGGCACCGGCACCGACACCCTGCTGTGGGGTGGCGGCGATGCCAGCATCGACCTGGGCAACCTGGTCGGGCGGGTCCACGACATCGAGGTCATCGACCTCAACGACACCAGCTCGGTGGCGCTGACCCTCAACCTTGCGGATGTGGTGGCCATTACCGAAACCAGCAACAACACCCTGTTGATCAAGGGTGATGACAAGGATTCGGTGCACATGACCGACACCTGGAACCTCACCGGGAACCAGACAGCCGACGGGATCGACTATAACCAATACACGGCCCAGGAGGATCCGAGCCACCACTTGTGGGTGCAAAACGGCATCCATGTCGTCTGAGGCCGCAGTAACCCGCCGGGCGTCACGCCCGGCGGCAAGGACGATCAGCAGTAAGGGAATTATGTGAAGCGAAGCAGTCCGCTGACACCGCTGTTGCTGGGAGCCTTCGGGCTCCTGGTACTGAACACCAACCTGGCTGCCCACGCAGCCGATGACATAGATCCCAAGCTGCGCAATATCGGGCCGTCGCTGTTACGGGACGCCCCCGATGCCATCCCCGCCCGTCCACCCTCCGGCCAGGCCGCCAGCAATGGCGACCGCCTGGGGTTGGCTGAAGCGGTGGTGGCAGCCGCACAGTGGCACCCGAGCATCGCCGAAGCCATCGGCAACCTGTACAAGCAAGGCGAAGGCATCAACGTAGCCCGCGCCGGTTACTACCCACAGATTTCCGGCGGTATCCGCACCGGTTATGACACCGGTTACGGCGGCGACCGCAGCAGCCAGGCATTGAACCTGTCGCTGAAACAGATGCTTTACGATTTCGGCAAGGTCGACAGCGCCGTCGATGCGGCCCATGCGGCCGCCGCCCGCGCCCAGGCCAACATCCTGCTGGTGGTCGACGACCTGGCGCGAGATACCGCTTACGCCTGGATCGAAACCCGCCGCTACGAGCAGCTCATGGTGATTGCGCGTGAGCAGATCCGCGGCGTGGGCGACATCGCCGGCATGGCGCGCCAGCGCAGCGACATGGGCGCCAGCACCCGCTCTGACGTGGTGCAGGCCGAGTCCCGCGTGGAGGGCGCGCGCGCGACCCTTGAAGAATACCAAGCGCAGTACGAGCGCTGGCGGTCGATCCTCGCGGCCCTGCTCGGCCGCGTAGCGCCGCCCGCACTGGCCGAAGAAACACCGCCCGAACTGGCCCAGGCGTGCAAGCGCCCGGCAAGCGGCGACGACCGGCTGCCTGCGGTGCTCATGGCGCTGGCCCTGCGCGCGCAGTCCAGGGCGGAGCTGGCGCAGGCCAAGGCCGAAGCCTACCCGACCCTGTCGCTGCAGCCGCAGGTCAACCATTACCTTGACGACGACTACAACCGCGACAACAACCGCATCGACCGCACCCAGGCGGGCATCTATTTGAACCTCGAAGTGCCCATCTACCAAGGCGGTGCCATCAGCGCCCGCAGCCGCGCCGCCGGCCATGCCCTGACCGCCGCCGACTCCGCCGAAGACGCCGCACGCCTGCAAGCCCGCCGCGGCCTGGCCGAAGCCATGGCGCAGACCTCGGGGCTGGGCCGCCGGCTAAGCTCGCTGGAAGCACGCCAGGTGAGCATCAAGGAAGCCCGTGAGCTGTACGGCCGGCAGTACCTGGACCTGGGCACACGGCCGCTGCTCGACCTGCTCAACGCCGAGCAGGAAATCTATCAGTCACGTTTCGAGCTCGCCGGCACGCAATCCGACCTGCTGCGCCTGGATGTCGACTGCCTGTACAACACCGGTGCCCTGCGCATGGCCTTCGGCCTTGAAGGGCGCAACCTGCAAGGTGTGGAGATCGAGCCATGAACGATACCGTCAACCTGAGCCAAGCCAGCCAGCAGCAGCCTCCCGAGCAAGCCGTGGTTCATCGCCCGGACCTCGGGCCATGGCTGGAAGTCATGCTGCAGGTCGCCCACCACTACCGCCTGGATGTCTCGCCCCAGCGCATCCGCCTGGCGGCCGTGGAAGATGCCCGCCCGCTGGACGAGATCCTCCGCCACATGGCGCGCCAGGCTGGCTTGGCGCTGCGCTTTGTGCGCTTCGACGCCAAGGCCCTGCGGCAATGGCGCACGCCGCTGGTACTGGAACTCGACGACGGCCAGCTGGCCGTGGTCGAAGCCGTGACCGAGGCCGATGAGCTGGCTGTGGTGTTCGCTGGCGACCAGAGCCTGACCTCGCGCCTGCCCCGCGAAGCGCTCGAAGGGCGCATCAACCGCGTTGCGCTGATGCGCCCGGCGCGGCCATTGCGCGACGTGCGCACCGACGACTACACCGCGCCATACGACCGCCACTGGTTCGCCCGTATCGTGCTGCGTGACCTGCGCCCGTACGGGCAGGTAATGGTCGCCTCGCTGGTGGCCAACGTGCTGGCGCTGGCCGGCGTGCTGTTTTCCATGCAGGTGTACGACCGGGTCATCCCCGCCGAATCCCTGCCAACCCTGTACGTGCTGTTCGGCGGCGTGGTGCTGGCGCTGGTGTTCGACTTCAGCATGCGCCTGCTGCGCCTGAAGGTCACCGACCTGCTCGGCAAGCGCGCCGACTTGCGGGTGTCGGACCTGGTTTACGGCCACGCGCTGCGCCTGCGCAATTCGGCACGGCCCAAATCCACCGGCTCGTTCATTTCGCAGTTACGCGAACTGGAGTCGATCCGCGACTTGATCACCTCCAGCACCGCTACCGCGCTGGCCGACCTGCCGTTCTTCCTGTTGTTCCTGTTCGTGTTCTGGTTGATCGGCGGCGTGCTGGTGTTCATTCCGCTGGTAGCACTGTTGGCCATGCTTTTGCCGGGCCTGCTGGCACAACGCCGGCTGGCACGCTTGGCCAACGCTTCGATGCGCGAGTCGTCGCTGCGCAACGCCATGCTGGTAGAGAGCATCCAGGGCCTGGACGAGATCAAGGCGCTACAGGCCGAAGCGCGCTTCGAGCGCCAGTGGAACCAGTACAACGCCGCCTGCGCGCACACCAACCTGCATCTGCGCACCCTCACCAATGGCCTGGTGACCTGGACCCAGAACGTGCAAGGCGCAGTGTTTGCCGTGGTCATCGTCATCGGCGCGCCCATGGTGATTGCCGGCGACCTCACCACCGGTAGCCTGGTGGCAGCGTCGATGCTGTCCTCGCGCATGATGGCGCCGCTGGCCCAGCTCACCCATGTACTGACCCGCTGGCAGCAAGCCAAGGTGGCACTGCAAGGCCTGGACAAGCTGATGCAGTCGCCGGTCGACCACCCCGAAGGCGAAGCGCGGGTGCACCTGCCGGCCATCCGCGGCGAGTACAGGCTGCGCCAGGCCAACTTCCGCTACGACGCCGAGGCGCCACCGGTGCTGAACATCGGCCAGCTGGACATCCAGCCCGGCGAACGCATTGCCGTGCTGGGGCGCAATGGCGCCGGCAAGTCGACCCTGCTTCAGGCACTGGGCGGCGCGATGGACCTGGTGCAAGGCGAAGTCACCCTGGATGGTATCGCCCTTGCCCACCTCGACCCTGCCGACCTGCGCCGTGACGTGGGCCTGTTGCCGCAGTATGCGCGGCTGTTCCACGGCACCCTGCGCGAGAACCTCACCCTGGGTGCCGGCCAGGCCAGCGACCAGGAACTGGTCGCCGCGCTGGCCGCCACCGGCGCCCTGGACTTCGTGCGCCGCCTGCCCAAAGGCATGGACCACCTGATCCTCGAGGGCGGCATCGGCCTTTCCGGCGGTCAGCGCCAGGCCCTGGTGCTGTCGCGCCTGCTGGTGCGCCAGCCGCAGGTACTGCTGCTGGACGAACCCACCGCCTCGCTGGACGACATGACCGAGCGCAAGCTGCTGGATAACCTCGACCGCTTCTGCCAGGGCCGTACCCTGGTGATCGCCACCCACCGCTTGAGCGTGCTGCAACGGGTCGAGCGGATCATCGTGCTCGATGGTGGGCGCATCGTCATCGACGACAAGCGCGACGCCGCACTGGCCAAATTGCAAGGAGCGCAGGCATGAGCAACCATGAACTCCCCGCCTCCTACCTGGATGGCCAGGACGACCAGGCCGTGCTGCGCGCGGGCCGGGTCATCAGCGTGTGCGCGCTGATGCTTGCGGCGTTTCTGGGCTGGGCGGCCTGGTTCGAAGTGACCGAGGTGTCCACCGGCACTGGCAAGGTGATCCCAAGCTCCCGAGAGCAGGTGATCCAGTCGTTCGAAGGCGGCATCATCGCCGAGATGAACGTGGCCGAAGGCGACATGGTAGAGCGCGGCCAGATACTCGCCCAGCTGGACCCGACCAAGACGGCCTCCAGCGTTGGTGAGAGCGAGGCCAAGTACCGAGCGGCCAAGGCCAGCGTGGCGCGCCTGCGCGCCGAGGTCACCGGCAAACCGTTGGTGTTCCCCGACAGCCTGCGCGATTCGGCCGACCTGATCGACGCCGAAACCGCGCTGTACCAGACCCGCCGCCGCGGCCTGGAACAGACCCTGGCAGGCATCGAGGACTCGCTGCGGCTGGTGCGCAGCGAGCTGAAAATCACCGAGAACCTGGCCAAGATGGGGGCATCCAGCCGCGTCGAAGTGATCCGCCTGAACCGCCAGCGCTCGGAGCTCGAGCTCAAGGCCAACGAAGCACGCTCCGATTACCTGGTGCGCGCCCGTGAAGAGCTGGCCAAGGCCAGCGCCGAAGCCGACAGCCTGTCGGAGGTGATCCGCGGGCGCAGCGACTCGCTCACCCGCCTGACCCTGCGCTCGCCGGTGCGCGGCATCGTCAAGGACATCGAGGTCAACACGCTGGGCGGCGTAGTACAGCCGGGTGGGCAGGTGATGAAGATCGTGCCGATGGATGAAAGGCTGCTGATCGAAACCCGCATCGCCCCCCGCGATATCGCCTTCATCCACCCCGACCAGGCGGCCAAGGTGAAGATCAGCGCTTATGACTATTCGGTGTACGGTGGGCTGGATGGCAAGGTGGTGGGGATTTCACCCGACACCCTGCAGGATGAAGTGAAACCGGAGATCTACTACTACCGGGTGTTTATCCGCACCGAGCAGGACAGCTTGCAGAACAAAGCAGGCAAGCACTTCGCGATCGTGCCCGGGATGATTGCCACGGTCGATATCCGCACCGGTGAGAAGACCATTCTCGATTACCTGATCAAGCCGCTGAACCGCGCCAAGGAGGCCTTGCGCGAGCGCTAGGGGCCGCTGCGCGGCCATCGCCGGCAAGCCGGCTCCCACAGAACAATCGCTACCTTACTGATTTGGCGGGGATCCTGTAGGAGCGGCTTCAGCCGCGAACACCGGCGAAGCCGGTGCCATCCACCGCGGCGCCTGCTTCGTGGCTGAAGCCGCTTGTGTCTTGAGGTGGGGGCCGGCTTGCCGGCGATAGGGCTGCCGCCAAGTTAAAGCCCAGCCAAAACAGGCCGATAACCCGATATCCCCTGTTTCCCACGAAGGTCACCATGGCCACGCAAAATGCCCGCGCGGATTCGCTGTCCCTGCTGCTGTTCACCCTGCGCAGCGGCAAGCTGATGGCAATCAACCTGCTCAAGGTCAGCGAGATCATCCCTTGCCCGGCGCTGACCAGGCTGCCCGAATCGCACCCGCATGTGAAAGGCGTGGCGACCCTGCGCGGCAACCCGCTGTCGGTGATCGACCTGTCCCGCGCCATCGGTGAACGCCCGCTGGCCGACCCCGAGGGTGGCTGCCTGATCGTCACCGAGATCAGCCGCTCACGCCAGGGCCTGCATGTGCAGGGCGTAAGCCGCATCGTCCATTGCCTGAGCACCGACATCAAGCCGCCGCCGTATGGCTCGGGCAGCCGCTCGTTCATCACCGGCGTGACCCGGGTCGACAACACCCTGGTGCAGGTGCTGGACATCGAAAAAGTCATCCATGCCATCGCCCCACCCGAGCCGGAACCGGCCCCTGGCGTACTGAACGAAGAGGACGCCAGCCTGCTCGCCGCTGCAAATATCCTGGTGGTCGACGACAGCCAGGTGGCGTTGCAGCAATCGGTGCATACCCTGCGCAACCTCGGCATCGACTGCCACACCGCGCGCAGTGCCAAGGATGCCATCAACGTGCTGCTGGAGTTGCAGGGCACCGGGCAGGAAATCAACATCATCGTTTCCGATATCGAGATGTCGGAAATGGACGGCTACGCCTTCACCCGCACCCTGCGCGAAACGCCAGACTTCCAGCACCTTTACGTGCTGCTGCACACCTCGCTGGACAGCGCCATGAGCGCCGAAAAGGCCAGGCAGGCGGGGGCCAATGCCATCCTCACCAAGTTCTCCTCGCCCGAGTTGACCGACTGCCTGGTGGTGGCGGCGCGCACTGTGGTGTTTGCCGAGCGCTAACACCACAATAACTCGGCAGTTGGTCGCTTAAGACCCCTGCCGAGTCCCATCATCCGCGCTTGGACTGCACCCGCACCTGAGGAGCGCCATCAGACTGGCTTCGATCTCTTACCGGTGCTTTCAGAGCCTCCTGCTTCCAGCTAGGCCACTGCTCGACTTTCTTACGGCAATCGTCAAGGTAACGAAGAAAATCCTGTTTAGCTCCGCTCATCCGATTTCTCCTTCAGGTACGTTGACAGCATAGTGCTTGCTATGGACTCACGCTCGATATAGGAGCATGGCAACATTTGGGTGCGCAATTTAGCATCTGCTTCGCGCCAGTCAACCACTTGACCGTCGACTGTCTTACGTATGACAGGATAGCCACTTCCCAGATTTGTGGAAAAGAGATCAAAAAAACTACGTGGTCCCACGCCCATAAAGGGTTGAAACAAGACACCTGCACTATCAGGATTGGTAGATATCGCATCGGAATGAAATTGTAGCGCCTTGCTTTTAGGGTAAGGCTCTACATAAACCACCCTCTTTATACCTGCGGCTATTATATGCTTAGCGCAATTATGGCAAGGGAAGGTAGTACAATAAATTGTACTACCCAAAGCGGTTACGCCAGCACGACTCGAAGATAAAATCGCTTCCATCTCTGCATGCACAACCCGCCCATACTCTGTAATATCCTTTATTCCACTTGATGAAATCAAAGGGGTAAGTTCAACCCTAAGGTGGTCAGGCAAAATCGCTATCAGCCCATCGATTATTGCCTTTTTCTGAGCGGCATTGGAGTCTTCGCCACGCTTGTAGTCACGACCGTCTTCTGCGTCAACGATTTCATGAGATTCGTTTTTACTAGGCCAATATAAGCCTCCCCCTGAGCGAGGAACATCGTTAGCTCCTGTAGCAACAATACAATTGTCCTTGGCGATGACCGCACCCACCTGACGCGATAAATCCGCAGATCGCAATGAAGCTGAGAACGCCATGAACATAGCATACTCATCAAAAGTTGGGGTAACGTATGGCTTCCCGAACAGCAGATCCAGTATTCGCCAAACCTGCTTTTTCAGATCGTCATGGTGACCATCATTACTGATAAAAAAATCAGACAAATGATAAGTATCTCTGGTGTGCTGACCAAACTTTTCCTTTTCGTTTTCATCCCGTGAAACAAGATTATCAATTTGCGTCTTCGACAGCCTGAGGTCCTCAGCTAAATACTTATGCCTGCGCTCTGAATCTGCATGCACACCAATAAGGAAGAAGCCACCCGCATATATCTTTCTGAGCCGCTGGACTTCATCGGGGCTTTTTAAAGAATTTATGATATAGGCATTTCTTCTAGGAGCACTCTCAGCACGCATCTTTCCTATGGCTGCCGCCGCGCCAAGCGCCAGCACAGAATTATCCTGGCACTCATTCCGAAGCCTGTTACCTTCAACCATGAACCCATCAATACGCTCAAACTCATTTTTTGCTATTGGCGCTTCCCCAAGCATGGCGATAACATCAGATGAAATTTTTATCTGATGAGCCTCGTAGGAAAATGCTTTGAGGCGCTCCTCCAACAGCTGACAAACAATTTTCAAGTCAGTACCAACCGCACCAACCAAGCCAATAACCAGTTCTGAATCAGAGTAGGAATCATCTAAAAAAGACGCGTTTATTATTACATTCTCTTCAGCCAAGCTTCTGATAGCTTCATCAGCCTCATCAGCTAAACTCTGGGGTTGCGGTCCATCCTCCATAGCGAGCAGGTCTTGAACCAGACACTGGAGCGCACCTGCAGCCTCTGGCTTTCCTTGGAACGTCATATTGCGGGTATTGGGATACCAATTTAGCACCCCGCCACTATTAGCTCGAAACTGATATTGATTCGGATTCAACGCTTTCCAAACGCCAGCAGAATCCAACTGAATCAATTTTGCCCTAAGCTCTTGGTAATCACCTTCAAAACGCATTCCCACCCCCAGCGGAACATGTCAAATGCAAATCGCACAATAACCTTATAGCCGAAACAAAAATCAGGTCAAAATTGAAGTAGGAATTATTGATCTAAGCATGCGCTTGAAACAATGCGTAAAAAATCCGAGAATGCTGTAGGAAATAACCGTTTGCACCATCCAATATCAAAGGCATAATTCACCCATTTGTAGGTGGAACCCGTGATGGCTCGACAATTTTTGTTCTTTGTGATCATCTTTTCAGCATTCAGCGCCCAGGCCTCCAGTAACCAGGCCTGGAACGAACAACGCCAGCAGATGCTCAAGGCCTGCCTGGCCGCCAGCCAGTTCAAGGATGCCCACGCCCGCGGCAAGCCTGCGGAATTCGATGACCAGGTGGGTTTCAGCGCGCTGGTCATCGAAGGCGTCTACCCGCAGAAGCACATGCAGCAACGCACCGGCACCGAGCTGTGCCTGTTCGACCGCCAGCACCAGCGCGCCTTCGTCAGCGAATGGAACCCTGACGCCAAGTGAACGATAGCCTGCGTTTTGCCTGTACCGGCTGCGGCAAGTGCTGCACAGGCCACCATGTGCCGCTGACGCTGGGCGAGTCGCGCCAGTGGGCAGCGGCCGGCGGCCAGGTGGTGGTGCTGATCGAAGCGTTCGTGGTAGACGGCCCGGGCATGCCGGCCGATCAGCGTGAGCATGTGCTGCGCCGCTCGCACCCAGTGCCTTGCGGCGGCAGCGATATGCGCGTTTCGGTGACTTTTGCCGCCTTCAACCCCGGGCGCTGCCGTAACCTCGACGACAATGACCTGTGCACCATCTACGAGACCCGGCCGTTGGTCTGCCGCATCTACCCGGTGGAAATCAACCCGCACATTCCATTGCGGCCAGCGAACAAGGACTGCCCACCAGAGGCTTGGGAGCAAGGGCCTGAGCTGATCGTCGGTACGCAACCGATCGACCCGGAGCTGGCGGCGTTGGTGCAGGCTTCGCGGCAGGCTGACCGGGACGATATCGCCAGCAAGGTTGCCGTGTGCCAGGTGCTGGGGATGACGACCAGTGCGTTGAAGGGGAACGGGTTTACTGCGTATCTGCCGGAGATGGGGGCGTTTACTCGGGCGCTGGGGCAGGTGCCTGAGCCTGATGATTGCCGGTGGACATTGCATGTGCAGGATGATGAGCTAGCGGCGAGGCTCCAGGGGCTCGGGCTGCAAACGACGGACGAACCGCCGGTGTATTACGCATTTATCGGTTTTTGAGGGGTTGCTGGGCGCATGCCTTGAGTTTTGGGGTGTGGCGTAAATCGAGCGCCGCCCGCGCGGCGCTTCGCGGGGCAAGCCCGCTCCCACATTTGTTGCAACGTGCCATTCCAGTCAGGCCATGGTTGTTCGCCTTGG